>NZ_JBFAOM010000006.1:0-305068 GCF_040675235.1 Nonomuraea sp. NPDC049637
CCCGGGCCGGCGCCGCCCTGCGCCACCGGTAGAAGCCCGAGCGGGACACCTTCAAGACCCGGCACAGCCGCTTGACGCCGAAGGCGCCGGCGTGGTCGTCGACGAACTCGAAGCGGCTCACCAGTTCGTCTCTCCGGCGAAATACTTCGCTGCCCGGCGCAGGATGTCGCGCTCCATCTCCAGCTCCCGGATCCGTGCCTTGAGCTGCTTGTTCTCCTCTTCCAGCACGTCGTCGGACGATAGCGGGCCCCGCGCCGGCCGCTTGTGCGGGGCCCGCTTCTTCGCGCCCGCAGTGCCCTCCGCCTGGGCCTGACGCACCCAGTTACGCAGTGTCTCCCGGCTGATCCCCAGGTCCTCGGCCACCGAGGCCAGCGTCCGTCCCGGATCGGACAGATACAACGCGACGGCGTCCGCCTTGAACTCCGGCGGATACGACTTCATCGCCACGTGGAACTCCTTGTCTCCGGATCTCCATCATCCGGTACTCAAGGTGTCCACACCTCGGGGGCAGGGCCCCACCGTCGGTTCGCGAGAACTGGTTGCCCATGATGAGGCCCTGCTTGGACCAGGATCACGTCTAGAGCAGCGCCCGCCACTGCGACTGGGAAGGGCCGTCCCGAAAATCGTCGTTTGGGGGACGGCTTATTTGCCCGTCTAGAGATGCAACGATGGTCTGGATCGCCGCAAGGCTTGAGCTGGTGGCATGGACCGATCGGAGGGCTCATCCTGAGTGCATGGCACGGTCTTCCTCTTCGTCGATGCATGACCATCAGACGAAGATCACAGCGGTGACTCGACGCGACATCTTCGACTACTTAGGCGGCGGGGGTGGGACATGGTGGGGACGCCTCGATGAGATCGCCTTCCTGGACGGCCTATACGACCTGGACGCATTGCCATCGAGGGATACTCGACATCCGACAGCTCGCGGCGACATCACGCAGCATCGGATGAACAACTGTGACTGGGAGAACGACTGGATCTTCGAAGACTCCCGCTTCCAGCTTCTTGAGGGCCCCGACGAGGTCCTCCTAGCGTTTTTGACGCGGGTAGTTCATCCCGAAGTGCAGCCCGATGTTACCGGGCCGCCCGGCAGGTCGATGAGCTGAACCGGCTCCTGGAGCCGGACGGCTGGGCCCTGCGGGCTCAGGAGTTCTTGTCGGGGCGGCCGATCTACCGTCCTGTCGCGACAGGACAGGCTGCAGGCCCAGTGATCCCCCTGCCTCTCAGGGACGATGACGCCAGCAAGCTCGACCTCGTCCTTGGTCAGGTGCACCGTCTCCTTGACGCAGATGGCCAGGTACTGGCCCGCGACCTTCTTCCCCGCGCGACTCTCACCCTGCGCCGTGATGGCGGGTTCTTCCACCCGATGCCCGGCGACAACTGGACGGATGCCACCTACGAGGCCGTCCTCACCGTGGCCCCCGCTCTCGTCACTGAGTTCACCCCCGCAGTGACCGAGCTGATCTGGCAACACCTGGCCACCGTTCTCAAACGGCTTCAACGCGGAGACGTCTTCTCCCTGGTCGTCGAGGCCGCACTTCTGCCCCTTCCTCCAGTGCCGCAGAATTGGCGGCAAGTAGCCGCTACTCCTCCTGCAACCAACCAGGCGCGACGCGAGCGAGCAGCCGGCGAGGGATACCCGACCCTGGACGGCTTGGTCTTCAGCAGCCGGGCCGAGCTTGTCGTTTATCAGATCCTCTGCGAGATCCAACGGGACAGTCCTCCTCAGCGCTCCATCGCTATCCTGCCGCTGCCCTCGGCCAAGCTTCGTGACGCGGGCGTGCGCAGCCCCGACTTCACAGTTCTCGGTAACAGCCGAGTTGTCGTCATCGAAGTCGACGGCCCACACCACTACGGCCGCACCCGCAAGGCCGACGACGAGGACCGCGACCGGCATTGGAGCCGCTGCGGCGTTCCAACGATCCGCATCGCGCACGAGCAGACCAAAGACCCTGCGTCTTTGAAGGAGCGCCTTCGCGAAGACCTCCTCCGCGCGTTGGTCCCGTCTCGGTGATGAGTGCCGCGGCGACGCTCCATCGCAGATAGTGAAGCGCTATCTGCGGTAACGGACTCATGACCGTTCACGAGCCCGATGGAATCCCTGACCGCGCCTGCACGGCACCCGCGGGGGATCACGCCACCGATGAGGTGGTAGCGGTACTTATCTGCGGTTTGGGCCGCGTGCTGTTGCTCATGGGGTTCTATCTCCCGTGAGGGATTGTCTACGGAGGAGAGGGGGCCGAGTGGATCCGATCGGTTTAGTCGCTGGACCGTTGGTGACGGCCATGGCCACCGATGCCTGACAAGCGGTGGGGGATGGCGCAGCCACACTGCGGCGTAAAGTTCGGGCTAATCAGGCTGACGCCGTGGAGGCAGAGCTGATCGCGGTCCTCGAGCAGGTGCTCGAGGACCGCTGGGACGGCGATGCCGGTGGCGGCGCCTTTGGATGCGTCTCGGCAAGCCCATCTCGTGCTCGCCCAGCTGCGCAACGGCGCCACACGCCCTGGCCGCAAGCGTCGCCCTCGGGACCAGCACCGCCTGGTGATACGTCCGCGAGGCAGTTAACCTGCTCGTCAGCGTCCACGCCGCGGTCTTACGCGCTGGCTGGCTGGCCCACGCTATCCTCGGGGGGCACCCTTATTCCTATCGAACGTCTGGCCGACGAACGGCCATACTACTCCGGCAAACACCGACGCCATAGCCTGAACATGCAGGTCCTGGCCAACCCGGGCCGACTCGTACGGGTCTCACCGGCGCTGCCCGATGCCACGCACAACCTGACCGCAGCGCGCGCCATTGGCCTAATCGACGCGTTGACCGCCGCAGGTGAAGATTTCGCCGACAGGCTATCAAGGTGCGGGCGGCAGCATCCAGACGCCGCTGTCGCGCCATCAGCGCTCGGTTCACCGGGCACACGCTCGCATCCGCGCCTGCGTGGAACGCACCGTTGCCATCAAGGCCAGGAAGGCCCTGTCCAATCTGCGCGGCTGCCCGCACCTCGCCACCACGATCGTGCAGGCCATCCTCGTCCTGCAGTTCACCGAAGAAGGCCGCTACTCAGGACGCTAGCGCTTCAGGTATATGTGCGGTCCAAATTGCCGCCGTCGGGAAGCAGAGGGCATGAAAGACTCCATTGATTGGCCTTGACGAGGAAATCTAGAATACCACTGCCGTGTTTCCATATAAAAATACCATCGGAGATGCAGACCTTCCATGTGTCGGGGTCGCCTGTTGTCTCCCAGAGGCAAACATCGCCGTTCTGCGTCGAGCCCCATGGAAGAAGTCCCTCCGGATGAGGGTAGTGAGGGAAGTGACGCTCTTCGAGGACGTTGCCCTGGCCATCTACAATCTCAAGCTCTTCATCTTCGTGAGGGCCCAGGTCGCGGAGCATACTTAGAACACCCTCACGCATTGTCTCCTGCGGGTGATCACCAGGATTGGGGATGTACAGCCCCAAGTGCGCATCAAGCTTCAAGCTGGCGTATCTGGTCATCAGTTCCTTGTAGTCGGCCGGCAGGCGCAACTCTAGATCGGCCTCGATTGCATCCCAGTCATTTATAGGTGCGGGCCTAATTGGAGGGCCAATCAGATTTTCGAGGTCAGCAATAGTAGCCATCTGTCACCGTGCCGTTGTGATCATTGTATATACACTCGTCGGAGACTACTTCTCCGTCGATCGACGTTGTCATGCGAAACCTGCTAGGCCTCGGGCTTCGGCCCCTATATTTGACTTCTACGCGATAGTCCACGGTCTTCTTGCCGGCCGCATCTTGGACCGCTCTTCTTACGGCTCTTTCGTACCGACTCATCGGCCCATTGTTTACGACGGTAAGGCATGGCACGATATTGCGTCGATCTCTATCTGGCCCACCTAAAGAATGGGCGATGATGTGACATCGACTATAACGTTGAATGTTCCCGTTTCTGCTATCGGCTGGATTTCTTTTGGGCCAATATTTAGGGTCGATAACTCTTTCTCTTGGTGTTCTGTTTAAAGGACTACAGTATCGAGCGAATCCTCCGATCGGGCGCTCGTCGCGAGGGTCGACATAATGCTCCATCCTGGGCTCGCATCCAGAACTCTCATAGCCTCCGTTCGGAGGATCTGGTGCTGGCTCCTTATCGGGAGCTGGTGCAGGCTGCTGATCATCTTGCGGCTCTGTTGTCGGTCGGGATGGTAGCTTAACGAATCCAGGGCCGTCGCCGTCAAGGAACCAGACGCCACCGAATCCTGTGTAATCAATACCGACAGGCCAGATCTCGTCTAGCGGCAGGTTGCCGTCGATCATGCATTTTTTGCCGCAAAAATGTCCCCAGGGAATATCAGGCTTGCGAACAGGCTCTTTCTTTTTCTGGCGAGGACGAGGGGACGGCGGGCTTGGAGGAGTGGGTGGATGATAGTTGTTTGGAGGGCCGGGCTGAGGAGACGGCTTCTTGCCGGTCGGCTCCTTGGGCTTTTTGGTGCCCTTTTTTGGGTCGTGATTACCACGATTATTGTTAGGGCATGCGTTGGAGAATTCGGCACACGGATCCGGTTTGGGCGGCTTGTAGCCGCAGACCGCTCGCTTGTCGTTCGGCATGCACTGACTGTCGGACTGCTTAGCTCCGTTCGGCGGGGCGTCAGTGACGACATCACACACCAGTCCTGTGAGGACATCCCACGGATTTTTTACTTTCCAACAGTTCGGATTCCATGGCCAATGCCCGGTCGGGTCTGAATTGACCAGCGGGCTGCCGTTCCCGTAGGTGTAACGGTTCCCCTGGACCGACGGGGAGGGCGGGAGAGTCCAACTGTCACGAGAGGTGAAGGCTCCCGTACCGGGCTGATACCAGCGAGCGTGCATATTGACAGCACCGGTGTCAGGATCAGTGTATTCACTCTGGTAGCCGAGGCTAGGTTTACTGCCGCTTTGTGCAATGACTTCACCGAATGGACTGTAGGCAGTCGTCGCGGACAGTGCGGTACCCGAGAAGGTGCCGACTACATCTTGGTGGAGGTCGGCGAGCACGCCCATGGCGGGATTGCCGCCTTCTTTGATGCTGACCAGGTCACCTGCAGGATCGCGGCCAAACGAGGATTGGATGACGCCATTTTGATCGGTGATGGCGACCACATCATTGTCGAGTCCGGCATAGACGAAGCGTTGCTGACCGGCGCCTGTCTGTCGGGTAGCCATGCGGTCGAAGGCGTCATAGGTGTAGGTTGCGGCGCCGTCGTTGATCAGCCGGTCGAAGGCATCGAAGGTGAGAGTGCGCGTGTTCCCATTTTTGGTTTGGCTGGCCAGAGTTCCACGCGGACTGTAGGTGTAGGTGCTGCCGTCGCCGGAGAGGAGCCGGTTGCGTTCGTCGTAGGTGAAGGTCTTGTCGCCGGCCTTGATGCGGTTGCCAGAGGCATCCCAACTGTAGGTTGTGGTGTTGCCGTCCGGGCCTGTCCAAGAGGTAAGCCGGTTGGCGTGATCATATCCGTAGGTATTGGTTCCCGCGCCGGCCAACCCTTCGGTGGTCTTGGACGTGAGGTTGTCGTCCTTGTCCCATCCGTAAGTGATCGTGGCGAGTTGGGTGCCGCTACTGTTCTTCAGAGTATGAGTGAGTGGCCGATCCAGTGCGTCGTAGGTGTAGGCCTGCGTGTTGGCCGGATTGGCAGATGTGATTGTGGTGAGCCGGTCGGCCTTGTCGTAATCGTAGGTATTGATCCGGCCGCTTACCGGGTCGTTGACGGTTTTGAGTCGATCGTCCTTGTCCCAGGTGAAGATGGTCGTTCCAGTCGCATCTACGCGTTGGGTTGGATTGCCGCCTGCGTCGTAGGCGAAACTGCTGGTGCCGCTGGTCGGCGAGGTTACCTTGGTGAGTAGGCTGCGGTCGTTGTATTCCAGGGACTGACCACTGACGACAATGGGACGGCCGCTGAGATCATAGGTGTAGGTTTTGTCTTCTGAGACGATTCCCGCCCCAGAGCCGGTAACTTTTGTCACCTGGTCGAGGGCGTCAAATTGCCGATCCAGTCGTACGCCGCCGGGCTTGATAAGTGCGGTTTCGTTTCCAGTGGCGTCGTAGGCATGCGTCCAGGTGCGGTCGGCCAGTCCGGGGTGGGCGGTTGTAGCGGGCTCAGTGAGAGTTTCGATCAGACCGAGACTGTTGTAGGTGGTCCATGTGGCGTTCCCGCGTCCGTCGGTGACGCGGGTAGGTGCACCGTTGGCGTCATAGCCAAAGCTTGTGGTGATCGACTCGTCAGTGGAGATAGGTTCGATGAGCTTGGTGAGCATGTTAGTGGCGTCGTAATGGCGCCGGGTCACGTGCCCCTCACCAGATGTGTACTGGATGACGTTGCCGGCGGAGTCGTAGCTGAAGCCAACGGTGCGAGCGATGGCGCCGTTCTTGTCCAATCGCTTCACATTTGTGAGCCGACCTGCGAGATCGTATTCGCCGAGTGTGGCATTGCCAGTGAGGTTGCTGTACTTGGCCGCACGACCTGCAATGTCGTAGGTGTACGCTGTGGTGTCGTTCATTGGGTCGGTCACGGTCGTGACTTCGCCGGCGGCGTTCACTTCATAGCTGGTGGTCCTGTCGCCCGGTAAGGTCCTCTTGGTGAGGTCGCCCGCATCGTTGTAGGTCATTGTGGTGATGTAGGCGGCGTTGGCCGGTTTTCGCTCGACCTCAGTATGCGTTATTTGCCGTCCCAGGTCGTCGTATGTTGCCTGGGTGCGCGCGCCGGTCGGGTCTATGACGGCCAGTTCCTCACCGACCAGGTCGTATTCCGAAACCCATTGCCCGGCGGCCTGCCCTGGGCCTGCAGGCGGGTTGGTGACGCGGACCTGGTTTCCCAGTGCATCGTGTTCAAAGGTCGTGGCGTGTCCGCGCGCGTTTGTAATGCGGATCAGGCGGCCTGCGTTGTCGTATGCGAAGGTTGTCTGAGGGGTTACTGTGATGACGCTGCCTGGTGGCGTGTAGGCAGGCGTGGTCCGAGAGGCAACTCGTCCAGACATGTCGTAGCTGGTGGTGCTGGTTCGACCTTCAGCGTCGACGATGTGCGTCTGATTGCCGTAGGTGTTGTAGCCGGCCCGCATGGTCGGCCTCGCAGTGACTGCCGGTACGCCTGCCCTTTCGACTTGAACAGCAGGCACTGTGGTCTCTATCAGTCGGCCGAGCTGGTCGTAGCGGCGGGTGGTAGTGAAGTCTGCTGCTGTCGCTCCATCTTCGTTGCCGCGGGGATCGGTCATGGCCGTGATGAGCCCGCGGTCATCCACCTGCCAGGTGGTGATCAAATCTTGAGACCCGTTCTCGACTTTCTGTCTGATCACCGCACCAATGGGGTTATAGGAATTCTCAACGGTCTCTTCTCTGCTGCTGCCCGCCCCTGTAAGGGTTTCTTTCGTGATCAACCCGTTGGCGTCATAGACATAAGCGGTCTTGCGGGCGAGGTTGGCCGGGTCGAGGGTTGTCGAGGTGAGTCGGTTAGCCGCGTCGTAGACGTAGTCGGTGGTGGTGATGCCGTTGCCGGTGACTTTCTTGATGAGGTTGCCGGCTGCATCGTAGGTGTTGGTTTCCAGCGCCACATTTTTCGGGACGCTGGAACCGTTCAGTTTGACGTCGACGCCGCTCACCTCAGCAAGGCGGTCGTCGGCGTAGTAGGTGTAGGAGGTCCTGCGGCCCATTGCATCGACCTGGGTGGCCAGACGCCCGCCGGGGTCATAGGAGAACGACTCCAGCGTGATGTCCTTGGCAGGCTTGGGGTTGACAGGGCTGTCGGTCCAGTTTTTCAGGGTGCGCTTCTCCAGCTCACCCCGTTTGGTGTAGGTGTAGCCGAACACCGAGCCCAGCTGGTCTGTGACAGTGACCGGGAGGCCAAGCTTGTCCCAGGTGGTGCGAATCAGGCCGCCTTCCGGGTCGGTGCTGGTCTCCTGGTGGCCATAGGCGTCGTAGGTCGAGGTTGTGGTGCGCGCGGGATCGCCGCCGGTCAGGTCGGTTACGTTCTCGGTGAGCAGGTTGCCGTCCGGATCGTAGGTGTAGGTCGTCTTCGCGGTGTGGGTGACGCCGCTGATCTCGTTCTTGACTCCAGGGGCGGTCTGGGTGGCCAGTCGACCGGCGGCGTCGTATGTGAAGGTTTCCTTCACTCCATTCGGCTCGGCGGCGGAGATCTGAGTCTGTGCGGTCGTCCGCCCGAGCACGTCGTGCTCGAACGCGGAGATCAGCCCGCTTGGAGAGGTCTGTACAGCTAGGTCGCCCGCGGCGCTGTACGTGAACGTAGTGTCGTTGCCCTTGGCATCAGTGCTCGTCTTGACCAGACCGGCCGGGGTGGTACCGCCACCCACCGCCGGGTCCGTGCCGTCGGTGTAGGTGACGCCGGTGGAGCGGCCGTTGGGGAAGTCGAGGGTGGCCGGCGTGGTCTGCTTGGTCAGCTCGCCGTAGGAATTGTATTCGTAGGTGGTGGCGTAGGTGTTGTCGGTGGCCGAGGACGAGCGGGCATCGCGGACCGCGGTCGGCTGGTCGTTGCGCGGGTCGAACTCGTCGTCCTTGTTCACGTGATAGCTGATGTACGACGTCTGGCAGTTGCCGGCCGCACGGCATGACGTGGAGGTGAGCACGTTGCCGCGCTTGTCGTTGGTCTGCTTGAAGATGTTGTTGTTAGGATCGGTGACCTTGGCCACGTAGCCACCGGTGTCATAGGCGAAGCTGGTCTTGTACTGCAACTGGTCGATCGTATAGGCCGGGCGTAGGTTGCGGCCGAAGTCGAAGCCGTAGGTCAGCGTGTTGTTGGCCGGGTCGGTGACTTTGATCTCTGACACCTTGTCCACCCAGTTGGGGATGGACTTGCCCAGCCGCCAGGTGCCGCCGTGCTGGTCGGTGTGGGTGAGCAGGCGGTCGGAGACCGTCTCGTAGGTGTTGTCCGCCCACACTCGGCCCGATGGCAGAGTGACCTTGGCCAGCTTGTTGGCAACCTTCGGCCGCCCGGCGTAATGGGCCTGGATCTCGGTCTCGCTCAGCGGCTTGTCATATAGGGCGAACTCGTCGATGGACCCCTTGAACGCGAACGCGCCGGAGGCGGCCTGCCCACCGGGAATGTCGGACCAGGTGGAAGCGCGCTCACCGCTGCCGATGTAGGCCTCCGCCCGGTACTCCTGGTCCATCGTCCCGGTCAGCTGGCCGGCCAACTGGCCATCCAGGTAAAGCTTTTGCTGCTGCCCGGCCACGGTGAGCACTGCGTGGTGCCATTGGCCGTCGTTGACCGGGCCGCTGCTGGTGATCGGGTTGTACGTGTAGTTGCTGCCGCCGTTGGGCTTGACCTCTCCCAACTGGCCGCGCAGTTTGCCGTCGGTGCCCACGTACAGCACCGCATTGCCGGCGCCGTACTGATAGCCGAGCTCGGCGGCTGAGAACAGCAGACCGTTCTGCGTCGTCTTGAACCAGCCCTCGACCGACACCTGGTCCTTGGCCCGAGCCAGCACATAACTCGGCAAGGCCACCACCGACTTGGTGAAGCCACCTGCGGTGTCGGTACTGCCCTGCAGCGCGCCCGGCTGCCCCACCGTGACACCCGTGTAGATGCCGGCTACGCCGTTGCTGCCCTCGTTGGCGGCCGACTGGTTCGGGGCATCGCCCAGACGCCAGTAGCCGACCGGCTCCGAATCCAGCACGATGCCGCGATATCGGGACCCGTCGGCGTAACTGTAGGTCGTGCAGTTCGGCGCGTCCTGCGGTGCGCACACGCTGGTCAGGTTGTCGCCGGTGTAGGCGTAGGTCCAGGTGGCGCTGTGCCCGTCGACCGGGTCGGTGGACACCGATGCCACTCGCGTGCCGTTCCAGGTGAAATGCAGCGCGCGGCCGCCCACCGCGGTGACCGCGGCAAGCTTGCCGTCGGTGCCGTAGTTCAGGGTTTGGCTACGGCCACGCCGGTCGGTGATCTTCGTCAGGCGGCCCGCCGCGTTGAAGTGGAAGGTGGTGGACGACTTGTCCATCAGCCGCCAGCCGCCGCCGCTCACATCGGCCAGCACCGCGTGCATGCCGGGCGGCGCCTGATAGGTGCCGCCCCCCTTGGCCGCGAACCGACTCACCTGCCCGATCGGGGAGGTGACCAGCAGCCCGGTCACCTGCGTCCCGGCCCGCTCCGCGACGATCTTCATGTCCCACTGCGTGGACCAGCCCGCCCCGAACATGGCATCGGTACGCGCGTCCAAGCTGTTGTAGGTGCGCGTCACCGACAAGGACGGCCCGGCGGCCGCCACCTCGGCATCCACCACGGTCGTGGTGTAGTTGCCCCCCACCGGGGAGAACTCCTGGCCGCCGCTCGTGCGCTCGCCCAGATGCGCGCTCGTCAACGGCTGCCGCGCGCCGATCACCACCAGCTGCTTCTCGCTCTGGTCCCACTCGGCGCTGACGCTGTCGACAACTCGGACCCACCACTCGTACTGCTTGCCCCACTCCAGCTTCCCAGCCGGCACCCGCCAGCTGTTCTGCCCGAGCAGCGCACCTGACTGCACACACACCGGCGTCGGCGGAGGCTGCGTGCCCCCGCTCTCCTCCTCCGGCTTCTCGCAGATCGTGAAGGAGAACTTCAGATCCAGCTCGGTGCCGCCCCCCATACGGGTGGCCTTGACCGTCAGTAACGGCGTCACTGAACCGATCAACATCCCCGTATCGGGATACACATCATCGATGATCGGGAAGGTGGCCGCGGTGCTGCTCAGCTGATCCTGCTTCTCAGCACGCGCAGTGCCCGCCGGCAGATCCGGCGTCTCCGCCTTCCGCACCGCAGGCCGCACATCCAACGACAACCCGCCCCGGATCTGGACCGGCTTCTGTCGGTCAGGCTTACCCGCACTTACAGGCTGCGTGACCGAGGTAGGCACCAGGCTGGGCAGGTTTTGGGCCGTCCCGCGTTGCTGCTGCGGGATGTCAAAAATCTCGGCCTTGGCCATCGCCGTGGACGTCTGTCCAGCGTGGGCGCCCGCGGGAAGAGCGGTGAAAGTCAGCAGGCCAGGCACAGCGGCGCCCAGCGCCACCAGCGCCAAACGAGAATGAGCCCACGACAAAGTCCGGCGCATACGCCGTCACACTCCGAACCAACGAGGGGCGGCCCTGCGGACGCCAGACGTCACTCCACCCCACCCGGCAAGGCGTAGACAGACGTCTTGACCCGTGCGGCTCGGAGCATGTTGCCAAACAGGCAGAGCGTAACTTTCGGAAGATCAAGGCAGCAAGATCTATTTAGGCTACCTAGCAGGTACGGAGCGCAACATTCCGGATGGAAGCCGACAGAACTGACATAACGGGGCAGGTGTGCTATGGCTGGTCACCAGCCGCTGGGGTTACCCCAGGATTCGTCCTTGGGAGCCCGGTGTAGAGGTTCGCGGCAGCCAGCGGAGTGTGATAATCATCGCTGCTACCTTGACGTGAATCGGCGCAGCTCGGAGTCACCTTAGAGGGATCGATCATGGGTCTCTTCACGCGGCATTCGCGAGATGATCGGCCCCTCATGTCGGATTGTGTCTCTGAAGGAGAGCCTAGAATTGGTGTAAGTGGCATTCGCTTCGCTGATGGAGCAGGTACGCTGCTCGCCTCAAGCACGGCCAATACGCGGCCACATTGGCGGAGCGGCGACAAGAACCTCTGGTCAGGGCTTGGTCACAATGGGTCTGTAAAACCGTCGGCTCAGCCTACGCAAGTTCGAACCTTGCACCTGCCACCAGCAGTAGCTGCAGTTCAGAGGCCCTTCGGGGCCTCTTCTGCGTTTCAGGGGTATGCACCAGATGCCGCCCTGAGCGGCCGTTTGTCGCTGGTCGCGGGATATACGCGGGATGGATCTGGGGACGTTTCCCCAGGTGGGCGCCCACGATCCGGGATGTGTGCGGGATGCTGCCGCCCCTCAACGCCGAAAGGCCCCGGGGGAAGCCGGAGCCTTTCGAGTGGTGCCGTTTGTGATCTCATGCGGTCAGTACGTCGGCTATCCGCTGGTTGACGATGTCCTCCTGGCCGTCGATGCACTTGTGGTCGACACGCAGGAGGACGTCCACGCCGTGGCCGGCACGGGCGGCCACTTCTGGAGCGGGGACGCCGCCGTTGAGCCAGAGGGAGACGGCCGCGTGCCGGAGGTCGTACGGTCGGCGGGTGAGTGGTGAGGCGACCTGGGCGGGTGTGAGCGCGAGGGTGCGGGCTTCCCTGCCAGACCTCGGTGTAGGCCGTCGAGGCGACCACGCCGCCGCGCTCACTGCGGAACAGCCGCCCGTCAGGGGCGATGCCGAACTCTGCGATGTGTTGTCGAAGGATCTTGACCAGTTCTGGTGGGATCGGGATGCGGCGGACGTCATCCTGTCCCCGGTGCTTGAGACCGCGCCGCTCGTGAGCATCGCCGGTGTCGGTCCATCGACGGTTCACCTCGGGGCGCGAGCCGTCGAGAGTGAGCCGTCCCCAGCCTTGCGGTGGGAGGTGGCAGTCCTGCTCGCGGAGGCTGACGGCCTCGCCGGGTCCGAGGGCGGCGAAATACATGCAGGCGAACATGGCCATCAACCGCTGCCCTCGGCCCTTCCCGCCACGCTGGCGCTATTCTTGGTCACACCGGCGAACTCGGTCACTGACATGAGGACATAGTCCTACGGCCCGGGACGATCTCGCAGATCCCGGCGAAGTGGCGACAGCAGCGCTGACAGCGACGTCCCCGCACACGGACTCACTTCGACCACCGTTCAACCTCCTCTGGCTAGGGTCTCCGCTACCAGACCAGGGCGATTGCTCCGCCTGAAAAGCGGACGGTCACTGGCTGGACACCTGTCTATTTTTTCTAGCTTTACCTGGTGATATTGGGCTCAATCGGAACATTGCCGAATAGCTCTTGTAGGTATCAAGCGGCGGCGCGGCGCGCCGCCGTCCGGCCCGCCGCCCGCCTGCCGGTCGGGCATGCGGCCTGGGGGTCGGTCCCGACCGGCGCGGGACTGAGGGCCGAGCCCCGCCATACACACTCAGCTCGCCGTATGTGGGCCACACCGCCGCCAGCTCAGCGAGTGTTGTCTCCGAAGTACGGACGGCGGCGCTGTCGCCACCATGGCCAGTCAGGTGATGCGCGAGGGTCAGGAGTCGTTCGAGCGACAAAACTCCTGTCGATCGGCAGCACCAGGCCGTAAAGGTACGACCTGGCCCAATCGGGGAGTGCGACGAGGATTCGCTCAAGGTCTCCGCGTGGATCGATTTCCCATGAGCATCCAGGACACGAGCACGTGGGCGGGAGCTGAGTCGTAGTGCCAGGAATGACGTCCCGGGTCCAGGCCAAGAGGGTCGCTGCCACTTCGCCCGGTTGCAGGATTGTGTGTTCAAGGGCGATAACCGCGGCCATTGGTCGGGCTGTGAGTCCGGGGACTTGATGGATTGAGGGTCTGTGGGTTCGGCACCGCAACCGTCGTGCGCGAACCGCGGAAGGGCGCCTACGCGGCATGGCCCTTTCTGATCATCGTCATGACGCCGATGATCCCATGCTGGCGGGCGCCAATGGAACGGTCTGGCTGCTCGTGATATGCCTCCAGAGGGGGTTCTCCGGCTCCGGGATGATCGCCGCATCGAACCTGAGGTCCGTAGGTGGCTGAGGTGGAACCGATCATCCCGTCCGCCGTCGACCCGGGACAGGCGAGCAGGCCAGGGCCACGGGGACAAGGTCGTTCCTCCAGTTGGCGGCTCCACCTTGTCCCCATCGCCCTGGCCCACTTCTCCTTCGGGCGGGAGGACGGCAGACGGGGTGATCAGGTGGGAGGCGTGTGCGTCCGCACGGGGATGTGGCCAGGTACGTTGTCGCAGCAGGCAGCGAAACCATTGTGGCGAGGGTATTCGACCTCGTCGGACGCTGGGCAGAAGTAGATGTCCAGACAGCCACAGTCATAGAAGTGTGGCAACGAGTCGGGGGCCTGCGGCATGGTCACACGCTTCAGGATGCGTGATCGGGAAGACCATTGTCTGAAGACCGGCCTTTATTGACCGCTGAGGCTCAGCAGACCAGTTTCCGTATATCGACCCGTCCGCCCCTGATTTGCGACAATCACGCTGTGCGTCTCCTATTGAGGTCGGCCTTGGCCGGGGCAGCAGTGGCGGTCTTGCTGCTGCTCCTCCTCGCCTGGCCGACCACCGACTCGGATTCCGAGCTCAAGCTGGCAATGGCGTTTGCGCTGGCGCCCTTCCCGCTCAGCATGGTGGCTGCGTGGTTGGCCCGCCTGCCCTACTGGCCGGCCGTAGGGCTGGTGGCCCCCTTCGTCATGCTGGCGGTCGTCGTCATCCAGCCGGAGTATGACCCCTGGGTGTCCAACGAGACCCTTGCATTCGGCATGCTGATAGGGGTCCCCGTGGTGGTCGGCTTCCTGCTCACGGCCCTGCTCTGTAGCCTGCTCACCGAAAAGACCGCATGCCCGGCAGGGGGAGATACGGCGTAGGGCGAAGATGGAAGCCGATCACCGTGCAATATGCGTGCAATGATCATGAGTCTCATGGCCGCAGTACAAGGCCCGGCTGCAGATAGAAGGCCATTTCTCCACTGCAATGGTCACGAGCTGTAGAACCGTCGGCTCAGCCTACGCAAGTTCGAACCTTGCACCTGCCACACCAGCGGGAAGAGGCCCGTCACCAGCGGAAACGTGGTGACGGGCCTCTCGCTTGTGTATGGCTGTCTACGGCTACGGCACTCCGCCGTCGACATTTCCTTCCCCGACGCCGCTGCGGCCATTCGCTCGTCAGGAGGCAGAACCAGGACTGCGCGGCTGTGACTGGCCGGCCGGTTCGCGCTGGTCGGATGAGTCGGTCGGCGGGTCGCAGAATTCCTGCTTGACGAGGGCGTCCACAAGGGTCAGGAAGTCTTTCGCCGGGCCTCTGGTGGCCGAGTCCAGCCAGGTCACCGAGGCGGTCAGGGTCTTGCTGCCGTCGGGGGAGCTGTACATCAGTGCCCCATAGCCGTGCGGTGGGCTGCCGTTGTGCTGGTAGACGGTGCCGCAGCCGGGGCCCAGGTCCTGCGCCCAGATGCCGAGGCCGTAGTCCTGCTTGGGGATGGACGTGGGGATCGCCGTGCGCATCTCGGTCAGCAGCGGGGCGGGGAGGAGCTTGCCGCCGTTCAGTGCGGAGAAGAACGTGGTCAAGTCCTGGGTGGTGGAGATCAGGTCGCCGGCGCCGGTCAGCAGGGACAGGTTCTGGCGGGAGAGGTCGATCACCTGGTCCTGGTACTGGTAGTAGCCGTGGGCGTGTGGCCCGGGTAGTGCCGTCGTGCGGTTGCCCGCCGCGAGGGTGCTCCGCAGTCCGAGCGGGCCGGTGATGCGCCGCTTCAGCTCGGTGGCGTAGGAGTGGCCGGTGATCTTTTCGATCATCAGCAGCGTCACCGTGTAGTTGGTGTTGGAGTAGCTCCACTGCGTCCCGGGTTCGAAGCGCGGTTTCTTGGACAGCGCCAGACGTACCAGTTCCTCGGGTTTGTAGCTCTTGAACCGGTTGGGCGCCCAGCCGTCTCCGTTGGCGGGGATTCCCGGCTCGCCCATCGTCCCGTCGGGGTTGTACTCGCCGGTGTAGTTGAAGAGCCCACTGGTGTGGTGCAGCAGCATCCGGACGGTGATCCGCTCGTCCAGCCCGTAGCCGGGCAGGTAGGCGGCGGCGGGGCGGTCCAGCTCGCTCCTGCCCTCAGCCACCAGTTGCAACACCATGGTGGCGGTGAAGGTCTTGATGATGCTGCCCGTCCAGAAGCTTCCGTTGGACGGAGGCTTGGCGGCCGATCCCAGCTCGCGCGCCCCGGCGCTGCCGGTCCAGTCGCCCTGCTGATCGCGTACGCGTAGCTGGATCCCGGTGAAACCGGCGGCGACGAAGGCGTTCATCGCCTTGCGCAGCTCCGGGCGATCCGGCCCGGTGGAGGTGGCCATGGCGGGGGCGGCGGCCCCCGCCAGCAGAGCCGTCGCGAGCGCCGTGACGGTTGTGCGCCGGCTGAGCGTCGTGTTCATGAAGTCCTCGTCTCTGGGGTCTTGGTCGCTGGTCTCAGTTCGTGGGCCGGCCGTTGCGGAACACCTCGTCGATGAGCTGCTGTGTCGCCTGCTGGAACGCCGCCGCCTTGGACAGGGCGGCGTCGTCCACGTAGGTCACGGAGGCCGTCAGCGTCCTGCCGCCGTCGGGCGTGCTGTACATCAGCGCGGCGGAGCCGGCCATGCCGCCGTTGTGGTGGTAGACGGTGCCGCCGTTCTCGCCCAGGTCCTGCTCGAAGATTCCGAGGCCGTAGCCGATCTTCGGGTCCGGCTTGCGCATCTCGGTCAGCAGTTCGGCGGGCAGCAGCCGGCCGCCGTTCAGCGCGGAGAAGAACGTGTGCAGGTCCTGGGTGGTCGAGATCATGTCACCGCCGGCGGAGATCCACGAAGGATTCTGGCTGGTGACGTCCACCGTGTGCTCTCGGCCGCCGTCCTCGTACCGGTAGTAGCTGTGGGCGTGCGGTCCTGTGATCTCCGTCGAGGTGCCCGGCGCCTCGGTACCCGTCAGCCCCAGCGGGCCCAGGATCAGCCGCTGCAGTTCCTCGGCGAACGAGCGGCCCGTGACCCGCTCGATCAGCAGCCTGGCCAGCACGTAGTTGGTGTTGGCGTAGCTCCAGTCCGTGCCCGGCTCGAAGCGCGCCGGCTTGGACAGCGCCAGCCGGACCAGCTCCTCGGGCTGGTGGGTGTGGAACCGGCCGTCCACCCATTCCTTGCCCGACCACGCGATTCCCGGCGCGAACGTCCCGTCCTCGTAGTACTCGCCGGTGTGGTTGAAGATCCCGCTGGTGTGCTGCAGCAGCATCCGTACGGTGATCCGCTCGTCCAGCGCGAACTCGGGCAGGTAGCCGTCCACCGGGCTGTCCAGCCCGATCTTGCCCTCGGCCACGAGCTGGAGCACCACGGTCGCGACGAACGTCTTGGTGGAGCTGCCGACCCGGAACCGTCCGTCCGCCGGAGGCTTCTCCGACGAGCCCAGCTCGCGCGCCCCCGCGGTGCCGACCCACTCGCCGCGTTCGTCGTTCACCCGCAGTTGCATTCCGACGGCCATCCCGGAATCGACGAACGCCTGCATGGCCTTCTGCAGTTCCGGTCGATCCTGCCCGGCCACGGCGGTCGCTGCGCTCACCTCGGGCGTGGCCGGGGCGGTGTCGAGGGCAGCGCTGATCTTGCGGGCCATCTCGGTCATGGTGGGGCTGGGCCTCCCGTGGGTGGCCGCTTCGACGGCGACCAGGACGGTGCGGCGGAAGTTGTCGGCCTCGGCCGGGGCCTGCATCTCGAGCAGGCTCATGGAGGCGTTCAGGGCAGGCAGCACCTGGTCGGCGAGTTCGGCCACGGTCCTGCCGTACTTCACGCCCTTGGGCGCCTTGGCCAGCACGTGCCCGACCAGGCCGGTCGCGGAGGTCAGCGCGACGGAGCCCTCGGCGGCGGCCTTGTGCGCCGAACCGGCGGCGCCGGCGGCGGACATCAGCGAGACGGCGCCCCAGGCGGCGGTGCGCAGGGTGAGCTGGTCCTGGTCGGTGAGGGACATGGTGGTGCTCCTTCGGGTTGCTTGTGGCTTGTCGGCGACGAGGTCCGTTGGCGACGACAGGAACGTTACGACTGTTGCCACAATCTTGGCAAGTAGTTGCCAAGATGAATTGCCAATGCTGTGCGACGTTGGCGTCGGTGGCAGGCAAGAACTTGTCCGCAGCGAGGCAAGTAAGCTACCCTCTGGGGCGTCGGACGACGTCAACCGCTACCCGGGAGTTCGGACATGCTCGAACAACCACTCTTCGGCCGCCGACTGAGGCAACTGAGGACCGAACGCGGCCTGACGCTCGCAGCCCTCGCGGGCGAGGGCATGTCCACCGGATACCTGTCCCGGCTGGAGTCAGGGGCCCGTCAGCCCACCGAACGGGCCATCACGCACCTGGCCGCACAGCTCGGCATCAGCCCCGCCGCACTCACCCAGTCCACCGCCACCTCCCTGGCCGAGAGCCTGACCCTGGCCACCGGCCTGAGCCAGGATGAAGGCGGCCAGACCCTCAGCGACGCCCTGAAAACCTCCCACGGGGAGGACCCCCTGCTGCGCTGGCAGGCCCTCTGGCAGGTCGCCGAATGGCGTCAGTGGCGTCAGGAGTACGCCGAGCAGCGGACATGCCTCGACGAGCTGGCAACGCTCAGCGCGCAGATCGGGCTACCCGAGCTGCAGTGCAGAGTGCTGGCCGCACTGTCGCGCTGCATGCGCAGCACCGGAGAGATCGCCGGCGCCGTCGATGCCGCGACACACGCCTACGAGCTGGCCGAACGCGAAGCGCTGCCGGTCCGCGTGCGGGCCTCCTCGCTGCTGGCCCTGGTGTCGGCGTTGGCCGAGGCCGGGCGACTCCCCGACGCCGCCCGGCATGCCGACGAACTGCTCACGCTGGCGGACCAGGTCTCGGGAGCGCTGTGGGCCCAAGCCGTGTGGACCGTGGCCAACATCCGGGTCCGCCAGGGCGACCTCGACACCGGCGCGGAGCTGATGAACCAGGCCATCGACGGCTTCGACGGCCGCGACGACCTGACGCTCTGGATGCGCCTGCGCCTCGGCGCGGCCCGGCTCGACCTCAGGGCCGATCCGCCCAGAACGGAGTCCGCCCGGCGGCGCGTCACGGAAGTCCAGGCCGCGTTGCCGTTCGCGGGCGCGCCCACCATCGAGCAGCAACTGCTGGCCGTGCGCGCCCGGATCGCCGTCCTCACCGGCGACCTCGACGAGGCCCGCACGGTCCTGGACCGGCTGACCGGCTTCGACGACCTGCTCACCTACCAGGAGCGAATGCGGCTCGACGTCCTGCGCAACCGTGTCCTGCTCCTGGAGGGCGAGCAGGACACGGCGCTCGCCGGGCTGCGCAAGCTGGCCGAGCAGGCCCAGCAGAGCGGCAACATGGACCTGGCCGCGGACATCTGGCGACTCGTCGCCGAATCCCTGACCAAGTAGGGCGCTGTTCCGGCCCGGGTGGCGAGTCATCGCATGGGCCGGAGCGGAGGCATTGTCTCCCTGAATAGCCGCGGTGAGGCCGACGCCTTTGCAGGCTGTTTCATTCCTGTCGGCCTCCGCGACAACCGTCACGTGATCGATCGATATCGCAATCTTTTCAATGAACAGCAGTGGTTCGAGAGCGCCCTCTGCTGGACCGTCGTACAACGTCTCGACGAAGCGATCACCGTGGACGATCTCCTGCGGCGGCTGAACGGAGGCCGTGATCCCGAGGAACGCGCCATGGCGTACCCCAGAGAGGAGGCCGCCGAGGAGGACTTTCCCGTGCTCTTCGTCCGCCAAGGCAAAGGAGCCTGGGGTTTCCTCGATTTCTCCCAGGGCTTCGCCACGCCCGATCACATCCTCGCTGAACTCAGCAAAGAGTCACGCGTGTGGATGACGACCTGGCACTTCAACGGGGGATACACGATCCTCTATGCGGCCGACGGCGAGGTGCGGGCACAGATGCGCGACTTCATCTTCGACGAGCACGCCGTCCAAGAGGGGGATCCGCGCGTCCTGGCCGAGTTCCGCTCCATGCTCGACAGCCTGGACTCGGAGGACTATCGGGGCAAGCGCAGCGCGGCGTTGGCCTTCATCGAGGCGGCGACCGGCATGGGCATCGAAAGCGAGTGGCTGGACGTGGAAGAGGCGCCCGTCATCATTCTCGACAACTGGGACGAGGGCTGAAACTAGGTCCTCGGGTTTAGCGCTGGGTGAGTGAGGAGTTCGGCTCCAGGGTGATCACCGTGTCGGTCGTCTGAGCCGTAGGTACCTGAGGGGGAAGCCTTGTCGTCCCGCCTGCCATCGGCCCTGGCCCGCTTCCCCTTCGGACGGGGCGAGGTGAATGGGGTGACCAGGTGGCGAGGAGGTTAAACGACCGCGCCCGAACCGCCTTGGCGGCCTTTTGGCCGCTGCAGATGGGCCATGGATTTCGGTATGAGGTAGCAGGTTATGGCCGCCAGCACCCACGCGATTCCCAGTGCGATGCCAATCCATGAGATCACGAGCGGTGTCAGGAAGGATGCATTCGCTTCCGACGGCTCGATCACCCTCGCAAGCATCCACTTTTCCTGCACACCCCACTGCATGAGGATGCTGGGAACGAGGACCACGAGCCCGATTCCCATCAACACCCGACTGCATGCCCTGAAAATCACTTGGTCCCCGTTCCGGTCAAGAGTTGCATCAGAGTAACCGCTGCCAATACGTGTCCGGTAGTAAAGGTGATTGAGGGGTTGTGGCTATGCGCGCTTGCCGCTCTCGATGTCGAGTTTCCGGCTCGCCATGGTCAGCTGGTGTGCCGTCTTGTGGCCTCTGCCGCACACGAACTGCACCGGAACCTGGATCCGTCCACCGGTCTCCGGCCTTATCCCTGGAGCAACTGTCCGGGCATCGGCGCCGACCAGTGCGTACGCCTGTGGTCGGGATATCGGCATGAGGTGGCGGTCGGCACGCATCTGCCGGCCGGTGTTCCAGGCCGGCGGACGCCCCCCGCGCCTGGCGCGCCCGCGGTCGTCGACATCCGCCCCTCGCGGGTGTGGCCGGCTGCTTCACCTGTGCGCTGAGGAGCTCTTGAAGATCAGCTCGGCCCGCACGAGGGCGGTTGGGCTCTGCACCACCGGTGGCATCTGGCTCAAGCCGGGCGCGGCGCACCCGAGCCGCCCCAATATGGCCCGTACGACCGCAGGCATGCACCAGAAATGTGGACCGGTCGGGCACTACCGGGCGCTGCGTATGGAGAATTCGTTGCCATCCGGGTCGAGCATCAGGATCTGGCTGCCATCGCCCTCGCCGGCACGCGTCGCCCCGAGCGAGAGCAGGCGATCGACCTCCGCCTCCCAGTCGGCGTCGACGGGCGTCGCCAGCTCGAAGCAGAGCCTGTTCGTGCCCGTCTTCGGCGCCACCGGAGGACCACCCCATGTGATCTTCGTGCCGCCGCTCGGCGACTGGATCGCGGTCTCCTGGTCCTGGTCCCAGACCAGGGGCCACCGCAGCGCCTCGCTCCAGAAGTAGCCGACCTCCTGGGTGCCGTCGCAGGCCAGCGCCCCGATGACACCGGTGTCTGCGAGGAACTTGTTGCCCGCCTCGATGACGCAGAACTCGTTGCCCTCCGGATCGGCGAGCACCACGTGTCCCTCTTCCGGGAGTTGGCCCACGTCGATGTGCTTGGCGCCGAGTCTCAGCGCTCTGGCCACCGTCTGCTGCTGATCGTCCGGGGAGGTGCTCGTCAGGTCGAAGTGCGCCCGGTTCTGGCCGATCTTCGGTTCCAGGCTCGGGAGGAAACGGACTCGGAAGCCGGCAGGGTCGGGTGGCAGGATCGCGACGTCGTCGTCAGGGCCGTCGGTCATCTCCCAACCGAGAACTCCCGACCAGAACCGCGCCAGGTCCGAGGGACGGATCGCATTGAAGCAAATCGCGAACAATTGACTGGTCATACCTCACGCATCCCCGATCCACCAATTTTGATACGAGGCCCGTTCCGTCGGCACAGCCTAGGGGCGTCCACGCGGCGCCGCACCTGAGTTTCGTGGCAAGCGGTCTGGACGGGGGTTGCGACCGGTACACCGCTTGGCTCCCTACCCATGCACGAGTCCTCGGCGCTGATCGGCAGGCGGCCGTTCACTCGTCCTCGTCATCGGTGAGAGGGACGAGCAGGCCACATGCTGTCTCGATGTCTCCGGACGAGATCAGATCGCGAATCGCGGCCGCCATGCTCTCGTACCCCACGTCCCGAACGATGATCAAATCCGGGCACCAGAAGTACCTGCCGCCAAGAGAATCGCCGGTGCTTGCAGCCGTGTGCATCTTGCGCTGGACGACATCCAGGGTCATGAAGGTCGCATATCGGCGTGAACCGTCGCGAAAGGTGATTGTCGCGTCTGCCTCGTCGGCGGTGTCCGGCTCGTATCCCACCCAGGCCGGGATCACCATCTCGAACTCTGGATCCGTGATGCGATAGAAGGTCCCGTCGAAAGTGATCACCTGTTGTCCTCTCTGTCGCCGGCAGGGGGTCGCCGTCCTCGTCGTCGGTGTCCGGGTAGCGGAGGGCCTCGATCAGCACGGGGGTAGTCGGGTCCGGAGGCATGCACGACGGCGATCGCCAGGCGCCGCGTAGTCAACCGTCGACGGCGAGAAACGGATCGCCGTTCGTCCACGGCCGGTCCACCTGCACCCACGGCTCTCGCATCGGCCCATTGTGGATGCAAGGCTGCACCGAGAGGGCCGGAGCTTCGCGCAGTCGTGACGGAGGCCTGCTGACATGCGTGCGGGAAATGATCTAGGCTGGGCGCCCTTTACTGCGACCACATGGCGGCTGTCTTGCTCCCGTTATCGGCGATTCCCCCGCGCTGGGGAGTGCCCTTGTTGACTTTGGCGGCTCTGGCGGCTCCCGCTTCGCGTGCCTTGCAGTGGCGGCTTTCTGGAGGGCCGGCCTACTCGGCGCACGGCTATGCCTGCTCCTTGAGCGCCGAGCCATGGAAACCCGGGAAGTTCGATTGGCTGATCGAGATCAACTGGGCGACCGTCTCCGCGGATCTGTCCGGCTGGCCCACCGGGGTGATGGCGCTCGGCTTGTGTGCGACTCTCGCCCTTCGTGGCGGGTGGGGGGTATTCGCCGCTTGGGTGACGGCGGCGCTGTTCGTGGTCATCGCCGGGCTGTTCAGCCTTCCCTACGCTGTTCGGGTCGTCGTGGACGGTTGCCAGGAAACGCTTGAGTTCGGCGGCTGGAACATCGTCAGGTTTGGGCCGATTCTGCACTATGTGGCGGGCGCGGTGCTGGTCACGTTCTTGGCACTGGTCCGGCGTGCGGAAACGGGCGGCGGTCCCGGTCTCCTGATCGGCAGATCCACGCCCGCTACGTCGAGGGGGCGCGCAGCGTCGCGGTGACGGCCGCCGCGTGATCCCGGTCGGCCATGA
Source organism: Nonomuraea sp. NPDC049637 (assembly GCF_040675235.1). Lineage (NCBI taxonomy): Bacteria > Bacillati > Actinomycetota > Actinomycetes > Streptosporangiales > Streptosporangiaceae > Nonomuraea > Nonomuraea sp. NPDC049637. Next base: position 22,876 of record NZ_JBFAOM010000006.1, read on the forward strand.
CCTGACCCTGGTGAACCAGCGGGAAGTGGGTGTTGTAGGCGGCCGTCCTGGCGTCGGGGGACAGGGCCTTGCGTACCGACAACGCCGCCTGCCAGCGCGGCCGGATCGCCTCCCGCTCCGCTTCGCCCGGACGGTGATGCCACCTGCAACTCGGGCAGGCCGGCATGCCGGTCGCGTTGTCGAGGGCGAAGATGTTGCGCCTGTCGGCCGGAGAGCGGTGCGGGCCCGCGGACGGGCCGGTCATCCACTCGCCGGTGGCCTCGTCGATCGGATGGCCGGTCAGCTGCGACTCGTGACGGCGGATGAGCTCGGCGAGCGGGGAGCCGGGCTCTACCGGGCCCGTCTCGCCCCGTTCGGCCGACGCCAGCGCGGCGGCGAGCACGGGGTGGTCGGCCACGCCGGCCAGCGCACACTGGCGGCGGGCCTCGGCGACGGCGGCCCGCCGCTGGAGGGCGGGGGAGGCGTGGTCGATGGCCTCGGCGAGCTTCGGGGCGAGGGCGCGCAGTGCGTGCTTGGCGAGCGGGTCGCCCTGCGGAGGGTCGTTCGGAACGCGGTCGGTGACGACGCCGCCCAGCAGCGGCGCGTCCAGCAGCGCGGGGGTGAACAGCACTCCTGAGATACGGCTCGCCAGGGCGAGGGCGGCGGGAACGCAGCCGGAGAGGTACTGGAACTCGTCCGCGGGTTCGGGTTCGAGGCCCAGTTCGCGCATGTCCTCGTTCAGGGCGTCGGGGTGGCTGCCCCAGCGCTCCTGGGGCGTCTGCGGGCGGAATGCCGTCCGGATCCGGCCGTCCGCGGCGTGTTCGAAGTCGTGCGATGACGCGTAATTGTGGCGCATGACGGAGACGGCCTGGCCACCGTCGCGAGTGAGCTCGCGCAGCGTCTCGCGGCGGGTTCCCTCCCAGCCGTCGTATTCGAAGGCGACGGTCCAGTCGCCGGCCCGGGTCACCAGCACCAGGTCGCAGCAGCCGTGGTTCACCTCCGTGCGCTCGACGATCTCCTCATCGTCCACGACATGGATGTTGGCGTCGACGACGCCGAACCGCCGGAGGGTCTCGCGGTCGTCCAGGCCGTGGACGAAGGTGACGGTGTAGATCTCCACATGCCAGTCGTTCTCCCATGCGTAATCCGCAGTGGTGATCCTGCGCACCGGTTTCTCCCTTCTGTGTGAAAGGCGGTGTCTTCCCCTCCTGCTGTGGTGCAGGTCGGAGTTCTTCGGAGGGGGGCGCCGAGGGGCTGTCGGGGACGTCCTCGGTACGGTCAACCTGCCATGAGGTGATCGGTCGAACCGGTGAGGGCCGGTCGGGCGTAGTGGGCGCGGGACAGGTGTACGCCGGTGGCGCGGGAGGCGAGGGCCAGAGCGCCGGGGACGGGGTCCGCGCCGTATCCGTCGACGTCGTCGTACAGGCCCAGTTCGCGGACATCGGCGAGCAGCCGGTCGGGATCGTCGCCCTCCCGGTAGCGGTAGCCGTACAGGCCGAACGTGGTGATCAGGCGGTCGTTCACCTCGTAGGTGAAGTCCGAGTCCTCGACATTGGCGAACACCGTGGCCACGGCCGTTCCCAGGGACAACGGCTCGGCCAGGTTGCTGACGTACTTGGTGGCCCATCCCGTGTCGGCGAGGACGGTTCCGCCCCGAGCGGCGTAGGCGGCGACGTTGAAGTCGCCGCGCGTGCCCGGGGTGACCTTGATCCGCCGCAGGGCGTCGGCGGGGGACAGGTCGCGGACGAACGTGATGCACAAGGCGGTGGTGCCGACACCGTCGGTCCACCGGTCGCTCAACCAGGCGTAGTCTGCCGAGGTCGCCCTGCCCATGTGCACTCCTTGATCGTTTCGGGTGGCCGCCAGCCTAGACCGGACCGCCGATCCGCCGCTCGATCTGTCCTACCGGCATCCGCTACGCCAACCGATGACAGTGATTCGCAAGGACGTCCCGGTGCAATATGGGTCATCTCGTCGGGCTCGAACGGAGATGTCGGTGCATGGGGATATGAGGTGTCCGGGCTGCGGGGCGATGTGGTCCGGGACCGGGCTTCAGGAGCCGGTTTCCAGATGCCCGAGGTGTGCGCTGCCGCTGCAGGGCCCCGTCGCGCATGAGCTCTGGCAGGTGGATCAGGCTCTCGCCAGGCTGGGGGACCAGCTCGCCGGGCTGCAGGCCCGCCGTACGGAACTGCTCGCCGCCCTACGCGCCGAAGCGGCGAGCGCGGGTGCGGCGGCGGCGACCAAATCCGGGATTGGGGGCCCCGGCGCACCGGAGGCGGAGGTCCCCACGGGCCCCGGCGCGCCGAGGGCGGAGGTCTCCACGGGTGCCGCCAAGAATGTCCTGCTCATCCTCGGTGGACTGCTGCTGACGGTGGCGGCGGCGGTGTTCACCGTGGTGAGCTGGGGCCGGCTGGGCATAGGCGGGCGAGCGGCCGTGCTGGCCGCGTTCACCGCGCTGGTGATGCTGGCGCCGGTCGTGCTGATCCGGCGCAGGCTCACCGCGACGGCCGAGACCATGGCCGGGTTCGCGGTCGCGTTGTTGCTGCTCGACGGCTATGCCGCCAGGCAGGTGGGGCTCCTCGGGGTGGACTCCCTCGACGCGTGGCAGTACACGGCGGGCGTGTTCGGGCTCACCGCGCTGATCCTGGTGGCCTATGCCCGGGTCACCCGGCTTCGCGGCCCTGCTCCCGTGGCCGTCGTGCTGGCGCAGTCAGTCCTGCCGCTGCTGGTCGGTGACTGGTCGGTGACCTGGCTGGTGGCCGCGCTGGTGGCCACGGCGGCGCTGGACGTCGTCCTGGTCCGCCACGGGCGGGGAGCGGTGCGGGCGACGGCCGCCTCGACCGGCAGCGGGGTTGCCGTCCTCGCGCTGCTGAGCGGCGTGCCGTACGCGCTGGGATCTCCTTCCGTCGGTCAGGCGCTGGTCAGGTCGGCGCCGCTGGTCGCCCTGGTGCTGCTCGGCGCGTGGGTGACCTGGCTGCTGGCCAGGGGGGGTGACGCCGAGAGGGAGATCTGGGGCGCCGCGGTCGCCGTCGGGACCACGCTCACGCTGATCGCCGTGCCGGCGGCGCTGGCGCAACCGGTGCTGGACGGTCCGGGCATGGACTGGCGGCCCCTGGCCTACCTCGTCCCGGCGCTCGGGGTGGCGCTCGCCGCCTACCGGCTGCCCTGGCGGCGGGTACGGGCGACGGTCATGGGCACCGGCGGGCTGGTGGCGCTGCTGACCACGCTGACGGTGCTGCCCCGGCTCGTGGTCACGCTGGCGGCGCCGTTCGCCTGGCTGGACGTGTTGTGGACGGGCGTCTGGAACGGGCGGGAGTGGCCGCCGTTCGACATGGCGTCGCCCGTGGACGTGGTGGTCCTCGCCGTGCCGGCGACCGTCCTCCTGGCGGCAGCCGTGCGAGGCGCCGGCGGATGGCGGCCGATGAAGACGATGGCGGCCGGGCGCGGCCCCGGGGGCTGGTGGGTGCGGGCGGCGGCGGCCGGGGCGCTGCTGGCCGGGGTGCTCGCGATCGCGGTCGTCCCTCAGGCATTCGGGCTGTCGTACCCGGTCGCGACGGCGGTGCAGGCGGCGCTGGCCGTCGCGCTCGCGGTGGCCGCCGCCCGAGGCCGGACGCCCTGGTGGGCGGTGGCGTGCGCGCTCGTCGCCGCCCCCGCCTCGGTACGGGCGGCGGCGTACGCGTTCGGCAGCGAGCCGGCGACGCTGATCGTACTGCCGATCCTGGCGGCGGCGGCCGTCGCGGTGGCGCTGTCGGCCGGGCTGAAGGAGCTCCGGCTCTGGGGAGTCGGCTTCGCCGCCCTGTTCCTCGGTCTGGAGGCGGTGGCGGCGGGCTTCTCGCTGGGCGCGCGTGTCCTGGTCGCGGGGAGCATGGGGTTCGCCGTGGCCGGGGTGCTGGTGCTGCTCATGTCGCTGTGGGCGGGCCCGGCGGGCCGGAGCGGCGGGAACGGCCTCAGGTACGCCGGCGCCGTCCTGCTGCTGATGGCGTCGTGGCTGCGGCTGGGGGCGGACGACGTCACCGTCGTCGAGGCGTACACCGTGCCGTGCTCGCTGGTGCTGCTGGGATCCGGCTGGTGGCGGCGGCGCGGCGCGCCGGTCTCGTCGTGGGCCGCCTACGGGGCGGGTCTCTCCTTCACGATGCTGCCCAGCCTGGCCGCGGTGTATTCGGACACCGAATGGCGGCGGTCGCTGGCGCTCGGCGTGCTGGCGCTGGCGGTGCTGCTCGCCGGGGTCCGGTTCAAGCTCCAGGCGCCCGCGTCGATCGGAGCGGTCGTGGTCGCCGGGGTCGTGGTGCGGGAACTGGCCCCGTACGTGTCGGAGATGTTCCTCGCGGTGCCGCGCTGGGTGCCGATCGCCGCGGGCGGCCTGCTGCTCGTGGTGGTCGGGGCGACGTACGAGGCCCGCATGCGCGACCTGCGCCGGCTGCGCGACACCCTCGCGACGATGGGCTGAGACCGCGGGGGACGGCTGCGTCCTGTCGGATGTCAGCGGCCGTGTCAGGCCGGTGACGGCGCGGTATCAGAGCGGCCCGCGATGGTTGACCCATGAACGGTTCAGCGATGCGGCCCCAGGGCCGCGAGCCGGGCCCCCTACCGGAAGACCACCAGTCGCAGGAGAGCATCATGCAGCAGTTCACCACCCCCGCCCCCGTCCGCGTCGTCCTCGACATCCCCGCCGGACGCGTGCAGTTCGCTGCGGACGACCGGGCCGACACCACGGTCGAGGTCCGGCCCGCGAACGCCTCGAAGAGCCGTGACGTGCAGGCGGCTGAGCAGACCACCGTCGAGTACGCCGACGGCGTCCTGCGGATCGCGAGCGCGGCGAAGAACCAGTACCTCGGCCCGTCCGGGTCGATCGAGGTGACCGTCCAGCTGCCCGCCGGCTCCCGCGTCGAGGCCAAGGCGGCCAGCGCCGAGCTGCGGACCACCGGACGCCTCGGCGACGTCGCCTTCGACGGCGCGTACAGCCGGATCGAGATCGAGGAGGCCGCGAGCCTGCGCCTGACGGCGGTCGACGGCGACGTCGAGGTCGGCCGGCTGGGCGGGCCCGCGGAGATCAGCACCGCACGCGGGGACATCCGGGTCGCCGAGGCCGCGGGCGGCAAGGTCGTGCTCCGCACCCAGTCCGGCGACATCTCGATCACCGCGGCGAGCGGCGTCTCGGCGGCCCTGGACGCCGGCACCAGCCACGGCCGCGTCACCAACGCGCTCAAGAACGACGGCACCGTCGAGCTCGACATCCACGCCACCACCTCCAACGGCGACATCACCGCCCGCAGCCTGTGACCCGCGGCTTCCGACCGGAGGGCGGGCCAACCCGCCGCACCCGCCCTCAGGAGGAGCCCGCAGGTCAGAGAGCTCATGCGGCGGGACTGTGAAACGGTCGGCCCAGCCTGCGCAGGTTCGGGACCTTGCGCCGGCCGCCGGTTTCAACAGCAGGTCAGAGGCCCTTCGGGGCCTCTTCTGCGTTGCGGGTGCCGGGCTCAGGAGTCGCGTCGCAGCGAGGACAGGCCCCACAGTTCGGCGATCCGGCCGTCGCGCACCCGGAACATCTCCAGCATGGTCGGTGGCTCCCGGCCGGGAATGCCCTGCACGCTCGTGCGGACGGCGACCGTGTCCCCCTCGACGACCAGGTCTTCGACGACCACCTGGACGTCGGGGAACGCCTCGTGGAACCGCCGCCACGCCTGGGAGACGCTGTCGGGGCCGGTCGTGCCCAGGGGGTGGCTGCGGAAGTCCGCCGCGAAGATCTCCGCCGTGGCGGCGTGGTCGCGGGCGTTGAAGGCGGCGTACATGCGGTGGGCCGCGGCCCGCGCGTCCCCGGTCATCGGTTCTCCTGTTCGGTCATGTTCGCGCGGACGCGGCGCAGGGCGTCCAGCACGAGGTCCCGCTGGTGCGGCGTGACGCCGCCGAGCAGCCGCTCCTGGTACGCCTGGTGCGAGCGGTCGAGATCGGCCGCGCATCGCTCGCCGGCGGGGGTGAGCGCGGACAGCGTGTAGCGGTTGTCCGCCGGGTCCAGGCGGCGGCTGATCAGCCCTTCGGCCTCGAACTCCTTGACCAGCCGGGTGACGCTCGCGCCGTCGATGCCGAGCGTTCGGCGCAGCTCACTGTGGCTGGTCTCGCCGTCGCGCCGCAGGCGGATGAGCAGTTGGACCCGGTGGGGGCTCATGCCCACGTGCCGGGCGAACGCCTGCCGGAGCTCGGCGCAGGCGCCTCCCAGCTCACGGAAGAACGTGTCCTCAGCGGTCTCTTCGTGCACGATCTTTTTATATCGACAACTCTTGACGTTCTCAAGAGTCAGAAGATCGTGCGGCACACCCGCGCCCGCAACCCCTCGAACCTGGCACACGGCGAGTGGTGCTGCCTGCGCCTTTTCGTGTGGTGCGGCTTCCGCGCCGGATGCTTCGCGGTGTGCCCGGCCGTGTGCTTGGCCGTGTGCTTGGTCGTGTGCCTGGTCGTGTGCCTGGTCGTGTGCCTGGACGTGTGCCTGGACGTGTGCTTCGCCGCGGCCTTCGGCGGCGTGGCCGGGTGGGGCGGTTGGGCGGCCGGTGGCCGGGAAAGCGCGGACGGGGCCGCCTGCGGGACGGCCGCCTTCACGACGCCCGCCGGCCCGCGTCCCAGTGCTTCCTCCTGTAGCCCGCGGCTGACCGTGAAGCCGACGAACACCCCCGTTCCGAGCGCGAGGGCGACCGCGACGACGACGAAGACGTGGCTGAAACGCCTCCGGGGGGCGAGCGGCGACCCCCGGAAGAGCGCGGACGGCGGAAGAACGGCCCTGCCGCGTGCCGCGGACCGGGATGTGGCCGGACGGATGGGCGCGGAAGATGGCAGGTCGTTCATGGTCGCCTCCGGGATCACGCTCAGGCGTTTGCCGTCTGGTCCCGTATGACGCTCGGCGCAAGGAGTCCGGTTCGCCAGTTGACGGATCTTTGGGCAGGTCGGGCCCAGGTACTGACGCTTCCGCGTGCCCGGCTCCGGAGGCAGGCGGGGCTAAACGCGCCCTGATGGGTCGGCTTGGATTCGTGCCCGCACACCAACTCCCTGTCCCGTTTTTCGCCAATTGGGTGCTTTGTCGGTTTTCCGGGTAGGTCAAGCCGCGGCGAGCAGGCGTCGGCGTGTTCGGGGTCTGTCCGCGCCCACCGGATCGCGCACTGGACTGCGCACCGATGCGGGTCGAGATGGTGAGCGAGCGGAAGGAGAGCTGACCATGTCGAGCAGATTGCAGATGGCCTTTGCCGTACTCGCCGGGTACTACCTCGGCAGGCGCCACAAGTTGCGCACGGCCGCGGCACTGGCGGCGGCCGGACTGGCGGGACGCGCCAGCTGCGGCCAGGGTGGCGCCGGTGGCCTGCTGGCGCAGGGCGTCAAGACACTCGGCTCCAATCCCGAGGTTCAGCGGATGACCGGCCGCCTTCGCGGCGAACTCATGGAAGTCGGCAAGGCGGCGGTGATCTCCGCGGCCACCAAGCAGATCGACTCCCTGACCCACAAGCTCCAGGAGCGTGGGGAGAAGTCCGGGACCGCGCAGGGAGAAGAAGCCGAGGCTCAACCCACGAAGCGCCAGGCGCCCGAGGACGAGGAAACCGACTACGACGAGGAGGACTACGACGAAGGCGATCGCTACCAGGAGGACGACGACGAAGCGGAACCCGAGGCGCCGGAGCGGACCGGACGGGGGCCCGAGGGTCATGAGGGTCACAGAGGGCAGCGGCGGACACGTCCTGTCCGGCGGGTCGGCCAGTCACGGAGGTGAGTGCGATGGCTGATGCAGCGAGGAGGACGGCGACCGGAAGCGGCGGAGAAGCCCTGGGCAAGGCCGCCGGAACGGCCCGTCGAGCCGGCCAGGCCGCGACGGGCACGGTCGAGGACGTCACAGGAAAGGCAGGGGACGTCACGGGAAAGGCAGGGGACGTCACGGGAAAGGCAGGCGACGTCACCGGAAAGGCCGGGGACGTCACCGGCAAGGCAGGGGACGTGACCGGGAAGGTAGGGGACGTCGCGGGGAAGGCCGGTGAGGCCGGCCAGGGACTCGCCGACGGCCTGCCGATGGACCGGCTGGTGAAGTCCGCGCAGGGGCTCCTGCAGGCGGCGGGCACGCGAGTGCTGTCCTCCGCGGGAGACAAGCTCGAAGGACTGACCGGCCGGCTCTCCGATTACGTGGAACACGGCGGAAAGGGCTTGATCAGCGCGGTCACGGGCTCGGACAAGCCCGGCTTCATGAGCGGAGCGCTGAAGGGCGGCCTCACGGGAGGTCTGAAGGGAGGCATCAAGGGGGGCCTCAAGGGAGGCATCAAGGGCCTCTGGCAGAAGATCACCGGCCGTGGCGGCGGGAAAGCCGGCCACGCGAAGATCACCAACATCGTCGAGTCGATCGACGTCGGCGCGCCCCGGCGTCTGGTGTACGACCAGTGGACCCAGTTCCAGGACTTCCCGACGTTCATGAAGAAGGTCGAGACCATCAACCAGGAGTCCGACGAGGAGCTGTCCTGGAAGGCCCAGGTCTTCTGGTCGCACCGGACCTGGAAGGCACACATCATCGAGCAGATCCCCGACCAGCGGATCATCTGGCGGTCGGAGGGAGCGAAGGGGTATGTCGACGGAGCGGTGACCTTCCACGAGGTCTCGCCCGACCTGACCCGGGTCCTGGTCGTGCTGGAGTACCACCCGCAGGGCCTGTTCGAGCGCACCGGCAACCTGTGGCGCGCCCAGGGCCGACGCGTACGCCTGGAGCTCAAGCACTTCAGACGGCACGTGATGGCGCACCTGCTGCTGAAGCCCGACGAGCTGGAGGGCTGGCGCGGCGAGATCCGGGACAGCCAGGTCGTCAAGGATCACGAGACCGCCGTCCAGGAGGAGCGGGAGCAGCAGGAAGCCGAGGAGCAGCAGCCCGAGGAAGGCGAGCGGGCAGAAGCGGAAGAGCCCGAAGAGCGCGAAGAGGGCGAAGAGCCCGAGGAGGGCGAGCGGGCGGAAGCCGAGGAGCCCGAGGACGAGTACGAAGAGGAGGAGCCCGAGGAAGAAGAGGAGGAGCCCGAGGAAGAAGAAGGGGAGTTCGAGGAGGAAGAGGGAGAGTTCGAGGAGCCCGAAGAGGAAGAAGAAGGAGAAGAGGGGGAAGAGGAGGAAGAGGAGCCCGAGGAGCGTCCCGCGGCTCCGCCCGTGGCACGGCGTAGCGCCGGAGCGCCCACCCGCCGGTCCGCCGAGCAGGACCGCCCGGTACGCCGGCGCCGGATCCGAGCCGAGTAGCCACTCGTCAGGGCCTGTCGCCGAGGGCCCGGCCACCCAGAACCAGGGGGAACGACATGACCGTTCAGCCTGCCGGTCGCGGTACACCGGCCAGCAGCGGCACCGCGGGGACAAGTCTGGCGGACGTCATCGACACCATCCTCGACAAGGGCCTCGTCATCGACGCCTTCGTCCGGGTCTCGCTCGTCGGCATCGAGGTGCTGACGATCGACACCAGGATCGTCGTGGCCAGCGTGGACACGTACCTGCGCTTCGCGGAGGCGGCCAACCGCCTCGACCTGTCGGCCACCGAGAAGGGCCTGCCGGAGGTCGTCGAGGGCGTGACGGCGGCCAGGGCCGTCGGCCAGGCGAGCCAGCCTGACGCCGGGGAACTGGAGCCCGCCTCCGACGAGCCCGACGAGTTGCAGGAGCTCACGGGGGAGGTCGTGGACCGCGAGGAAGAGCCGCGCCGGGCACGTCGTAGAGAGGATGGCTGAGATGTCGCCACGCAGAGAGGCCGCGGAGGCCGCGGAGGCCGCCGGGTCCGAGGACACGTCGCAGGCGAGCATGAACGGCTACGCGTCCTACGTGTACGGGATCGTACCGATGGACGTCGAGGTGGAACCCGGGACCGAGGGGGTGGGGGACCCCGGCGGGGAGGTGCGGCTGGTGTCGTTCGGCCAGATCGCCGCTCTGGTGAGCGACGTCGAGCCGGACCGCCCGCTCGGCCGCCCGCGCGACCTCCAGACGCACCAGCGGCTGCTCGACCAGACCGCGGCGGAGGTGCCGGTGCTGCCGTTCCGGTTCGGGGCGGTGCTGACGGACTCCGAGGCCGTGGTGGAGGAGCTGCTGAAGCCGTACCACGACCAGTTCGCCGACGCCCTTCAGGAGGTGGAGGGCCGGACGCAGTACGTCGTCAACGGCCGGTACGACGAGCGCGCGATCCTGAGCGAGATCCTGCGGGAGAACGGCGAGGCCGCGAGCCTCCGGCAGCAGATCGCCGGCCGCTCGGAGGACGCGACGCGCAACGAGCGCATGCGGCTCGGCGAGATCATCGAGGGCACCATCGCGGACAAGCGCGAGGCCGACACCGCGACGGTGGTGGACGAGCTCTCCGACCTGTGCGAACAGCTGGCCGTGCGCGAGCCCTCCCACGAACGCGACGCCGCGCACGTCGCCGCGCTGGTGGCGCACGACCGGCGGGAGGAGTTCGAACAGGCGGTGGACGAGCTGGCCCGCCGCTGGTCGGGACGGGTCGAGCTGCGGCTGCTCGGGCCGATGGCGCCGTACGACTTCGTCGGCACGAGCTGACCGCGCCGGCCACGGACGCGGGCTCCTGGGAGGAGTGAACACCCTTGGGACTGGGGACGTTGCTTTTTGGCTGGCCACTCATGCCGCTCTACGCGGTCGTCAAGCTCGGCGAGCTCATGCGCGACCAGGTCGAGCGCGAGCTGCACGACCCGGCCGTGGTCCGGCGCCGCCTGGAGGAGGTGGAGCAGGCCAGGGCCGACGGCCGGATCTCCGCGGAGGAGGAGGACCGGGCGGTGGAGGAGATCTTGCGGGGGATGGTCGGCTGGTGAGGCGCTAGCGGGGGGCCGCACCAGGGGAGTACGGGGGTGATGTGGTGCCTGCCAGGCAGGAGACCGAACAGAAGCGCGTGCCGGGGACAAGGCGTGCGGAAACCGGCGGCGAGGGGCCGCCTCCTGCGCGTCCGGCGGACATGCCGGCCGCCGAGGTGGCCGGGGTCGGGTTGCGGATGATGACCGAGCTGACCGGCAAGGAGGCCGAGAGCGTCACGCGGGTCGAGCCGGCCGAGGACGGCTGGCTGGTCGGCGTGGAGCTGGTGGAGGACCGCCGGATCCCGTCCTCCGGTGACACCCTGGCCCTGTACGAGCTCGAGCTCGACATGGCGGGCGGCCTGCTGTCCTACCGGCGGGTGCGCCGTTACAAGCGGGGCAGCGGCGACCTCGCCGAGGGCTCGCGGTGAGCGCGAACGTACGGCCGAGCCCGTACGTGCCCGGGGCGTCGTACCAGCCGGCCTCCGGCGGCCGCGAGTCGGCCAACCTCGGCGACATCCTGGAACGGGTGCTCGACCGGGGTGTGGTGATCGCCGGCGACATCCAGGTGAACCTGCTCGACATCGAGCTGCTGACGATCAAGCTGCGTCTGCTCATCGCCTCGGTCGACACGGCCCGCGAGATGGGCATCGACTGGTGGGAGCACGACCCGTGGCTCACCGGCGACACCCAGGAGCTGGCGAAGGAGAACCGCAAGCTGCGCCGCCGTCTCGCGGCCCTTGAGGAGATGGTGTCCGCCCGGGTGGTGGAAGGCGGCGCCACGACCGGGCATGCGCCCGGCCACGTGCCTGAGGTGGTCGAGCGTGGCCACTGACCAGGGCGTCTACCTCTACGCGGTCACCCGCGACGAGGGCGAGGGACCAGGCGATGTGGCGGGGGTGGCGGGGGCGCCCGTGCGCCAACTGGCGCACCGGGGGCTGGCCGCGTTCTTCAGCACGGTCTCGCTGGCGGAGTTCGGCGAGGAGGCGCTGCGCCGCTCGATGGAGGACCTCGCCTGGCTGGAGGAGACCGCGCGCAGCCACCACCGGGTGGTGGAGGCCGTCGCCGCCCTCAGGCCCACGGCGCCGGTGCGGCTGGTCACCGTCTACACGGGAGAGGCGCAGGTTCGGGAGCTTCTCGACGAGCGGCACGAACAGTTCGCCGCGGTGCTGGCGCGGGTGGCCGGCCGGCGGGAGTGGGGCGTCAAGGCGTACGCCGTTCCCGGACGGGAGGAGCCCGTGACCGACCAGCAGGGCGCGAGCCCGGGGGCGGCCTACCTGAACCGCCGCCGGGCCGCCCTGCGCAGCCGGGAGGCCGACTGGCGCCGGGCCGCCGAGCACGCCCGTGCCGTGCACGAGGCGCTGATGGACATCGCCGTCGTCGGCAGATGCCACCGGGCCCAGGACCCGCAGCTGTCCGGACGGCGGGAGCAGATGGTCCTCAACGGCGCCTACCTGGTGGACGACGAACGTGCCGCCGAGTTCGCGCAGGCGGTCGAGGACGTCGCCGGGCGAGAAGTCGCCGTGGAACTCGTCGGCCCGTGGGCGCCCTACTCCTTCGCCGCCCTCGACCAGGACGGTGAGGCGGCCCGCGGTGACGCCTCCTGAGCCGAGAGGAGGCCGGCTCGCCGCCCAGGGCCGCCTGCCCGAGCAGCGGGTGGCGCTCGTCGACCTGCTGGACCGCCTGCTGGCGGGCGGGGCGGTGGTGACCGGCGACCTCGTGCTGTCCATCTCCGGCATCGACCTGGTACGGATCTCCCTGAGGGCCCTGCTGGTCAGCGTGCGCGAGGGCGACGCGGTCGAGGGAGGGATGCGACATGACGAGCCCGACTGACCGGCAGGCGGCCAGGCCCGGCGAGTGGCGGCTGGAGACGGACGCCGACTCGGTGCAGCACGACCTGAGCCGCCTCGTGCTGACGCTGGTCGAGCTGATCCGCCAGCTGGTGGAGCGCCAGTGCGTCCGGCGGATGGACAACGGCGACCTGACCGGGGAGCAGCTGGAGGCGGTGGGGCTGACCCTCATGCGGCTGGAGGAGGCCATGGCCGAGTTGTGCGACCGGTTCGGGCTGACGCCCGCCGATCTCAACCTCGACCTCGGCCCCCTCGGCACCCTGCTCCCGGCGGACTGACCCCTCGCTACGCGGTCCGTCAGTTCACGCGGCCCGTTCGTTCACGCGGGCCGTTCGTTCATGCGGCCGAGCGCATCGTGAGCCGGGCGGGCAGGGCGGTGGCCGCCAGAGCCAGCACGGCCGCCGCCCCGACCACCGCCGCGTACGTCCCCACCGGCACGTACGGCACCGCCGACCCGGTCATGCCCGCCCCGAACGCGGCCAGCGTCACCAGCGCCGCCCCGGTGCCGAGCACGACGGCGGTGGCCACCGCGCCCAGCGTCTCCAGCCGCAGCATGAGCAGCACCTGCCGGCGCGTCGTGCCGGCCAGGCGCAGCGCGCGCATCTCACCCGAGCGGGCCGAGGTGGCCATGGCCAGCGTGTTGACCACGGCGATCGCGGTGAAGGCGATGATCAGGCCCAGCGCCACGAACGTGGCCTGCGGGTTCGACGCGCTCACCTCGGCGGCCCGCGCCCGGTCCAGCACCGACGCCCCGGGCAGCGCCCCGGCCAGCGCGTCCATGGTCAACCCGGGCGCCTTGACCAGCAGGGACGCCGCGGGGTCGTCCACGTGGCCGGCCACCAGGTCGTACGGCAAGGTCAGGTCGCCGAAGCCGAGCCCGCGGGTGTACACCGCGCTGACCGTCACGGTCGCGGGGGTGCCGTCGCCCAGCGTCAGCTTCAGCGGGTCGCCCACGCCGACGCCCAGCCGCTCGGCGGCGGTCGAGCTGACGGCCACGTCCTTCATGGAGCCGGCGTCCTTCATCGAGCCGGCGTCCTTCATCGAGCCGGCGACGATGCCCAGGTCCATCGTGCGGTCGTCGTAGGTGACCGCCTGCGCGCCGTACTTGTCCAGCCCGGAACGGACGGTCGTGCGCAGCACCCGGCTGACGGCCTCGACGCCGGGAACCCTGGCCGCCTCGGCGGCGGAGACGCCGGTCACGACGTACTCGGCGCGGGTGCCCGCGTCGGCCTGCTCCTGCGCGGCGTGGCCCATCGTGGTCTGGACGAAGAGGATCGTGCAGGTCATCGCGATCATCAGGGTCAGCGGCGACAACACCGAGGCCAGCGACCCCGAGTTGGCGCGCAGGTTGCGCGCGGCCAGGAAGCCGCCCACCCGCGAGGCCCGCAGCGGGACCGACAACACCGCCGCGGCCACCCGCGCGACCACCGGGCCGAGCAGCGTCAGCGCGATCGTCCAGACCAGCGCGGTCAGCATCGTCACGGGCGTGGCCGCCGCCTCGGTACGCAGGTTCGACAGGACCACCGTCAGCGTCACCGCGCCGGCCAGGGCGACCGGCCCGGCCACCAGCCGCCACCGGGCCACCCTGCCGCTGTCCAGGACCGCCTCGCCCAGCGCCTCCACCGGCCGGATCCTGGTCAGCCGGCGGGCCGACACGCGGGCCGCCACCCAGGCGGCGCCGACCGTGGCCAGCAGCGCGGCCAGCGGCGGGAACGGGCTGACCACCAGGCCGAGGTTCGCGGGGACCGTCCCGAGCGCGACGAACTGGGCGTGCAGCCAGAACCCGACGCCGATGCCCGCCGCCGCGCCCAGCACCCCGGCCACCCCGGCGACCAGCAGCGCCTCGCCGCCCACCAGCTTGCGCACCTGCCGGGGGGTGGCCGCCACGGCGCGCAGCAGGGCCAGCTCGCGCTGCCGCTGCTGGATGGACAGCGCGAACGTGCCCACCACGACCAGGATCGCGACCAGCAGCGACGTGCCGGCCAGCGCGCCGCCCATGCTGATCAGTTTGACGCGGGCCTGCTCGGCGTCCAGGAACTCCAGCCTGCCGCGCTCGTCCCCCGTGTAGACCACCGCGCCCTCGGGGGCCCGGTCCAGGCCGGGGAACACGCCGACCGCGCTCACCCTGCCCGGGTGACCGGCCAGGCGGCGGGCCTCGGCGGTGCTGAAGAACACGGTGTCCTGGCTCGGCAGCGCCTGCGCGGTGACGCCCACCACGCGGTGTCCGCGCAGCTCGGCGCCCACGTCCAGGCCGGCGCGCGCGTCGACGACGACCTCGCCCGCCGATCTCGGCTCGCGTCCCTTGGCGATGGTGAACGGGGTGAGCGCGGCCGACTCCCAGCCGTGGCCGGTGAAGCCGCCGAAGGGGAACGTCACCTCGGGGACCACCTTGCCGGCCCGGATCGCCGCCACGACGGACTCGGGCAGCCAGGCGCGTTCCGTCAGGGGCTTGGCCTTGGTCTTCGTCTCGCCGTCGCCCTTGTCGACGGTCTGGCGCACGTACTGGTCGGCGGCCACGATCGCGGGGGCGCCGGCGTACCGCTCGGGGGCGACGCCGCCGCGCAGGCCGGTCTCCAGCAACATCAGGCACGCGCACACCAGGGCGGCGGCGCACAGCAGCGCGAGGAACGCGCCGGCGAACGCGGCCTTCCTGTGCCGCAACATCCTCGACGCCAAGGTGATCATCGTGTCCACGCTCCCAGCCTGGTCATGCGCTCGGCCACCTTGTCGGCGGTCGGCGCGGTCATCGCGTCCACGATCCGGCCGTCGGCCAGGAACAGCACGGTGTCGGCGTACGAGGCGGCCACCGGGTCGTGCGTCACCATCACCACCGTCTGGCCCAGGCCGTCCACCACTTCGCGCAGCAGCCGCAGCACGTCGCGGGCGGTCATCGTGTCCAGGGCGCCCGTCGGCTCGTCGCCGAACACCACCTCCGGCCTGGTGACCAGCGCCCTGGCGATGGCCACCCGCTGCTGCTGGCCGCCCGAGAGCTGCGCCGGCCGGTGCCCGGTCCGGCCCTCCAGGCCGACCCGGCGCAGGATCTCCGCCAGCCAGTCGCGGTCCACGCGGGCCTTGGCCAGGCGGAGGGGGAGTGTGATGTTCTCGACGACGTCCAGCGCCGGGATCAGGTTGAACGCCTGGAACACGAACCCGATCCGCTGCCTGCGCAGCTCGGTCAGGCCGGTCTCGTCCATGCCCGACAGTTCCGTGCCGCCGAGCCGCACCGAGCCGGACGACGGCACGTCCAGCCCGGCCGCGCAGTGCAGGAACGTGCTCTTGCCCGACCCCGAGGGGCCCATCACCGCGGTGAACGACCCTTGCGGGATGCCCACCGACACCTCACGCAGGGCCGCCACCGCGCCCTGGCCCTTGCCGTACACCTTGCTCACGGCGTCCAACCGCACCACGTCCGTCATGGCT
Source organism: Nonomuraea sp. NPDC049637 (assembly GCF_040675235.1). NCBI lineage: Bacteria > Bacillati > Actinomycetota > Actinomycetes > Streptosporangiales > Streptosporangiaceae > Nonomuraea > Nonomuraea sp. NPDC049637. The sequence goes on from NZ_JBFAOM010000006.1 coordinate 38,894, forward strand.
ACAAGCCTGCTGGCCTGCGCGTACGCGGACCAGAGACGCGATCACCGATCGCTCATGACGTCCTCATGATCCGGACATCTGACCACATATCCCCTGCGCGGCATGGGCGGCTGCCAACGAGAAGGGCGACCCCCAGGTCGTCCTGGGGATCGCCCTTCAGCGGGACCGCCGGCTCATCTGCCGGTCGGCACTCCCGGCTGCTCGGCGGACGTCCGCGGCCGCGGGACCCGGTTGTCACGCAGGTACTCGACCTCGGTACGCAGGTTCGCCAGCAGCTTGGCCGCGATGTCCTGGCTGAAGCCGTTGCGGATGACGAAGCGGATGACGGCGATGTGCTCCAGACTGGGCGGCAGGTAGTACGTCGGGGCCTGCCAGCCGTGCATCTTCAGCCGTTCGGCCAGGTCGAAGACGGTGAAGCCGTCGAAGCCCGGCGCGGTCCGGACGGCGAGCACCGGCAGTTCCGAGCCGTCGGCGATGAGCGAGAGCTCGGGCAGCTTGGCGATCTCGTCGCCGAGGTAGGTCGCCACGTCGCGGCAGGTCTGCTGGACGGCGCGGTAGCCGTCGAAGCCGAGCCGCAGGAAGTTGTAGTACTGGGCGACGACCGGCGCGCCGGAGCGGGAGAAGTTGAGCGTGAAGGTGTCGATGTTGCCGCCGAGCAGGTCGCAGGAGAGCACCAGGTCTTCGGGCAGCGCGTCGGGCTCCTGCCAGACGATCCAGCCGACGCCCGGGTACACCAGGCCGAACTTGTGCCCCGAGGTGTTGATCGACTGCACCCGGGGAAGCCGGAAGTCCCACACCCGGTCGGGCTCCAGGAACGGGGTGATGAAACCGCCCACGGCCGCGTCGACGTGCAGCGGGATCTTCAGGCCGCGCTCGGCCTCCAGCCGGTCGAGCTCGGCCGACATCTGCTCGATCGGGTCGTACTTGCCGCACTGCGTGGAGCCGAGCACGCCGACGACGCCGATGGTGTTCTCGTCGCAGAACTCCCTGAGCCGGGAGGCCGACAGCGTGTAGGCCGGCTCCTCGATCGGGACCCAGCGCGGCTCGACGTCCCAGTACTGGCAGAACTTCGGCCAGCAGGTGTGGACGGCGGTGCCCATCACGAGGTTGGGCCGGTCGACGGGCAGCCCGGCCGCCCGGCGCCGCTCGCGCCACTGGAACTTCATCGCCAGCGCGCCGAGCATGGCCGCCTCGCTGGAGCCGCCCGTGGAACAGCCGACGCTGACGCCGTTTGGATCGTTCCAGAGGTGGTCGAGCATGTTGACGCAGCGCGCCTCGATGTCGGCCGTCTGGGGGTACTGGTCGTGGTCGACGATGTTGCGGTCGAGGGTCTCGGCGATGAGCTCGCGGGCCTGCGGCTCCATCCAGGTGGTGCAGAACGTGGCAAGGTTGAGCCGGGCGTTGCCGTCGAGAAGGAGCTCGTCACGGATGAGAGCCTGGGCCGCGGTGGGGTTCATCGGGCCAGCCGGCATCTTGAAGCGGGGCACGCCGCCCTCGGGCACCAGCCCGTTGTAGAGGGGGTTGACATCGAGCGCTTCCTGCCACCGGTCGGATTCGACTCGTCTGAGCATGAGCTTCACCTTCTCGATGAGTTCTGTGATGTCGAGCACTCACAGTAGGCAAGTTTTTACTGTCAGTCAACGCCTGTTTTACCGAGAGCGAGGAGCGCCGGTGTTCGTGCGGTTCCAGAGCCCCACCCCGAACGGCCGCGGGACGTACCCGGGCGTGTTCGGGCTGGTCAACAACCTCGCCGAACAGGGTCTCCTCTCGGATGAGGAGGAGGCCTTCAGGCGCGAGAACAACGCCTGGTACGAGGCCAACTTCACCGACCCGACGACCGTGGATCCCGACGTCTACCGGCGTGACGTCAACCCGGCGGCGGCGGCGTGGTTCAAGGCGTCGGCCGGTCGGCTCGTCGAGCGGGTGCCGGGGTATCTGGCGATCCTCGCGGCGCACGATGTGGAGTGTGTACGCCTCGAATCGGCGGATCCCGGAAGGATCATCTACGAAGACGACGATCAGGTGGTCGTCGTGCCTTGGGTGAGCGGCTAGGGCGACTTTCGAGGGCATGGCGGCGTGCGGCATGGTCTGGGCGGCCCGATCGGGGCTTATGACGGGGTGCGCCTGGATCTCACCCGGCTGACCGACCCGCCGATGCACGCCCTGCGGGACCGGGTCGACGTGCGCACGGCCAAGACCGACCAGCGCCCGGCCGACGTGCTGCTGATCCGTCCGGACGCGCACGTCGCCTGGGCGGCCGGCCCGGACGAACCGGCCGCGCCCGCGCTGCCGCGAGGCGCTGTCCACCTGGTTCGGCGCCCCCTGAGGCAGAGAGGGTAGGAAACGACGTCTGGGGTCAGGGGCGGTGGGCGTGGAGGTGGAGGTCGCGCAGCAGGCAGACCTCCGACAGATGATGGATGAGCTCGCGGTTGACGTGCAGGACCAGGTCGGCCATCGGGGCCTCAGGGAAGGGCTCCCCGTCGCCCATGGGGGCTCGCAGGCCGGCCTCGCCGAGGTCCCGCACGCCCGCCAGCCACCGCTCGGCCTGCGTGTCGAGCTGGTCGAGCGCCGCGGCCGCGCCGCCGGCGTACTCCCAGGTCTCGTACGAGGCCGGAGGCGCCCCGAAGTGCAGGGCGTTGCGGACAGCCAGCACGCCGACGATGACGTGGCCGAGCCGCCAGGCGATCGTGGTGAAGGGCGGCGGCACCGGCTGGGGGAAGGCGAAGTCGATCGTGTGGCCGCCCGCGCCGGCCTGCACGGGCGCCGTGGAGGTGCCGCGCGGCCGTACGCTCCAGGCGTCCGGCACCGGTGACCAGAAGTACTCCTCGTCGGTCAGGCCGTCGAGCCGGGCCCGGAGCTGGTGGTCCCAGTGGAACTCCCACTGCCCGCGCAACGTGCGGTTCCAGTCGAGTGTGTGTGCGTCCATGGAGACACGATCACCCGCCGGGCGGACAGGATCGGTCCGCTTTCTGGCAGGGTGGCGGCATGGACGAGGCGGGCGCGGAGCGGGGCACGACCGAGCGGGTGCTGACCCTGCTCGGCCTGTTGCAGCAGCGGCAGGTCTGGACCGGCCCCGAGCTGGCCGGACGGCTCGGCGTCACGTCGCGCACGGTCCGCCGTGACGTGGAACGGCTGCGCGCGCTCGGCTACCAGGTGCACGCCGGCCAGGGCATCGGCGGCGGCTACCGGCTCGGACCCGGCCAGGACCTGCCGCCGCTGCTGCTCGACGACGAGGAGGCCATCGCCACTGCCGTGTCGCTGCTGGCCGGGGCGGACAGCGCGGTCGCGGGCGCCGGCGACGCCGCGATCCGGGCGCTGGCCAAGCTCGACACCGTGCTGCCCACCCGGCTGCGGCACGAGGTGCGCGCGCTGTCCGGGGCGGTGGAGTCGTTCGGCGGGGGGCGTGCGCCGGTCGATCCCGAGGTGCTGATGACGCTGGCCAGGGCGTGCCGGGACGAGGTCGAGGCCGGCTTCGACTACCCGTCAGGGGGGCGGGTGGGGCGGCGGCGGGTGGAGCCGTACCGGCTGGTGACCGCCGAGCGGCGCTGGTACCTGCTCGCCTACGACCTCGACCGGGACGACTGGCGCAGCTTCCGGGTGGACCGGATGGCCGGGGTGGCGGCGCGCACCTTCCGGTTCCGGCCGCGGCCGGCGCCGGACGCGGCGGCGTACGTGCAGGAGGGCGTGGCGAGCCGGGCCTACCCGCACCAGGCGCGCTTCCTCCTGCACGCCCCGGCCGCCGCGGTACGCGCGCAGGTCCCGGCGTCGGCGGCCGTCGTACGGGAGCGGGGGAGCGACCGGTGCGAGCTGGTCAGCGGCGCGGGCAGCCTCGACTACCTGCTCATGCACGTGGTCGCGCTGGGCCACGACTTCGAGGTGCTCGACCCGCCCGATCTGGTGGAACGCTGCCGGGAGCTGGCCCGCAGGCTGGCCTCGGCCGGGACGGTCAGGCCGTCGGGGTGACGGGGGCGGTGTCGAGGGTGAAGGTCTCGACGATCTCGGTGCAGGTGCCGTGCTCGCCCATCACGCACAGCGCGAGGGCCTGGTAGGTGGCGGTGAAGGCGGACGGAGCGGCGAGGAGGCCCAGGTCGAGCGGGTGGTCCCGCTGCTGGAGCCGGGTGAGGGTGATGTGCGGGCGGAACAGGTCGCCGATCTCGTCGTAGCCGTAGAGGTCGAGGTTGGCGCGGGCGGTGGGCGGCGCGGTGAGCCGGTGGTCGGCCAGCACGCGGCCGACCGGGTCGCGGTGGCGCAGGCCCGTGCGCAACGGGTTGAGCGCGGCGACGACGTCCTCCTGGAGCCGGGTGATCGCGTCCGTCTTCCGGAAGAACAGCTCGACCATGCCGTGCTCGTTGGCGGCGAAGGACTCGCCTTCCAGGAGCGTCGCGGAGGTGCGGCTGCTGAGGTCTCGCAGCAACGCGACGGCCTTTTCGAGCTGGTCGGGGGTGAAATTCGCCATGTAGAGCGAGATGTGCGGATAGAGGCCGTCCTCGCGCAGGACGAACTCGGTCGCGGTGGCCTCCGCGCAACGCCGGCTCAGGCGCACGGCCTCGGCGTTGACGTCGGGCGGCGGCAACAGGACAACGTCGTAGACCGGGAGATCGTCCATAGGGGATGAGTGTAGGGCGGACCGGGGGCGCCGCGCGCGGGCGGCCTGCCGCCGCAGGGCCAGGCGTACGGCCGGGAACGCGTAGGCGGCCAGCGGCGCCAGCAGGAACACCGCCCCGGCCGCGCGCTGGTCGGCCAGCGGGTCGGGCACCCCGGGCGGGGCCGCCAGGGCGAACCACTCGGCCGCGACGGCCGGGCCCACCAGCAGGTACGTCCCCAGCCCCAGGTACGCGACGGCGGCCACCGCCAGCAGCCGGACCCGCGCGGCCCACGGGAACGGCCTGGGCAGCGGGTCGAGGTCGAGCACCACCCAGGAGACCAGCAGGCCGGCCCCGGCGGACACGGCCATGGTGACCAGGTGGGGCGCGTACCCGGCGAGCGACCAGGGCAGCCACGGCGTGCCGTACAGCAGCAGGAGCAGCACCGGGACGGCGGCCGTCACCAGCGCGGGACGGGTGAGACGCCGCCCGGGGACGCGGTCGGCGAGCGGGCCGTACTGGGAGCCGGGACCGGTGGCCCGCGCGGCCAGGGTGAGCGGCGCGCCCGCGCACAGGAGCAGCGGCGCGACGACGGCGAGCACGACGTGCTGCACGGCCTGCGCCGACGACATCGCCCGCGCGTACCCGCCCACGCCGCCGAACAGCGCGACCGCGGCCACGGCCAGCCCGGCGTGCCAGGACAGCGTGCGCAGGACCGGCCAGCCGGGCACCCGGCGCAGACCGGCCAGGTAGCCGGCGGCGGGCAACGCCAGCAGCAGCAGGACGAGCGGGTCCAGGCGCACCTCGCTGAGGAGCGCGCCGGGCGAGAAGGGCGCGAGCGCGTACTCCAGGACGGGATGGTCGTGCCCGCCACCGCCGGCGCCGGGCGGCGGCGGGGTGCGCGACAGGCCGACGGCCAGCCCGGTCGCCGCCACCATCACGGTCACCTCGCCCGCGGCCAGCCGGACGAACGTGCGCCGCACCCCCCGGTCGGCCACCCCGGCCACGGTACGCAGACGGTGCCGCCGGCCGAACCACGCCAGCACCCCCAGGGCGGCGACCTTGGCCAGCAGCAGCAGGCCGTACCGGCTCAGCCACAGGTCGGACAGGGCGTCGAGCCGCACCCAGGCGCTGACCGCGCCGGAGAGCGCCACGGCGGCGAAGCAGCACAGCGCGATCGTGCTGAACCGGGGCAGCACGACCCGCAGGTCGGCCGAGCGCCGGAAGTGCAGCAGCACCGCGGCCAGGCCGCCCACCCACACCGACACCCCCAGCAGGTGGGCCATCAGCGCGGACACGGCGAGGTCGTGGTCGGCCGCCGAGGCGGCATGGCCCACGTAGGCGGGCGGCAGCAGCCCGAACGCCGCCACGGCCAGCGGCGCCCAGGCGGGCAGCCGGCGCACGAGCATGGCCACCGCCACCGCGAACGTCGTGACCAGCACCACCAGCAGCGCCTGCGTCTGCGGGAGGGAGGTGCCGAAGTCGAGCATGCCGGGCTCGGCGAGCAGGTTCTGCACCGGCATCGGGATGAAGCTGGACAGGGTGAACACGTAACCGGCCAGGGCGGCGACCGCCCATCCCAGCGCCCACCAGCCCGCCGCGCGCAGGCACCGCGCCGACTCCGGCGAGCCGGCCGGGGCCAGCACGGACGCCGCCAGCAACGTCCCCACGCACGCCACCGCGCACAGGTCGAGGGCGAGGCGGGCCAGCGGCAGCCCCCAGTCGGTGACCGGACCGGCGGTGGGCAGCCCGAAGACCTCCACCGTGCCGGCGCCGCCGCCGGAGCGCAGCACCGCGACCAGCACCAGGACGCCCACGCCGACCGCGAACACGGCGTAGGTCCGGGCAGAAGCTCTCATAGCCGACCCGCCACGTCGTCGGAGGCCAGGAACCAGGCCGCGCCGCCCGGGGCGGGCGCGACCCCCACATGCTCCCACGGGGTCCCAGGCCGGGCCAGGCGCGAGCGAGGTCTGCTTCGAGCGCATACGCGGAGATACGCGCCCCCGCCGCCCGCGGTTCAGCGGGTCAGGGGTGGAGCCCCAGAAGGGTGACGGCCTGCTCGCGCATCTCCACCTTGCGGATCTTGCCCGTGACCGTCATCGGGAACCCGTTCACCAGGTGCACGTAACGGGGGACCTTGTAGTGGGCCAGGCGGCCGGCGCAGAAGTTCCTGATCGCCTCGGCGGTCAGCGGCTCGGCGCCCGGGCGCATGACGATCCAGGCCATCAGCTCCTCGCCGTACTTCTCGTCCGGCACGCCGATCACCTGGACGTCGGCGATGTCGGGATGCGTGTAGAGGTACTCCTCGACCTCGCGCGGATAGACGTTCTCGCCGCCGCGGATGACCATGTCCTTGATCCGGCCGACGATGTTGACGTAGCCCTCGGCGTCCATGGTGGCCAGGTCGCCGGTGTGCATCCAGCGGGCCTCGTCGATCGACTCGGCCGTCTTGTCCGGCTCGTTCCAGTAGCCGAGCATCACCGAGTAGCCGCGGGTGCACAGCTCGCCCGGCTCGCCCCGGGGCACCGCGAGCCCGGTCTCCGGGTGCACGATCTTCACCTCCAGGTGCGGCATCACCTGGCCGACCGTCTCGGTGCGCCGGACCAGCCCGTCGTCGCGGCGGGTCATCGTCGACACGGGGGACGTCTCGGTCATGCCGTAGCAGATCGCCACCTCGTTCATGTGCATCTCGCCGATCACCCGCTTCATCACCTCGACCGGGCACGGCGAGCCCGCCATGATGCCGGTGCGCAGCGACGACAGGTCGAAGTCGGCGAAGCGCGGATGGCCCAGCTCGGCGATGAACATCGTCGGCACGCCGTACAGGGAGGTGCACCGCTCGGCCTCCACGGCCCGCAGCGTGGCCTCGGCGTCGAAGCCGGGCGCCGGCAGCACCACGCAGGCGCCGTGCGAGGTCGCGCCCAGGTTGCCCATGACCATGCCGAAGCAGTGGTAGAGCGGCACCGGCAGGCAGACCCGGTCGTCCTCGGTGTAGCCGACGCCCTCGCCGACGAAGTAGCCGTTGTTGAGGATGTTGTGGTGCGACAGCGTCGCGCCCTTGGGGAAGCCGGTCGTGCCCGAGGTGTACTGGATGTTGATCGGGTCGTCGAAGGACAGCGTGGCCGCCCGTGCGCGCAGCGCGGCGGGGTCGGCGCGGCGGCCGCTCTCGACCAGTTCGTCCCAGCCGGGCTCGCCGATGAACACCACCTGCGTGAAGCCGATCTCGGCGAGCATCGCGCGGTAGTCGCTCGTCTTGTGCTCGACGGCGCTGACCAGCAGCCGCATGCCCGACTGGCGGACCACGTAGTCCAGCTCGTGGGCGCGGTAGGCCGGGTTGATGTTGACCAGGATCGCGCCGATCTTGGCGGTGGCGTACTGCGTCAGCACCCATTCGGCGCAGTTGGGGGCCCAGATGCCGACCCGGTCGCCCTTGGCGATGCCCCTGGCCAGCAGCCCGAGCGCCACCTCGTTCACCGCGGCGTCGAACTCGGCGTACGTCCAGCGCCGCCCGCTCGCCATCTCGACCAGCGCCTCGCGGCCGGCGTACCGGGCCGCGGCGCGTTCCAGGTTCTCCCCGATCGTCTCGCCCAGCAGGGGGAGCGCGGAGACGCCGGACGCGTAGGAGAGCAGTGAGTCACCCATGCCCGAAGCATCCGCCAGGGCGGTCAGGCACGCTACCCCCGTTCAGGGGTAGCCGCGGGACGCCGGCCGCGTGCCATGCTGGGGACATGGCGGTGACACATCTTCCGTCGAGTGCCCTGGCCCCGCAGGCCGCCGTGCTCCTGCGGGCCGCCCTCACCCGGATGCGGCACGTCGTCGGGCTGCCCGTCCTGTTCGGCGGCGCGGTCTCGGCCCCGGGCGGCGCCGTGCGGCTCACCGAGCTGACGGGGGTCCGCACGGACGTGCTGCGCGGGCTCGCCATCCACACCGGCAGCGGCCTGGGCGGCCGGGTGCTGGTCACCGCCCGGCCGGGCAGCGTCGAGGACTACGTCACCGACTCCCGCATCAGCCACGAATACGACAGGCCGGTGGCGGCCGAGGGCCTGCGGGCGATCGCGGCCGTCCCCGTCGTGGTGGGCGAGACGGTCTACGGGCTGCTCTACGGCGGCGTCCGCGAGCCGCTGCCGCTCGGCACCCGCGTCCTCGACGGCATGCACCAGATCGCCGCCCGGCTCGGCGTCGAGCTGGCCGTCCGCGCGGAGGTGGAGCGGCGGGTGGCCGCGCTGGAGACGGCCGCGATCACCGGCGCCGCCCGCGAACGGCCCACCGGCCCCGAATGGGAACAACTGCGCGAGGCGCACGCCGAGCTGCGCTCGATCGCCCAGGAGGTCGCCGACCCGGTCCTGCGCGAGCGGCTGCAGGGCGTCTGCGACCGACTGACCTCGCCGAACGGCGGGCCCGTCCCGGCCAGCCCGCTCTCGCCGCGGGAGCTCGACGTGCTCTCCCTGGTCGCGGTCGGCTGCGGCAACGCCGAGGTCGGCCGGCGGCTCGACCTGAAGCCGGAGACGGTCAAGAGCTACCTGCGCAGCGCGATGCGCAAGCTCGGCACCCACACCCGCATGGAGAGCGTGGTCTCGGCCAGACGCGCCGGCTACCTGCCCTGACACCGGCGGATTTACCAACTACGGACGATGGCCACCGGCGGCGCCGACCGGTTCCGGGTAGGCCCCCACCATGACTGCTTGGACGAACGACGAACTCGACCGGATCGCCGACGCCGAGGAGCTGCAGATCGCGTCCCTGCGCGGCGACGGCGAACTGCGCCGCCCGGTGACGATCTGGGTCGTGCGCCTCGGCGACGACCTGTACGTCCGGGCCGTGAACGGGCGGGACGGCACCTGGTTCCGCGGCGCCCAGGAACGCGGACGCGGCCGGATCCAGGCCGGAGGCGTCGACAAGGGCGTCACGTTCGCCGACGCCGACCAGGAGCTGAACGACCGGATCGACGCCGCGTACCGGGCCAAGTACCGCCACTACCCGGAGAGCATCGTGGACTCGGTGGTCAGCGCGCAGGCGCGGGCCGCCACGATCAGGCTCGTGCCGCGCTCCTGACCGGCGGGCAACGAGAGGTCCGAAGGCCGCCAGCGCCCGGCCCTCACCGGCGGCGACAGTGGGACGCATGAACACTGTCGTGGATCAGCACGTCCGCATTGAACCCAACATCCTCTACTTCGGCACCCCCGTCGTCCTGATCTCCACCGTGAACGAGGACGGCAGCCCCAACCTCGCCCCCATGTCGTCGGCCTTCTGGCTGGGCTGGCGCGGCATGCTGGGGCTCGGGGCCAGGTCGAAGACGTGCCAGAACCTGGTGCGGACCGGCGAAGGCGTGCTCAACCTGCCTTCCGACGCCCTCGCCCCGCAGGTGGACCGGCTGGCCCTGACCACCGGGAGCGACCCGGTACCCGAGCGGAAGCACCAGCGCGGCTACCGGTTCGTGCCGGACAAGTTCCAGCGGGCCGGGCTGACCGCCGTCGCGTCGGAGACGGTGGCCGCGCCCCGGGTGGCCGAGTGCCCGGTCGCGATGGAGGTCGTGGTGGAGGAGACGCACCCGGTCGGCGACGGCGGGGTGCTCGCGTTCGAGGTGCGGGTGCAGCGGGTCTGGGTGCACGAGGACATCCGGATGAAGGGCACCGACGACCACATCGACCCCGACGCCTGGCGTCCGCTCATCATGAGCTTCCAGAAGCTGTACGGCCTGGGCCCGCAGGTGCACCCGTCCACGCTGGCGAGCATCCCGGAGCGGCACTACCGCAGCGCCGACCTCGAACGCGCGCGCACCCTCTAGAGCCGCTCCAGCAGCGGCAGCCAGGTGCGGTGGGCGCACAGCTCCATGATCCGCTCCCGGGGCAGCCACTCCGCGCCGGTGCTCTCCGACCCGGCCGGCGGCGCCGTCGCGGCGCCGGGCGCCGCCAGCCGCGCCCGGAACATCACCATGTACGTCAGCGGCGCGTAGCGGTAACCGGCGGGCGCCGGGCGCAGCAACTCGATGCGCTGCCACGCGAACACCGACAGGGCGGGCGGCTCCAGGAGCAGGCCGGTCTCCTCCTGGAGCTCCCGGACCGCGGCCTCGGCGGCGCTCTCACCGGCCTCCAGGTGGCCGCCCGGCACGTCCCAGCCGCGTCCGGGCCGGTCGACGCAGGTGAGCAGGGTCCTGCCGAGGCTGTCGGTGACGAACGCGAACGCCGAGGTCGTGCCGTCGGCGGGCGGGAGGTCCGGGGAGAGGATCACGTCCAGGCGGTGCTCGACGGGGATCCAGGGCACGGTGCCGGAGGCCATCACACGGGTCATGCCGCCATTTCACACGCCCTTGCGCATGGCCCGGTTGCCCAGGTACAGGCCGATCGCGGCGACCAGGCAGGCCGACGCGGTGCCGTACAGGACGGAGGGGGCGCCGAGGTCGCCGGAGAACAGCGCGCGCTGGCCTTCGACGATGTACGTGACCGGGTTCGCCGCGCCGACGGCGCGCAGCCACCCGGGCGCGGTGTCCAGGGGCAGCAGCACGCCCGACAGCAGCAGCAGCGGGAACAGGATCGACTGGCTGACGACGTAGAACAGCGTCCCGCCGGGCGCCGACCGGATGGCCAGGACGAACGAGAACGCCCCCAGCCCCACCCCGAACACGGTGAGCTGCGCCAGCCCCGCCAGGACGCCCGCCGGATACAGCTCGAACCCCAGCGGGACGGCCAGCACGATGATCAGCACGGCCTGGGCCAGCAGCACGACCATCGCCTTCATCGCCCGGCCCACCAGCATCGCCGTCCGGTTCAGCGGCGTGACCAGCATGCGTTCCAGCGAGCCGCCGATCAGCTCGACCAGCAGCGTGTAACCGGCCGACATCGGCCCGGTCAGGCACATCATGACCAGGATGCCCGGCACGAACCACTGCCACGACGAGCCGACCGCGCCGTCCAGCAGCGCGCCGAACAGGAACAGGAACAGCAGCGGCTGGCCCATCTCGAACAGCAGCGCGACCGGCTCGCGCAGGACCGGCCGGAACTCGCGGGTGAAGACGGTGGCGGTGTCACGCAGGAAGGTCGTCATCGGTGAGGCTTCTCCCGGTGAGGGTGAGGAACACGTCGTCAAGGGTCGGGCGCGCGGTCTCGGCGGCGGTCACCTTGATCCCGGCGGCGTCGAGCGCCCGCAGGCAGCCGGGGAGCGCGGCGGGCGCGTTCGCCACCCGCACGCGCACGGTGACGCCCTCGGCGCTGCCGCCGGTCAGCTCGGCGGCCCTGGCGGCGTCCTGGGCGGTGTCGGTGGTGACCGTGACGGTGTCGCCGGCCAGGTCGTTCTTGAGCTGCTCGGCCGTGCCGTCGGCGATGATCGAGCCGTTGTCGATGATCATCACCCGTTCGGCCATGTTGTCGGCCTCCTCCAGGTAATGGGTGGTGAGGAAGATCGTGGTGCCGTACGCCTCGCGCAGGCGCAGGATGTGCCGCCAGATGTCGGCGCGGCTCTTCGGGTCGAGGCCGGTCGAGGGCTCGTCGAGGAAGAGCAGGTCGGGGCGGTGGATGAGGCCGAGCGCGATGTCCAGGCGGCGGCGCTGGCCGCCGGAGAGCGTGCCCGGCCTGCGGGCCGCCAGGTCTTCCAGGTCGAGCAGGCGCATCAGCTCGCCGGCCCGCGCGACGGCCTCGGAGACGGTCAGGCCGTAGCAGCGGCCCTGCGTGACGAGCTCGTCCCGGACGCGGAAGCTCTCGCCCGCGCTGTTCTTCTGGCCGACGTAGCCGATGCGGGAGCGCACGCCGGCCGGGTCGCGGGTCACGTCGTGGCCGGCGACGACGGCGGTGCCGGAGGTGGGCGGGAGCAGGGTCGTGAGCAGACGGAGGGTGGTGGACTTGCCGGCGCCGTTGGGGCCGAGGAAGGCGACGAGCCGGCCGGGTTCGACGTCGAGGTCGATGCCGCGGACGGCTTCGACGGTCTCCTTCTTCATGGTGAACACTCGGGTGAGGCCCCGGGTGTGGATCATGGGTGGTGCCTCCTGGGCATGGCGAAGAAGCCCCTGGTCAGGGGCCCTTTCGGGGATCAATTCAGTCTGAGCCGGGTGGTATCGATTTGGCAAACGCGAATGTGACGTTCATATAAGGCTCTGACCTGCGGAAACGACGTCCGGAGAGGCGGTCGCGCAAGGCGGATTTCTGGGCCTCGACATGGGGTTTCGCGCTTTTCTGCGAAGAGGCGTGATATTTCCGTGCTTGCGGCGTGAGTGGTGGCTCCGCGATGATCTCGGGCGTGAAACGCTTGTGGTTAATTGCGGTAATTGCCGCTGTCGGCATGACGGGGGTCGCCGAGGCGGCCGACGGCGTTCCCGGTGTCGACGTCAGCAACTGGACGGGCGACGTGGACTGGGCGAGCGTGGCCTCCGGCGGCGGCAGGTTCGCGTTCGTGCAGGCCACCGAGGGCACGAACTACCGCAACCCACGGTTCGACGCGCAGTTCGGCGGGGCCGCGACGGCCGGGCTCGTGCGCGGCGCCTATCACTTTGCGCAACCGCATGAATCCGACGGGACAGCGCAGGCCGACTATTTCCTTCAGAACGGCGGAAACTGGACCAGCGACGGTCAAACGCTGCCCGGTGTGCTCGATATCGAGGACAATCCGTACAAGGACAAGAACGGCAAGAACAACTGTTACGACCTGTCCGCCGAGGACATGGTCACCTGGATCAAGGACTTCACCAAGAAGTACCGGCAGCAGACCGGCCGGGACGCGATCATCTACACCACCACGAGCTGGTGGCAGACCTGCACGGGCAACTCCGGCGCGTTCAAGGCCAACCCGCTCTGGCTGGCCCGCTGGGGGAGCGACCCCGGCGAGCTGCCGAAGAGCTGGAAGCGGCACACGTTCTGGCAGTCGGCGGAGAAGGGCTCGCTGGCCGGCGGCCAGAACTCCTTCAACGGCTCGGAGTCCCAGCTGCGGTCGCTGGCCAACCCGCCCGCCCGGGTGTCGGTCTCCGGGCTGGTCAAGGGCAGGAAGCTCTACCGGGTCACGATCGCGAACACCGGCCCGCACCCCGTCGAGAACATCGTGGTCTCCGGGCGCGCGTACGGCGGGCAGAAGGTGGTCAAGGCCCCCGGTTGCAAGTTCAGCGGCACGGCGGTGCGCTGCGTGGTCGGCAAGCTGGAGCGGGGCCAGAAGGCCGCCTTCACCTTCACCACCAGCCCGAAGGCGAAGGGCCGGGTCGGGATGGTCGTCAAGGTAGGAACGGTCACACTTAACCTCGAAAGCTGAAATATCGCGATAGGTAGGATAAAACCCGGGATCTCGGCTTAAGGGAGAAACGGGTGGCGTGGCGGCGGCTGGGCCTGGCGGTGACCGCGCTGGTCGTCCTGCTGGCCGGCACGGCGTCCATGCCGTTGTCGACGTTCGTGCCGTCCAGGATCGTGCGCATCGCGTACGAGATCGAGCGGTACGACATCACGTACTCGTGGGGCGGCGGCCACGGTGAGCGGCCCGGCCCCACGAAGGGCACCTGCCTGGGCTACAGCGGCCGAATCAAGCCCTGCCCGGCCGCGCGCACCCGCGGCCTCGACTGCTCCGGCCTGGCCCGCTGGGTGTACGCCCTGGCCAACGGAAGGGACGTGCTCGGCCCCGGCAACACCGACGACCACGTACGCAGGATGCGGCCCGTTGAGCGGGGCCTGCCGGGCGATTTAGTCTTCTTCGGAAAAATCACGAAAAATAAGATCAAGACGCATCATGTGGGCATCTATCTGGGTCGTGGGAAGATGATGAACGCGCCCGAGACGGGGGCTTCGGTGCGCATTGACGATATCGGGCGAAGATCGGACTTCGCAGGCTTCTACCGGTACTGAAAGCGGGCGCTACCGGTACGGAAAAAGGGTGCCATGCTCCAGTTACACCTCCTTGGACCGCTCCACGCCACCCTGGACGGCCGCCGGCTCGACCTCGGCTCCGCCAGGCAGCGCGCCGTGCTCGCCCGTCTGGTCGCCGCCGACGGCCAGGTCGTCTCGACCGACCGGTTCATCGAGGACCTGTGGCAGGGACAGCCGCCGCCCAAGGCACTGGCCGCGCTCCAGGTCTACGTCTCGAACCTGCGCCGCGTCCTCGAACCCGACCGGCCGCCGCGCGCCCCCGCCGGAGTGATCGTCAGCGCCCCGCCCGGCTACCGGCTCTGCCTGCCCGACGAGGCCGTGGACGCCTGGCGGCTGCCCGGCCTCATCGACGCGGCCGGCGCGGCGCTCAAGCGGGGCGCGGGCACCGTCGCCCACGACCTGCTCGACCAGGCGCTCGGCCTGTGGACGGGGGCCGCCTACGCCGAGTTCACCGAGGAGTGGGCCGCGCCCGAGGCGGCCAGGATGGCCGAGCTCAGGCTCGTCGCCGTCGAGTACCGCGCCGAGGCCGCGCTGCTGATGGGCCGCCACGCCGAGGCCGTGCCGGAGCTGCGCGGGCACGCCGACGCCCATCCCCTGCGCGAGAACGCCGTCCGCCTGCTGGCCCTGGCCCTCTACCGGTCCGGCAGCCAGGCCGAGGCGCTGGCCGTGCTGCGCCAGGCCCGCGAGAACCTGGCCGAGGAGCTCGGCGTCGATCCCGGCCCGGCCCTGCGCGCGCTCGAACAGGACATCCTCCGCCAATCCGAGTCCCTGCACGCGCCCGAGGTCGTCGAACACGTCCAGGAACGGCCCGTGGCCGCGCAGGAGCCCTCGATCGTGGGCCGGGCCCGCGAGCTGGCCGCGCTGCGGGAGGAGGCCGTGCGGCCGCTCAGGCGCACGGTCTGGCTGGGCGGCGAGCCGGGCGCGGGCAAGAGCGCGCTGGCCGAGGCGTTCGCGGCCGAGCTGGCCGAGCGCGGGTGGCGGGTCGCGTTCGGACGCTGCCCGGAGATCGACGGTGACGCGCCGCCCGCCTGGGCGTGGAGCGAGATCGTCCGGCAGCTCGCCGCCGTACGGCCGCCCGCCGCCGCCGACGCGGCCCGCCTGGCCCCCCTCCTGAACGACGGCGTCGCCATCCAGAACCAATTCCAGCTCGCCAGGGCGGTGGCCGGCTACCTGGCGGGCTGCGCGCCGCTGCTCGTGGTGCTCGAAGACGTCCACCGGGCCGACGGCGAGACCCTGCACCTGCTGCGGCACCTGGACCACGCCGCCCGGATCCTGGTCGTCGCCACCTACCGCCCAGCCGAGACCACCGAGGACCTGTCCGCCACCCTGGCCGCGCTCGCCACCGGCAGCAGGCACGTCGAGCTGGCGGGGCTCGACGAGGCCGCCGTCGCCACGCTGCTCGAACGCCACTCCCAGCGCGCCGGCCTCGACCCCGCCACCGTCCGCACGGTCCTGGAGCGCACGCTCGGCAACCCGCTGTTCGTCTGCGAGATCGCCCGCCTGCTGGCCTCCGAGGGGCCGCAGGCCGCCGAGGCGCTGCCGCCCGGCGTGCGCGACCTGATCCGCCGCCGCATCACCCGTCTGCCCGCGACCGCCCAGACCGTGCTGCGCAACGCCGCCGTCGTCGGCAGGGACGCCGACGTGGACGTGCTGATCGCGCTGCACGACGGCGACGAGGACACCGTCTTCGACGGCCTGGAGGCCGGCGTCATGACCGGCCTGCTGACCGAGCCGGGGCCCGGCCGCGTCAGGTTCACGCACGTCCTGGTCAGGCAGGCGCTGTACGAGGACACCGCGCGGATCCGCCGGACCCGGCTGCACGGGCGCGTGGTGTCGGTGCTGGAGCGGCTGCGGCCGAACGACGTGGCGGCCCTGGCGCACCACGCGCTGGAGGCCGCCGCGCCGGACGCCGTGCGGTACGCCAGGGCGGCGGCCGTCCAGGCGTCCGGCCTGCACGCGCACCGCGAGGCGGCGGCGCTGTGGCGCGCCGCGCTGGAGTTCGCCGCCGACGACGCGACCCGGCTCGACCTGTTGTGCGGACTGGTGTCGGCGCTGGGCCACGCGGGCGACGTGCTGGGCGCGCTGGCCGCCAGGGCGCAGGCCGTCGAGCTGGCCGCCCCGCACGGCGCGCTCGCCCGCGCGCTGACCTCCTACGAGGCCCCCGTGGTCTGGACGATCCAGGTGGACTCCCTCTACAACAGGGACTTCATGGAGGCCGTGGAGCGCGAGCTGGCCGCCGGTCCCGACGACGAGACGCGCTGCCGCCTGCTGGCCGCGCTCGTGTTCGAGCTGGAGGGGCACGACGACGACCGCGTGGACGCCGCCGGCGCCGAGGCCCTGGCCCTGGCCCGCCGCCTCGGCCGTCCCGACCTGCTCTGCCTGGCGCTCAACGCGCGCTACTTCGCCGTGCTCAGCCCGGAACGGCGGGACGAGCTGGAGGCCGTCGGCGCCGAGCTGCTGGAGCTGGGCCGCACCCACCGGCTCGTCGGCTACCTCACGCTGGGCCACTGCGCGCTGCTCATGGCCGCGCTCGGACGCACCGACCTGGAGGCGGCCAGGCGGCACGCCGACAGCGGCGTGGCGGTGTCCACCAGCGGCCAGCTCGGCATGTCGCTGGCCATCCTGGCGCTGTTCGGCGCGCTGCGGAAGCTGGTCGAGGGCGAGTTCGACGAGGCGGAGGCCGTCTACACCGGGCTCACCGAGCAGATGGCCGAGCGCGGCGGCGTCAACGCGCGGGCCATGGGCGCTCTGGGCAGGTTCGCCGTCCGGATGGCCCGCGGCAACGTCCGCGACTCCCTGGACGAGCTGGCCGCCATCCGGGAACGCGTGAACAGCAACACCGTGCACGAGATCTACGCCGGGGCGCTGGCGGCCGCGGGCGAGCTCGACGCGGCCCGGCGGGTGTGGCGGCCCGAGTCGTGGTTGCCGCGCAACTACTACTGGCTGATGTGGCAGGCGCTGCGCGGCCAGACCGCCGTCGCCCTGGAGGACCGCGAGGTGGCCGCACGCTCCTACCGCGTCCTGCTGCCGTGGGCGGACGAGCTGGCCGGGATGAGCAGCGGGTCGGTCACGCTCGGGCCGGTCGCCCTGGTGCTCGGCGACCTGGCCGAGCTGCTCGGGCTGCCGGCCGACGGCCACTACGCGCAGGCTCTGCAGGTCGCCGAGCGCGTCGGCTCGCCGCACTGGGCGCGGGCGGCCCGCCGCCGGGCGCGCCGCTGAGCGGGTCCCTGAGGGCTCACGGCGTGCCGAAGATCAGGCTTTGGCGGCGGCGGTGGCCGCGGCCCATGAGCGCGAGCAGCACCACGAGCACCGGCCCGGCCAGGCGCCGCAGCTCGGCCAGCTCCTCCGGCCGCGCGTACTGGGCGATCCTCGGCAGGTCGAACCGGGCGTCCCCGCCCTTCCTGACCTCGGTCTCGACCTTCTGCCAGTCCGCCTCCGAGACGTACTTGGCGACGACCGGGAAGATCAGCCGCTCCTCCTCCTCGATGTGCTCGTCCAGCAGGTCGGCGAGCGCGGCCAGGGACTTGGCCATCCGCCGGGCCGCCTGCCCGTCGGAGCCTAGCTGGACCGCGGCCGTCGTGATCTCCTCCAGCAGCGGGTCGAGCGCCGCGTGGTCGTCGGTGAGGTCGCTCAGGTCCACCTCCGCGCCCGCCGAGCGCACGATGACCGGCCACAACACGTTGTCCTCGGCCTGGTGATGGTGGTGGATGCCCGCGCAGAGCTTGGCGGTGAACGTCGCGATCGCCCGCAGCCGCTCCTGACCGGCCCGCTGCTCGCCGGCGGCGATCGCGCTCATCACCTCGGCCAGACGACGGGTGTCCCCGCGCATGGCCCGGTGCGTGATGCGGAATCCGAGCATGTTGGGTGCCATTTCGGTGCTCCTTCTGTCCGTTTGGCACCAGAGTGGGACGCCGCTCTTAGACACCTCTTGGTGCCGACTTGGCATGGCGGTAACGCCTGTGGCGGACGGAAATTGAGAGACCCGGCGGCTAGGGTGTGCCGCTATGGACAGGCGATGGGTCGGCCTCGACGGCGTCGAGGTCGTGCCGGCGATGCGGGCGGGCCGGCAGGTGCTGCGGGTGCGCAGGAACGGGTGGCTGGTCGCCGACTGCCGTTCGGTGGCGGAGGTGGCCGCGCTCGTCGACCTGGCCGATCTGTGCGAGGTGGTCGATCTCGCCGCGCGCCGCGGATCCGGCGGCGCGGTGGAGGCCCGTACGAGTTCGCATCATGGCTGAGTGCCGTGTATGGTTACACCTGTCCGCAGCGAGCGGACAGGCCCCTATAGCTCAGTCGGCAGAGCGTCTCCATGGTAAGGAGAAGGTCAACGGTTCGATTCCGTTTGGGGGCTCTTGTAATGAGCGGATATGACGCCCGGCCAAGGTGACTTGGAGCCGGGCGTTTTTCGTTGTGCGGGTTGTGCGGGTTGGGCGGCGCTTGTCGTGGGGCTTCAGCCGGCCCCAAGAAGGCTCCAAGGGCGGGCGTGTTCCATGACGGTCATGAGAAACATGTTCGCGGCCCGTGGCGTGCGCCGGGCGCTGGCTCTGATCCTGCTCTCCGTCTCGACCGTGCTGACGATCAGCGTGGCGAGCAGTCCCGCCTACGCGTGGAACCCGGCCAACGACGGCTGGCACAAATGCCTGATCGACGGCAAATGGATGTGGTGCAAGGACCTGTAGGTCCTGCGGGCGAGCCGCTCTTCCCGTGCGGGGAGGGCGGCTTTTTCGTGTCGTGCGGTTGCTCACGTTCTGGCCCTGCGGGACGCGAAGGCGGGGAGGTCGATCACCTCGACCAGGTCGGCGAGGTCCACGTGGTGGACGATCTGGGCGATGGTGCCGTAGTAGCCGAGGAGGTAGCGGCGGCCGTTCACGGTCTGGGTGACCTTGATGCGCTGCCTCGCGCTGAGCGTGATGATCTCGACGAGGATGCCGCGGGGGCCGTGCCAGCGTGTCACGCCACAACTCTACGCAAAACGGACAAAAGCATAGAATGTGGACCGTCGGGCAGGAGGCCGGTGAGGGTTGGTTGCCCACACCCGAAAGCTCCGGACGCGGGGAAGCGTCCGGAGCTTTCGCTTGCCCGGCGTAGTGGCGTTACGCGAGCTCGCCGGCGGCGGCGTTCCCTGCTGCACGGAGATGTCGGCGTCCCGGCGGCGAGTCATCGGACGCGCGTCGGATGGGCACTGTCGGCCGGAATTGCGTCGGCCAGGGGGTCTGCGACTGGGGGGCCTGGTCAGGGGCCCGTCGGCGGAGAGAGTGCCGCTGGTGGAAGGGGCGGCGGGCCAGGCGCGATGGGGCCGGCGACGGGCACGGTGTCCGCCTGGTTCAGCACCGCAGGAGGCGCGGCGCCCGGCCTAGGCAGGCCCCCGAGGGGATCGGCGTGCGGATGGACGGAGGCGACGTCGAGAACCCCGGAATGCTCGAAGGGCGGAACGCCGAGGGACAGCGCCGTCCGGGTGAGCTGGAAGCCGGACGGGGGCATGCGATTGGTCCGTACGCGCTCCCAGGCCCGCTCCCACTCCGGCACCCGATGCTCGGGAACCCCGCAAGCCAGCAGGAACGACACCATCACGGCCTTGTTCGGAAACCGCCGTCCGGCCAGCATGTCGGCACAGGTGGCCTGGGGAAGCCGGGGTCCGCCCGCCGTGTCCGCCCGCGCCTGGAGCTCCCGCAACGACACGTCCGCCCGCGCGAACTGCTCGGCGAGCAGCCTCGCCAGGCCCTCGTGACAGCTCACCGACTCCACGCCGGGTTCCGCGCCTTCCTGGTCCTCGCCCATCGCCCCTCTCCCCGACCCGGCCTTCTTCCTGCCCGCCAGTGTACGAACGATGACCGTACGTGTCCGGAGGGATTTCGGGACGTCCGAGTCGGGCTCGCGCGTGGACGACTCCGGACGAGTCTGTCCGCCCTGCTGTTGGACACCGGCGCCCGGTCGCTTTCCTGGCAATCGAGCGCACACCAGCGCCGAAACCCCGAGCAGCTCAAGCAGAACGAGCAGAAGAGGAAGACGACATGAACAGGAAACTGGCACTCGCCGCCGGCGTCGCCGCGGTCCTATCCGGGCTTGTCATCCCGTCCGCCCCCGCCTCGGCCGGCAGCCTCCAGTGCAACAGCGGCCGGGCCCCGGAGGACGGCTACGTCGGCCGCGCCGACTGCCACAACCCGACCGGCCAGACCTGGGTCTACCGGGCCGTGATCACGTGCGGCTGGAGCCCGGACGTCGTCGGCCCGTGGATCACGCTCGGGCCCGGGGCCTCGGGCAGGTCCGAGGGCAAATGCGCAAGCTGGGGCAGCGGCGTCGGCGCCGTAGGCGTGGACGAACGCCAGTCGTAACCCCCCGCCCCAGCCCCCCTGTGCGGTCGCACGGGGGTCCGCCGCGCCCCCTCGCGCCCACCCTGGGGTCGCCCATCCTCATCCGCGCGGGTCCGCCCACCGCGTGGAGGCGCGCCGCCGGCGTTCGCCGGGGGCACGCCCGTTCGCCGTACGGACGGGCGTCGCCGGCGGCCGCCGGGGAGCCCTTCGGACCACCGCGGGAACGGGCGCAGCGGGTGTGCGTTCGTCGCTGCGTGCCTGGTCCGGAGGTTCGCGCCGGCAAAGGGGGGCTGCTAGTGTGGCGGTGGCCTCCGCGGGTGATTCCCCAGGCGAGACCCAGGTGGCATGATCGGATTTCGGTTGTCGGAGGTTCCTGGGGCATACTGGTAGCACCCCACCCGATCAGGTGAGTTACTAATGTGCTCCCAGCTTCGGGTATCCTCTACGGGCCGGGAGTTTCCGGCCAAGGCGGAGTAGCTCAGTCAGGCAGAGCAAACGGCTCATAATCGTTGTGTCGCCGGTTCAAGTCCGGCCTCCGCTACTACCCAATCCCAGGTCGGTCGGCCTGGGTACGGGTGTGTCCATGTCCCGAACGTAGAAAGGCACTCCCAAGTGGCTGCCACCGACGTTAGGCCGAAGATCACGCTGGCCTGCCAGGAGTGCAAGCACCGCAACTACATCACGCGGAAGAACCGGCGCAACGACCCGGATCGGCTTGAGCTGAAGAAGTACTGCCCGAACTGCCGCTGCCACCGCGCGCACCGCGAAACCCGCTAGCGGTACTTCTGCCTCCATATCGCACAACCGGCGTCCCGGACGGGGCGCCGGTTTGTCGTGTTCTCCCTGCTTTGAGGCGTCTTTCTAGGCGCTGACCCGGGCCCCGGCAAAAAGCACGCCATGAGCGGCGACAGCCGAACCTTGTTCTGTTACCGTCTGGCTCAGCAGCGCTCGTTGAAGACATCCGAGGGAGCACTGATGGCCTTGAACCGTGACTTCGTGGGCAGGACCTATCCATCCGCCGCCCCGTACGAGGTCAGCCGGGTGAAGATCAAGGAGTTCGCGGCGGCGATCGGCGACAACAACCCGGTCTACCGCGACAGGGAGGCCGCCAGGGCCGCCGGATACCCCGACGTGATCGCGCCGCCCACGTTCCCCATCGTGTTCAGCCTGCAGGCGGGCGGCGAGGCGCTGGTCGACCCCGAGCTGGGCCTGAACCTCGCGATGGTGGTCCACGGCGAGCAGCGGTTCGAGTACGTCAGGCCCGTCTGCGCGGGTGACGAGCTGGTCACCACCGCGACGATCACCGACATCAGGAGCGCCGGACGCAACGAGCTGCTGACGATCAGGAGCGACGTGACGACGGTCGCCGGAGAGCCGGTCTGCACGACCTACAACACGATCGTCGAGCGCGGAGGGGCGGGCTGAGATGGCGGCCACGGTGAGGTACGACGAGGTCGAGGTCGGGCAGAAGCTCCCGGCCGTGGGCTACAACGTCCGGCGGCTGAACCTGGTCATGTACGCCGGCGCCTCCGGCGACTTCAACCAGATCCACTGGAACGAGCGCTTCGCCCGGACGGTCGGGCTGCCCGACGTGATCGCGCACGGCATGTTCACGATGGCCCAGGCCGGCCGGTTCGTCACGGACTGGGCGGGCGATCCGGGCGCCGTGCTGGATTTCGGCGTGCGCTTCTCGTCGATGGTGATCGTGCCCGACGACGACCAGGGCGCGACGATCTCGGTGAGCGGGGTCGTCGAGGAGAAGCTGGAGGACAAGCGGGTGGTCGTCGGGCTGACGGCCAAGGCGGGCGACGCGAAGGTCCTGTCGAAGGCGCGTGCGGTGGTACAGCTCTCCTGATCCCGTGATATGTCGGGCGGGTCGCGGGTAGCCCGTGTTGTTATGAGTGAAGTTGCGCGACAGGTCTGGCCCACCGTTCGTTCCATCCCCGTGTCGTCCGTGACCGATGCCAAGCCTCCCGCTCACCTGCGTCCGGCGTCCCCTGAGCAGGTGGGGGGCAGCAGCGGCACCGGACGGGACACCACGGGCGGTTCGGCCACCGGCGTCGGCACGGGCCGCGCCCGGCCCAGGGGTGCGGGCGCGCACGGGAACCCCGCCGCCGCGCTGGGCTTCTCCGGCGACCCCGGCCAGCACGGCGACCCGGACGACACGATGCTGCACGCCCAGCGCGTCTGGGACGGCACCCTCGCCACGAACCGCATGGACGACCTGGGCGTCAACACCGAGCGCCAGCGCGTCGAGACCAAGGACGTGACGGTCTCCGCCGGGCTGCTGGTGGACGGCCGGCCCGGGGACGTGCTGGAGTGCGTCCAGTCGGTGATCGAGCACACGCACGCCCGGATCCTCGCCCTCGACCTGGGGAACGTCGACGGCGCGGGAGACGTCCTGGACGAGCTGGCCGAACGGCATCCGGAGCGGATGGTGGTGTGGCACGTCGCCGAGACCTCGCGGGCGGCCGGGGGCACGGCGGGGTGGGGCGAGAGCCGTACCAAGCTGTTGCGGCTGGACGAGTCCGAGGTGCACGTGCTGATGGAGACCTCGCTCGCGCTGACGGGGGACGCCTTGACGCCGCTGGTGGCGGCCATCGTGGAAGGGGCGGTGGCGGCGGGGTGGCAGGCGGCCGAGGCCGAGGAGCCCGGCAGGGTGGGGGCGTTGCGCTGCGACCTGATGGCGGTGCGCAGGGCGGCGGCGCTGGGGGCCTTCCCCGAGGGCGCGGAGCGCGGCGAGGAGGCCGACCTGGAGTTCTCGTACGCGCTGGAAGGCGGCCTCGTGGTGCCCGAGGGCCCCCTCCCGGTCCGCCGGCTCGACTCCACCCGCCGCAGCGACCAGCCCCTCCACAGCTGACCCCGCCCTCGCCCCCCGGAGAACCGATCGGCGGCGTCGGCGCGGGCGCGTGCACGGGTGGGGGGTGCGGTTGTGGGAGCCGCAGGGGGTTCGGGACGGTGTCGTGGGGGCTGGGGGGCTCATAAGCTTGGTGGCCATGGAGATGCTCGCGTCGCACACCACCCTGGGCCTGGGCGGCCCCGCCCGCGACTTCGCCGAGGCGGTCACGGCGGAGCAGCTCGTGTCCCTCGTCGCCGAGGCCGACATGAAGGGCGTGCCGACCCTGGTGCTCGGCGGCGGCAGCAACGTGGTGATCGGCGACGAAGGCTTCGACGGCCTGGTCGTCAAGGTGGCCACCCAGGGCGTGACGGTCTCCAGGGACGGCGAGCAGGTGCTGCTCACGGTCGAGGCCGGCCAGGACTGGGATCCGCTGGTCGAGCGGGCCGTGGCCGAGGGGTGGTCCGGCATCGAGTGCATGTCCGGCATCCCGGGCCTGGTGGGCTCGACGCCGATCCAGAACGTCGGCGCGTACGGCCAGGAGGTGGCGCAGACCATCAGGTGCGTGCGGGCCTACGACCGGCTCACCCGGCAGGTGGTCGACCTGGAGGCGCGTCAGTGCGGGTTCTCCTACCGCGACAGCGCGTTCAAGCGGGACCTGTCGCGGCACGTGGTGCTCGCCGTGACGTACGCACTGGACGTGTCGGACATGTCCGGCCCGGTGGCCTACCAGGAGCTGGCCGGGCGGCTCGGGGTGGAGCTCGGCGGCCGCGTGCCCCTCGGGCCGGCCCGTGAGGCCGTCCTGGGGTTGCGGCGGGGCAAGGGCATGGTCTTCGACCCGGCGGCCGACCCCGACAGCCGCAGCGCGGGCTCGTTCTTCACCAACCCGATCCTGACCGCCGAGGAGGCCGCCGAGCTGGCCGGACGTGCTCCCGGCCACCCCCGCTGGGACCTGCCCGACGGCCGCGTCAAGGTGCCGGCCGCCTGGCTGATCGAGCAGGCGGGCTTCCCCAAGGGCTACGAGCGCGGCCCGGTGCGCATCTCGACCAAGCACACGCTGGCCCTCACCAACCCCGCGGGCGCCGCCTCCACGGCCGACCTGCTGGCGCTGGCCGCGGAGGTGCGCGACGGGGTGCGGGAGAAGTTCGGCGTGACGCTGGTCAACGAGCCGGTGCTGGTCGGCTGCACACTGGCGGCCGAGCCGGGGGCCGAGCCGGGGGCGGAAGCGGTGTCCGAGCCGGGGGAACAGCCGGCGGAATGACGGCTTCACGTGGGCTGTTATGGTGTGTTGGTAATTCCGAAGGGGAGTAGTCCCAATCGTGTGATCGACATACTGGCGCGTGATCGCGCCCGGTCACACGGGCCTTGACGGGCGGACGAGACCTTCGGCCTGGCAGTCATGGACAAAGACGCTGCCGGGCCGAAAGTCGTGCCCGAAGATCCCCCGGGTGCCTGCTTCCGGTCTGGTCGCGGGAAAGAGGACCGGTTGGAAGCGTTCTGGATCAGTCTCGCGGTCATTTTCGTGGCCGAGCTCGGTGACAAGAGCCAGCTCATGGCGATGACGTTCGCCACCCGTTTCAAGCCCTGGCCCGTGCTTGCGGGCATCACCATCGCCACCACCGTCGTGCACCTGCTGAGCGTGGCCGTGGGCGGGCTGGTCGGGAAGGCGCTGCCGACGACGGCCATCTCGATCGTGGCCGGCATCGCCTTCCTCGGGTTCGCCCTGTGGACGTTGCGGGGCGACGAGCTGACCGAGGAGGAGGAGGACAAGGCCCGCAAGACGACCAGGAACGTCCTGGTCGCGGTGACCGTGGCGTTCTTCCTGAGCGAGCTGGGCGACAAGACGATGCTCGCCACGATCACCCTGGCCACGCAGCACGGCTGGGTCGGCACGTGGATCGGCTCGACCGTGGGCATGGTCGCCGCCGACGCCCTGGCCATCCTGGTGGGCCGCCTGCTCGGCAAGCACCTCCCCGAGAAGGTCATCCGGTACGGCGCCGCCGCCGCGTTCGCGGTGTTCGGCGTCATCCTGCTGGTCGAGGCGCTCATCTAGGAGCGCGGCAGCCGTCCGTGGACGTCGGCGAGCAGGCCGAGCACCGGCTCGCGGCTCTCCCGGGCGAAGGCGGCCTCCAGCGCCCGGGCCGCGGGCCCGTCGCCGAGCCAGGCGAGGACCTGGGCGTGGGCGGGGGCGTCGCGATCCCAGAAGGCGTTGGTCAGCCGCCGCCCCGACAGGCCGTCGGTGACGAAGTCGCGCAGGTGGGCGATCGCCGCCTCGTTCTCCAGCGCGGCCCAGGCGTCGAGGAAGGGCGTCAGGTCGACGCCGGTGGCGGCGACGGCGCACAACACCGTGTCCGCCGGTGGGCGGGAGGGATGGCGGCGCAGCGTGTCGAGCCACCATTCGTGCAGGAACGCGGTGACGGCCGCGCGTTCGCCGGCCGGCCAGCCGTGCCAGCCGGCGACGGTGAGCTTGCCGAGGACGATCTCCGGGTCGGGGTAGGAGAACGCGTCGGCCGCCGCGCATTCGAGCAGGCGCGGCAGGAAGTAGCGGAAGGCGGGGACGTCCCCCCACGTGGTGAGCGCCTTGGCCGCGTAACGGGCCAGCGAGCCGGCCTCGATCGCCGAGACGGGGCCGGACAGCAGGCACGCCTGCTCGCCCGGCTCGACGCAGTGGGGGCAGCCGGGCACGCTAGTGGGCCTCGCGACGGCTCCGAACACCTCGTAGAGCCGCCCGAGGGCCGTCGCCGTCAGTCGAGGGTGAAGTAGTCGGGGCCCGCGTACCGGCCGGTGGCGAGCTTCTGGCGCTGCATGAGCAGGTCGTTGAGCAGCGAGGACGCGCCCAGCCTGAACCAGTCGGGGGACAGCCAGTCGTCGCCCGCCGTCTCGTTGACCAGCACCAGGTTCTTGATGGCGTCCTTGGTCGTGCGGATGCCGCCGGCCGGCTTCACGCCCACCTGGCGGCCGGTGGTGTCGCGGAAGTCGCGCACCGCCTCCAGCATGATCAGGGTGACCGGCAGCGTGGCCGCCGGTGACACCTTGCCGGTGGAGGTCTTGATGAAGTCGGCGCCCGCGATCATGGCCAGCCAGGACGCCCGGCGCACGTTGTCGTAGGTCGCCAGCTCGCCCGTCTCCAGGATCACCTTCAGGTGCGCGGCGCCGCAGGCGGCCTTGACCGCGACGATCTCGTCGTGGACCTTCATGTAGTCGCCGGACAGGAACGCGCCGCGGTCGATCACCATGTCGATCTCGTCGGCGCCCGCGGCCACGGCCAGCGCCGTGTCGCTCACCTTGACCTCCAGCGGGGAACGCCCGCTGGGGAACGCGGTGGCGACCGAGGCCACCTTGACCCCCGAACCGGCCACCGCCCGGACGGCCACCTCCACCATGTCGGGATAGACGCAGACCGCCGCCACCTTGGGGGCGCCCCCGCCCGGGTGCACGGCCTTGGTGCACATGGCCCGCACCTTGCCCGCCGTGTCGGCGCCTTCGAGCGTCGTCAGGTCGACCATGGAGATGGCCAGGTCGATGGCCTGGGCCTTGGCCGTGGTCTTGATGGAACGGGTGCCGAGCATGGCCGCCCGCTGGTCGGCGCCCACCCGGTCGACTCCGGGAAGGCCGTGCAGGAAGGCGCGCAGCGTCGCGTGGGACGAGGCGACGTCCGCGAGCGAGGTAGTCACAGTTGACACCTTCACAGCATCGCCGACCAGGGCCACTACCTCCAAACCGGACGGACGGGAACGCCGCCTAAGGCGGGGCGGGCGCCGCCCTAGGTATGTCCGGCCCCGCGTACGCCCGCAGATAGGACATCCACCTGATGTGGCGGGCCGGGACTTAGGCCGAACATTGAAGATGTCAGGAAAAAGCAGCAAATGTTCAGGAGAACACCGTGAACCCCGAACTCGAGTACGAGCTCATGAAGTCCCACGCCAGCGAGCTCCGGCGGGCCGCCGCCGAGCACCGCCGAGTACGCGAGGCGATGAAGGGAAACAAGGCCGAGCGTCGCTCGGTCTTCGGCAAGCGCCGTTCGTCATGACCGCCCCCAGAGAGCCCGGCCGCGTCATCAGTTGTGGCGGCCGGGCCTCTGCACCCCCCTAAACCCCGTCGAAACTGATTGATAGGGCATGGCATGCTGAACGACATGCTGGGACGTTCGGTGAGTCCCGTCTTCGTCGGGCGGGCGGAGGAGCTCGCCGCTCTCGCAGAGAGCTTCGACGAGGCACGTAAGGGCACGGTGACGGCCGTGCTCATGGGCGGGGAGGCCGGGGTCGGCAAGAGCCGGCTCGTGCAGCGCTTCGCCGAGTCCTGCGTGGCCGACGGCGCGCAGGTGCTGGTCGGCGGCTGTGTGGAGCTGTCGGCCGAGGGCCTTGCCTACGCGCCCTTCACCGCCGCGCTCAGGCAGCTCGTCAGGGAGCAGGGCCCCGCCGCGGTGGCCGCGCTGCTGCCCGAAGGCGCCCAGCGGGACCTGGCCAGGCTGCTGCCGGAGTTCGGCGAGCCCAGCGGCGACGGGGAGACGGAAACGGGCCGCGCCCGGCTCTTCGAGCAGTTCCTCACCCTTCTCGAACGCCTCGCGGACAGCCGCCCCACGGTCCTCGTCATCGAGGACATCCACTGGGCCGACCGCTCCAGCCGCGACCTGATCGCGTTCCTCAGCCGCAACCTGCACGCCCCGCAGGTGCTCATCGTCATGACCTACCGCTCCGACGACCTGCACCGGCAACATCCGCTCCGCCCCGTGCTGGCCGAGCTCGGCCGGGTGAACGGCGTCCACCGCCTCGACCTGCCCCGCCTGTCGCGCGACGAGGTGGCCGCGCAGATGGCCGGCATCCTCGGCGCCGCGCCGGAATATGTGAAGGTCCAGAAAGTCTACGAACGCAGCGAGGGCATTCCGCTGTTCGTGGAGGCGCTGCTCGACGGCGGCGAGGACTGCACGTTCCCCGAGTCCATGCAGGACCTCATCCTCAGCGCCGTCGAACGGCTGCCCGAGGACACCCAGCGCGTCCTGCGCATGGCCGCGGCCGGCGGCAACCGGGTGGGCCACGCGCTGCTGGCCGCCGTCAGCGGGCTGTCCGAGATCGAGCTGGAGGCGGCGCTGCGTCCCGCCATCGCCGGGAACGTGCTGCAGATCGCCGACAACCGCGCCTACGTCTTCCGGCACGCGCTGATCCAGGAGGCCGTGCACGAGGAGCTGCTGCCGGGCGAGCACCAGCGCCTGCACTCCCGGTACGCCGAGGAGATCTCCAAGGACCGCTCGCTCGTCCCGCCCGGCCGGGCCGCCGTCGAGCTGGCCCACCACTGGTACGGTGCCCGCAACGACCTCTGGGCCCTGGTCTCGGCCTGGGAGGCCGCGCAGAAGTCGTTCAAGGCGTACGCCTACACCGAGGCCGTGCCGCTGCTGGAACGCGTGCTCATGCTCTGGGACCGGGTCCCCGACGCCGCCCGGCGCATCGGCGTCGACCACACCGCCGTGCTCGAACGCGCCTCCGAGGCCGCGAACGCCGGCGGCGAGGTGGACAAGGGCGTGAAGTTCGTCAAGGCCGCCCTCGCCGAGCTGGACGAGACCGAGGAGCCGGGCCGGGTGGCCCAGCTCATCGTGCGGCAGGCGTCGTTCAAGGCGTCCAAGGGCCAGATGGGCGTGATCGAGCTGCTCCGGCACGCGCTGCGGCTGGTGCCCGAGCCGGGCCCGGTGCGCGCGGAGGTCGTCATGCCGCTGAGCAGGCAGCTCATGCTCCGCGGCCAGATCGCCGAGGGCGAGGAGCTGATCCACGAGGGCCTCGACCTGGTCAGGCGGTCCGGCGACAAGTGCCTCGAAGGCGACCTGCTGATGAACCTGGCGCTCGGCCACTCCCTCAGAGGTGAGCTGGAGCAGGTCATCGCCGTCAACGAGCAGGCGATGGCGCTCGGCAAGACCGAGAGCTCGGGCCGCATCATCATCAGGGCGATCGGCAACAACATCGACTCCCTCATCGACATGGGCCGCGCCGAGGAGGCCCTGCGCCTGTCGGAGCAGGGCTGGGAGTACGCCAAGAAGTACGGCAGGCTGCGCGGCAGCGGGCTGTTCATCCTCAACAACTGGGCCGAGGCGCTGGAGTCGCTCGGCCGCTGGGACGAGGCGCTCGACCTCGTGGACAGCGCGCTCAACTACGGGCCCGTCCTGCGCACCCAGTACGCGCTGCTGCGCGTGCGCGCCGACATCGGGCTGGCCAGGGGCGACCTGCAGCACGTCGAGGGCATCCTGTCGGAGATCGGCGTGCTCAAGGACCGTCCCGAGGACTTCGTCCAGGACGTGATCAGCAACGCGCGCCTGCACATCGGCTGGCACCTGCTCAAGGGCGAGCCGTGGGCGGCGCTGGCCGTGGCCGAGCGGGCGCTGTCGCATCCCAGGCTGCCGAGCAAGGCCATGCTGGGCTGGCGGCTGCTCTCCCTGCTGCGCACGGTCTGCGACGCGGCGGAGGACCTCGAACCCGGCCGGACCGCCGCGGTACGGGCGCACGCCGCGGAAGTGGCGGCCGAGCTGACGATCAGCGGGCCGGTGGCGGAGGCGTACCGGCTGTCCTACAGCGGTGACTTCGACGCCTCGGCGGCGGCGTGGGAGCGGCTGATGCGGCCGCACAACCAGGCCAAGGCGCTGCTGCGGGCGGCCGGCGTCGCGGCCAGGAGCGGTGACAGGGAGGGCGCGGCGTCCAGGCTCCGGCAGGCGCGTCCGCTCGCCGCCGCGCTGCGCGCCACCCCGCTCGCCGAGGAGATCGAGGCGCTGTCGCGCCGCGTGGGCGGCGGCCCGCAGGCCCAGGAGACGCCGTCGGAGCTGCTGACGCCGCGTGAGCTGGAGGTGCTGCGCCTGGTGACCCAGGGCCGCACCAACCGCGACATCGCCGCCGAACTGTTCATCTCGGCGAAAACCGTCAGTGTGCACGTCTCGAACATCCTGGCCAAGCTGGGTGTCACCACGCGCGGAGAGGCCGCCGCGGCGGCGCATCGCCTGTCACTCCTGTCCTAGGAGCTCCGGGCCCCTCTGAGCACTCGGACCGACCGTCTACGCTGGCAAGGTGATGTCCCTATACCTCACCCTGGCGTGACGGCGATGTTCGACTACGCACCCGCGCCAGAGTCGCGCGACATTGTCGATCTCAAGCCGTCGTACGGGTTGTTCATCAACGGTGAGTTCGTGGACGGCTCCGGCTCCCCCTTCAAGACGGTCAACCCGGCGACGGAGGAGAAGCTGGCGGAAGTCGCCTCGGCCTCCTCCGACGACGTCGACCGGGCCGTGCAGGCGGCGCGCAAGGCGTTCGGCGTGTGGAGCGCCCTGCCGGGCGCCGAGCGGGCCAAGTACCTGTTCCGCATCGCGCGCCTGATCCAGGAGCGGGCCCGCGAGCTGGCCGTCCTGGAGTCCCTCGACAACGGCAAGCCCATCCGCGAGTCGCGCGACGTCGACCTGCCGCTGGTCGCGGCCCACTTCTTCTACTACGCGGGCTGGGCCGACAAGCTGGCCTACGCCGGGTTCGGCACCAAGCCGCTGGGGGTGGCCGGGCAGGTCATCCCGTGGAACTTCCCGCTGCTCATGCTGGCCTGGAAGATCGCTCCCGCGCTGGCCTGCGGCAACACGGTGGTGCTCAAGCCCGCCGAGACGACCCCCCTGACCGCGCTGCTGTTCGCGGAGATCTGCCGGCAGGCCGAGCTGCCGCCCGGCGTGGTCAACATCGTGACCGGCGCGGGCGACACCGGCGCCGCCCTGGTGGCCCACCCCGACGTGAACAAGGTGGCCTTCACCGGCTCGACCGAGGTCGGCCGGATCATCGCCCGCGCGGTCGCGGGCACCGACAAGAAGCTCACGCTGGAGCTCGGCGGCAAGGCCGCGAACATCGTGTTCGAGGACGCCGCCGTCGACCAGGCGGTCGAGGGCATCGTCAACGGCATCTTCTTCAACCAGGGCCACGTCTGCTGCGCGGGCTCCCGGCTGCTGGTGCAGGAGTCCGTCCACGACGAGCTGCTGGAGGCGCTGAAGCGGCGGCTCGGCACGCTGCGGCTCGGCGACCCGCTGGACAAGAACACCGACATCGGCGCGATCAACTCGGCCGAGCAGCTCGCCAAGATTCGCGAGCTGTCCGAGGCCGGGGCCGACGAGGGCGCCGAGCGCTGGTCGCCCGCGTGCGAGCTGCCCGACCGCGGCTACTGGTTCCCGCCCACCCTGTTCACCGGGGTCGCCCAGTCCCACCGGATCGCCCGGGAGGAGATCTTCGGGCCGGTGCTGTCCGTGCTGACCTTCCGCACCCCGGCCGAGGCCGTGGAGAAGGCCAACAACACCCCGTACGGGCTGTCGGCCGGGGTCTGGACCGAGAAGGGCTCGCGCATCCTGTGGATGGCCGACCGGCTGCGGGCCGGGGTCGTCTGGGCCAACACGTTCAACAAGTTCGACCCCACCTCGCCGTTCGGCGGCTACAAGGAGTCGGGGTACGGCCGTGAGGGCGGGCTCGCCGGGCTGGAGGCCTACCTTGACGTGTGATCATCGCCGTTCCGGGCGGTCCGGGCGGCGTGCCCAGGCCACCCGCGGGCACGCCTTCGCCCGCGCCGGCCGGCCCGTACGCGTCGGCTGGTACGCCCACCGCTGCGGCGTCAGCAGGTGCGGCCAGGTGTTCGCCCCGGTCCAGACGTCGCAGGAGTCCACGTGGAGAGGTCGGGGCGATGAGTAGGTTGTCCGTCAGAAAGACCTACAAGCTGTACATCGGCGGGGCCTTCCCGCGCTCGGAGAGTGGGAGGTCCTATCCCGTGACCTCGCCCAAGGGCGACTTCCTCGCCAACGCCTCGCGCGCCTCGCGCAAGGACGCGCGCGACGCCGTGGTGGCCGCGCGCAAGGCGTTCCCCGGCTGGTCCGGCGCGACCCCCTACAACCGGGGGCAGATCCTCTACCGCGTCGCCGAGATGCTGGAGGGGCGGCGCGGGCAGTTCGCCGAGGAGCTGGGCCTGGGCAAGAAGGCCGCCCTGGAGTCGGTGGACGCGGCGGTCGACCGGCTGGTCTGGTACGCGGGCTGGTCCGACAAGATCACGGCGGTGCGCGGGTCGGCGAACCCGGTGGCGGGGCCGTACTTCAACCTGTCCTCGCCGGAGCCGACCGGGGTCGTGGCCGTGGTGGCGCCCGCCGATCCGCTGCTCGGCCTGGTGTCCGTGGTGGCGCCGGTGATCGTCACCGGCAACACGTGCGTCGTGGTCGCCTCCGAGCCCTCGCCGCTCGCCTCGATCACGCTGGCCGAGGTGCTGGCCACGTCCGACCTGCCGGGCGGGGTGGTCAACATCCTGACCGGTCAGCAGGCCGAGCTGGCGCCCTGGCTGGCCGCGCACATGGACGTCAACGCGCTCGACCTCACCGGGGTCGAGGACGCCGACCTGGCGCTGCGCTGCGAGCAGGAGGCGGCCGAGAACCTCAAGCGCGTGCTGCGTCCCGTGCGCGAGGACTGGACGGCCGATCCGGGGCTCGGCCGGATGACCCGGTTCCTGGAGACCAAGACCGTCTGGCACCCGGCCGGCGTCTAGGAGAAGCCGGGCGGGCGTAGCGGCGGGTGGGCCGCCTGGAGCTGGGCGGCCAGGGCCAGCAGGTGCGGCTCGCCGCCCGGCGGCGCCACGAGCTGCACGCCGATCGGCAGCGCGCTGGAGTGCGTGGCGACCGGCACGGCCATCGCGGGCCAGCCGCACAGGTTCCACGCAGCCGTGGTGGGCGCGTACCTGACGTTGGCCAGCAGGTTGGCCAGCAGGCCGCGCCCGCCCCAGCGGTCGGCGCGCGGCGGCAGGGCGGCGAGCGCCGGCGTGATCATCACGTCGGCGTCGCCGAACCAGGTGTCGGCGCCGTAGCCGCTCCAGCGTTCGCGGCCGCGCCGGCCGTCCAGGCCGATCCTGGTGAGCGCGCGGCCGGCGCGGGCCAGCGCGCGGGTACGCCGTTCCAGCGCGTGCGGATCGAGGCCGTCGACGGCGGCGGCGGCCCGGCCGAGCCAGGTGGCCAC
The DNA here is from genome assembly GCF_040675235.1 of Nonomuraea sp. NPDC049637. Taxonomy (NCBI): domain Bacteria; kingdom Bacillati; phylum Actinomycetota; class Actinomycetes; order Streptosporangiales; family Streptosporangiaceae; genus Nonomuraea; species Nonomuraea sp. NPDC049637. The sequence continues at coordinate 72,434 of NZ_JBFAOM010000006.1, forward strand.
CCCGGCGGGGCCGAGCCAGGCGGGCAGGCGGTGCGGGTGCTCGACGACGGTGTGCCCGGCGTGCCGCAACGTCTCGGCGGCCGCTCGCACCGCCGCCTGGAACTCCCGGTCCACGGGCAGGCCCGGCGGCATCGGCTGGGGGGCGTAGGCAACCCGCAGGTCGAACGGCTCGGGGCTGTCCTGCGGCGGTTGCGGCTCCCACACCTCTTCGTCGTCGGCCCAGACCGAGCGCAGCATGCGCGGCTTCGGCTCGACCCGGTGGCCGGTGCGCCACGCCTCGGCCAGCGCCGGGTCAGCGGCCAGGACGGACAGCGCGAGCGACAGGTCGGCCGCGGTCGTGGCGAGCGGGCCGTTCTCGGTGAGCCCGTCCCAGTCGTCGGCGGGCGGCGGGACCAGGCCCGTGCCCGGCTTGACGGCCAGCACGCCGCAGCAGGCGCCCGGGATGCGCAGCGACCCCATGCCGTCGTTGCCGAGCGCGATCGGCACCATCCCGGCCGCCACCGCCGCCGCGCTGCCCGACGACGAGCCGCCGGCGGTGCGGGCGAGGTTCCAGGGGTTGCGCACGACGCCGTACGGGCTGTCGCCGAAGCCGACCAGCCCCAGCTCCGGCAGGTTGGTCAGCCCGACGATGACCGCGCCCGCCGCGCGCAGGCGGGCCACGGCCGGATGGTCCTCCCGGGCGGGCGCGCCGGACGTGGCCGCCGAGCCGCCGCGGGTGGGCTCGCCGGCCACCTCCAGGTTGTCCTTGACCGCCACCGGGACCCCGGCGAGCGGCAGGTCGGCGAGGTCGCGGCGGTCGCCCACGGCCCGCGCCTCGTTCATCGCCTGCTTCCTGACCAGCCGGAAGGCGCCCACCCGGGAATCCCGCTCGGAGATGCGGCGAAGGTGCTCCGCCACGACGGTCGTGGCCGTGACGTCGCCGCGCCGGACGGCCGCCGCGATCTCGATGGCGGTCCTGCCTGCCCACAACATGTCTAGAGTGTGCAGGTTTTCACTCTTCCTTGCGAGAGCCCCTGCCGGGCTCCCGCCCGGCCTCCTTCAACGCCAGCCGCAGCGCGAACTCGATCTGCGCGTTGATGCTGCGCAGGTCGTCGGCCGCCCACTTGGCGATGGCGTCGTAGACGGCCGGGTCGAGGCGGAGCAGGAGCTTCTTGCGCTCAGGCATACAGACTGCCGGCGTTCACCACCGGCTGGGTCGCCCGGTCGCCGCACAGGACGACCAGGAGGTTGGAGACCATCTGGGCCTTGCGCTCCTCGTCGAGCTCCACGACCCCCTCGGCGGCCAGCCGGTCGAGCGCGAGCTGGACCATGCCGACCGCGCCCTCGACGATCCTGGTGCGGGCGGCCACCACCTGGCTGGCCTGCTGGCGCACCAGCATGGCCTGGGCGATCTCCGGCGCGTAGGCCAGGTGGGTGATGCGGGCCTCCAGGATCTCGATGCCGGCCAGCTCGGTGCGCTCGCGCAGCTCGGCGGTCAGCTCGCCGGCGACCTCGGCGCCGTCGCGCAGGCTGGTGCGCTCGGGCTCGTGCGAGTCGTACGGGTGGGTGGTCGCGAGGTGGCGCACGGCGGCCTCGGACTGGATCGCGATGTACTCCTCGTAGTCGTCGACGGAGAAGGCGGCCTTGGCCGTGTCGGTGACCTTGTAGACCACCACCGCGGCGATCTCGACCGGGTTGCCGTCGGCGTCGTTGACCTTGAGCTTGGCGGTCTCGAAGTTGCGCACCCGGAGGCTGATGCGGCGCTTGGTGGTGAACGGCGTGACCCACTGCAGCCCCGCCACGTTGACCGTGCCGACGTAGCGGCCGAGGAACTGCACGACCTTGGCCTCGTTGGGGTTGACCACGGTGAAGCCGGAGGCCACGAGCGCGAAGAGCACGATCCAGGCTATGCCGAGCGTCTCGATCGAGACCAGCGCCGCGCCGCCCAGCAGGAGGAGGACAAGCAGGACGAGGAATCCGTTGACCCGGAAAGCACGACGTTCCATCGCGACTCCTTGCTATCGAAGTGATATCACCATGATAGCCATATAAACTCCATGCGCGTGAACGGATCTTCACTTGCCATCCGCCAGCGCTCGCTGGGTGACCCTTCGATCGAGTTCCCGCTGTCCCCGCCGCTCACGAGGGGCTGCCCGCGCACCAGCACCGCCGAGCTGGCCTATCCGGTCGAGGTCGTCTACGACTACGCGCGCCTGGACAAGGGTCTGTTCGACCAGGAGCCGGGGCCGGACATCGCGCGGTGGTCGCCGCTGCTGCCGTCCCTGGAGGCGCCGACGCTGGGGGAGGGCGGGACGCCGCTGCTGGAGTTCGACGGGATCTACGTCAAGGACGAGTCCCGGAACCCGACCTGGTCGCACAAGGACCGGCTGAACCGGGTGGCGGTCAGCGCGGCCCTGGCGGAGGGGGCGGCGGGGGTGGTGGTGGCCTCGTCCGGCAACCACGGCGCCTCGGCCGCCGCGTACGCCGCCCGCGCCGGGCTGCCGGCCATCGTGCTCGCCTCGGCGGACTCGCCGGCCGGCGTGCAGGCGTTCGTGCGGGCGTACGGGGCGAAGGTGTTCTCCGTGCCGGCGGAGGAGCGGTGGCCGCTGCTGCGGGAGGTCGTGGACCGGCTGGGCTACCACCCGGTCAGCAACCAGACCGTGACCCATACCGGCCACCCGTTCGGCCCCGAGGGCTACAAGACGATCGCGTACGAGCTGTTCCTGCAGCTCCGGCGGGCGCCCGCGGCGGTCTTCGCGCCCACCGGGTACGCCGAGCTGCTGTTCGGGATGTGGAAAGGCTTCACCGAGCTGCGGCTGCTCGGGCTGTCCGGGGACGTGCCGCGGATGTTCTCCTGCGAGCCGGCCGCGGGCGGCCCCAACGCGCGGGCCCTGGCCGAGGGCTCACCCGCGGCGGTCGTCGAGCTGGGGGCCAGCCGTGCCTACGGGATCGCGGGGTCGGTCGGCGGCCACCGGGGCGTGCTGGCGGTGCGCGACAGCGGCGGCGAGGCGGTGCTCGTGACGGACGACGAGATGCGCGCCGCCCAGCGGGACCTGGCGCGGCAGGGCGTCTGGCAGGAGCTGTCGGGGGCGGCGGGCCTGGCGGGCTACCGGAAGCTGCGCCGGGACTTCGACGGGCCGGTGGTGTGCGTGGGCACGTCGAGCGGGTTCAAGGACATGGGGGTGGGCGAGGCGACCCATCCGGTCCGCACCGGTTTGACGGTGGCCGACCTGACGGACTGACCGCGCCCGGTCTGTCAGGGCTTGAGCAGGATGCGGAGGGGCCCGAGGGTGGTGAAGCCGTGGGCGAGTGCGGCCGAGGGGTCGCTCTCGTAGCCGACCAGCGGACGGCCGGGGAACAGCTCGGCCGCCATCGCCACCGTGCCCTCCCAGGCGGCGGACTCGTCGCAGCCCGAGGCGAAGACGTTCGAGACGCCCGTCACCGTGCCGCTCGCGTTGAGCGCCGCGCCGCAGACCACGTCGGCCCCGATGCGGCCGCACACCAGCCGCACCTGCGGCTCGTCGAGCAGCGCGGGCGGGAACAGGCCGGGCGCGCCGCCGGAGAAGCAGGCCTGCGCCCACTCCTCCAGCGCCCTGGGGTCGGCGGCCACCTCCCACACGACGGGGTCGCCGGTGGCCGCCCGGAGGGGACGCCGGGGCGCGTCCGGAGCGGGCCGGGCGATCCACTGGGCGGTGAACAGCACGTCGAAGCCCGGCAGGTCGAGCGTGCCGAAGCTGTCCTTCACCGAGGCGCCCGAGCCCGCGTCGATGTGGCCGAGCACGTCGGCCGGCCCGGCGTCGGGGGAGAGCGTGACGGCGTCGGGGTACAGGACGGGCGTCCTGGCCGGGTTGGTCCAGGCGAGCGGCCCGAAGACGCCGGGACGGCCGTGCGCCCGGCACATCGTGTCGCACCAGGCGGCGTTGTCGCGGACGGCTTCGTCGATCAAGGTCTGCTCCGGTTGACGCGGCGGGTCGGCGGCGCGGTGAGCGGGTCCTCCGGCCATGGGTGCTTAGGGTAGCGGCCCCTCATCTCGGCCCGTACGGACCGGTACCCCTCACGCCAGAACGAGGCCAGGTCCGCGGTCACCGCCACCGGACGGCCCGCCGGGGAGAGCAGGTGGACCAGCAGGGGGACGCCGGCGATCCGCGGCGTCTCCTGCCAGCCGAACAGCTCCTGCAGCTTCACCGCCAGCACCGGCTGCTCGCCGGAGTAGTCGATCCTGATCTGCGAGCCGCTGGGCACCTCGACGCGTTCGGGGGCCACGTTCTCCAGGCGTTCGCTCCACGGGATCAGGCGGCGCAGGGCGGCGGCCACGTCGATGCGCTCGACGTCGGCCCGGCGGCGGGCCCTGGACAGCTCCGGCTCCAGCCACTGGTCGGCCAGGGCGATCAGGTCGTCGGTGGGGGGCCACGGGGGGCCGATCGCGCGGTGGGCGAAGGTCAGGCGGTCCTTGAGGTCCTTCGCCTGCCTCGTCCAGGTCAGGAGGTCTTCGGTGCGCAGGCCGTGCAGGATGGCGGGGCGTACGTCGGCGTCCTTGAGCGGCGTGGCGGACAGCTCGATCGCGCCCAGGCGTTCGACCACGCGGGCCGACACGTCGCCGCGCCGCTCACCCGGCGGCACCCGCCAGGCGACATCCTCCTCGACCGTGACGGGCAGGGCCAGCCTGGCGATCTCCTCGTCGATCACCACGGCCTGGCGCACGCGGGCCGAGGCCGAGCCCGTGGGCCGGTCGGCGACGGCGATCGCCAGCCACGGCGCGGTGGACAGCCTGGAGCCCTCGGCGAGCTGGGCCTGCGTGCCGGACGCCATGAGATAGCCGCCGCCGCGCCGCCGTGCCACCCGTTCCGGGAACGCCAGCGCCACCGCCATCCCGGCCAGCGCGTCGTCACCCACCTCCCGCGCCTGCGACTCCTGGCCGGAGGCGCGGGCGAGACGCCTGGTCTCCTGGCGCCAGCGGGCCGCGAAGCCGGTGCCGCCCCTGCGGGCCGTACGCCAGACCTCCGCGAGGTCGTCGCCCGCGTCCCTGGGCAGCTGCTCCGACAGCAGCGCCACCACCTCGGCGGCCCGCGGGCCGAGGTCGAGCAGGGCCCTGGCCAGGCGGGGATGCACGCCCGCGAGCGCCATGCGCCGCCCGCGACCGGTCACCCGGCCGGCCTCCAGCGCGCCCAGCGCCTCAAGGGTGCGGACGGCGGCCGCCATCGCGGCGGGCGGCGGCCGGTCGAGGAGGGCGAGGCCGGCCGCGTCCGCGTCGCCCCAGCAGGCCGCCTGGAGGGCGAACCCGGTCAGGTCGGCGAGCGCGATCTCCGGCCGCGCGTGGTCGGCCAGGCGTTCGTGCTCGGCCGCCGTCCAGCAGCGGTACACGGCCCCGGGGGCCTCGCGCCCGGCGCGGCCGGCGCGCTGGTCGGCGGACGCCTTCGAGACCCTGACCGTGGTGAGCGACCCGAGCCCCCTGGCGTGGTCGGTACGGGGTTCCCGGGCCAGCCCTGAGTCCACCACCACGCGGACGCCCGGCACCGTCAGGCTCGACTCGGCCACCGACGTGGCCAGCACGACCCGGCGGCCGGCCCCGGGCGACAGGACGGCGTCCTGGACGCGCGCCGGCGCCTGACCGTGCACCTGGAGCACGTCGAGGTCGCCCAGCATCCCGGCGACCCGGGCGATCTCCCCCACACCGGGCAGGAAGCACAGCACGTCGCCGTCACGCTCGGCGTACGCCCGCCGGACGACCGAGGCCACGTGCGACAGCAGCGCCGGATCGACGCGCAGGCCGTGGGGCGGCGCGACCGGACGCTCCGGCGGCGCCCACACGGTCTCCACGGGATGGGCCGTCCCCGTGGCGGCCACCACGGGCCCGCCGATCAGCTGTGACCAGGGGGCCGCGTCGGCGGTGGCCGACGTGGCCAGCAGCAGCAGGTCGGGACGGAGGGTCTCGCGCACGTCGAGCAGGAACGCGAGCGCGGTGTCGGCGTCGAGATGGCGTTCGTGGCACTCGTCGAGCACGACCGCGTCGACCCCGGTGAGCTCCTGGTCGCGCTGGAGCCGCTGGAGCAGCACGCCGGTGGTGACCACCTCGACCATGGGGTTCGTTCCGGTGTGCCGCTCGCCGCGGATCGTGTAGCTGACGCCCATGCGCCGGGCCGCCGCGCGCACGGCCAGCCGCCGGGGCTCGGCGACCAGCACCCGCAGCCCGGCCTCGGCCAGCGCCAGGGGCACGACCGTGGTCTTGCCCGTGCCGGGCGGCGCGGTGAGCACCGCCGTGCCGTGGCGCTCCAGCGTGGCGAGCAGCTCGGGGAGCGCGTCGTGGATCGGCAGCCGGTCAGGCGGGGGCATGTGAGGCCGACAACACGGAGTCGAGCAGGCCGGGGAAACGTTCGTCGAGGTCACCGCGGCGCAGGCTGATGTACTTGAGCCGGCCCTCCTGCTTGGAGACGATCACGCCGGCCTCGCGCAGCGAGCGGTAGTGGTGGGACGCCGTCGACTTGTGGACGCCGAGATGGTCGCCCGCGGCGGTGCACGTCATCTCGCCGAGGGTGGCCAGGCGGACCACGATCTCCAGCCGGACGGGGTCGGCGAGCGCACGCAGGACCTCGGTGAGCTGGATGTCCTCCTTCGCGGGGTGCGGTAGCAGGCGCATGGTGGAACCCTACCTCGCTCTGATTGTTTGACAACTATCCAACTGTAATGACAGTTTGATGTCCGTCCAACTAATTGGCTGGAGGTTCCATGAGTTCCCGGCTCTATCCCCTTGCTGCCGGAAATTTCGCCATCGGTACTGGCATGTTCGTCACCGCCGGGCTGCTCACCCCCATCTCCGCGGACCTCGGGATCTCCACGTCCGCCGCCGGGCAGCTCATGACCGTGTTCGCCCTGGCGTACGCGGTGCTGTCCCCGTTGCTGGCCGCGTTCACCGCCCGCCTGTCGCGCAAGCGGCTGCTGCTGCTGGCGCTGGCCGTGTTCGTCGCGGGCAACGTGCTGACCGCGCTGGCTCCGACGTACGCGCTGGTCATGGCCACGCGGGTGGTGGCCGCGGCCGGCGCGGCGATGTTCACGCCGACCGCCTCGGGCGTGGCCAACGCGCTGACCTCGCCCGACCGGCGCGGCCGGGCGCTGGCGCTGGTGATGGGCGGGCTGAGCGTCTCCTCGGCCGTCGGCGTGCCGCTGGGCACCTGGCTGGGCTCGGTCTCCGGCTGGCGGGCGACGATGTGGCTGGTCGTCGGGCTGGGCGTGATCGGCTTCGCCGGGGTGGCGGCGCTCGTGCCGGACGTCCGGGTCGCCGTGTCGGGACGGCTCGGCGAGCGCTTCGCGCCGCTGGCCGACCGGCGGGTGCTGGTGGTGCTGGTCACCCAGCTGCTGATGTTCGGCGCCGGGTTCACCGCCTACACCTACATCGGGTCGCTGTTCGACCTGCCGCTGCCGGCCGTGTTGTGGGCGTGGGGGCTCGGCGGCATCGTGGGCAACCAGCTCGGCGGGCGCCTCACCGACGCCTACGGGCCGCGCAGGATGGTGCTGATCGGCCTGGCCGCCTCCACGGTCTTCATGGCCCTGATCCCCGTCGCGAACCTGGCCCTGCCGATCGCGCTGGTCTGGGCGTTCCTGTGGGGCGCGCTCGGCTGGCTGGTGGCGCCGGCCCAGCAGTTCAGGACGGTGGCCGCGGTGCCGGACAACGTGCCGATCGGGCTCGGCCTGCTGTCGTCCGCCCAGTACGTCGGCCTGTTCGCGGCCGGCATCGCGGGCGGCGTGGCCCTGGACGCCTACGGCCGGGCCGGGGTGGTCGTGCTGGCCACCGGGCTCGGCGTGGCGGCGCTGCTGTTCACCCTGGCGACCTACCCCCGGGCGGCGGCGATGTCGTCGAGCGAGAGCGTGCCCGTCAGGTAACGCTGGACGTTGGGCGCGGTCAGGGCCGCGACCTGGCCGGCGGGCAGCGAGGCCAGCGGGTCGAGCCGGAGCATGTAGCGGATCATGGCCAGGCCGAGCAGCTGCGAGGCCGCCAGCAGCGCGCGGACCTCGGGATGGGCGCCGGGCAGCCGGCGGGCGATCGGGGCCAGCAGCTCCCGGCCCAGCAGTTCTTCCAGCAGCGCGGCCGTCGCCGGGGTGGCGGCGGCCGCGTGCAGCACGGCCGAGAGCCGGGGGCCGTGCCGCGGGTCCTCCCACAACTCCAGATAGCGGGTCACCAGCCGCTCGCCGATGCCGGACGCGTCGCCGTCGAGGGCGCCGACCATCAGCGCGACCGGCATGCTGGCCTTGATCGCGGCCTCGAACAGGCCGTCTTTGTTGCCGAAGAAGTGCATCACCAGCGCCGGATCGACGCCCGCGGCCCGCGCCACGGCCCTGATGGTGGTGCCGCCGTAGCCGTGGGCGGCGAAGGACTCCATCGCCGCCTCCAGGATCTCCTGCCTGGTCTGCGGGTTTCCCGGTCGTCTTCCGCGTTCCTCGGCCATGGGGCTATTCAACCACGTGGAATTCATCTACCCTCGAATTCAACATCGATGAAGTCATCAGGTGGTGAAAAATGCGCAGGATCATTGGCCTCGTGGTCGGGGTCGCGCTGCTGGGGATGGTGTTCGCCGGGTCGTTCCTCGGGGCCTTCCACGCGCCGGAACCGCACGGCGTGCCCGTCGCCGTCGTCGCGCCCGCCGAGCAGGTGCGGCAGCTCCAGAGCGGCATCGACGGGCGGCGGCCGGGGGCGTTCACGCTGAGCCCGTACGGGTCGGCCGAGGCCGCCCGGGCCGCGCTGCTGGACCGGGAGGTCGACGCCGTGCTCGTCCCGGGAGAGGGCAGGCTGGTGGTGGCGAGCGCGGGCGGCCGCACCGGCGCCACGGTGATCACCGCCGCCTTCCAGGGGGCGGCGCAGGCGCAGGGCCGCACCCTGCAGGTCGAGGACGCCGTCCCGCTGCCGCCCGGTGACGCCGGCGGCATCTCCGGCATGTTCTACGTGCTCAGCGTGCTCCTGCCGGGGATCGCGCTGGCCGTGCTGCTCGCCCGGGTCGCGCCGGGACTGGGCGTGGCGGCGCGGGCGGGCGTGCTGGCCGCGGGCTCGCTGGTGGCGGGCACGGCCGTCGCGTGGCTGGCCGACGTGATGTTCGGCGCGCTGCCGGGCAGCTTCGTCCCGCTGGTGGCGGTCTCGGCGGGCATCGCGCTGGCGGTCGGCCTGGTGGTCGCCGGGCTGGTCAAGGTCATCGGCACGCCGGGGGTCGGGGTGGCGGCGCTGCTGTTCGTCCCGATCGGGCTCCCGGCGAGCGGCGGGCCGCTCGGCGCCCGCTACATCCCCGAGTGGTACGCCGCCGTCGGCCGCGTCCTGCCCGTGGGCCCGGCCGCCGAGGCGGTGTGCAACACGGTGTTCTTCGGCGGGGCCGCCCTGTGGACGCCGGTCGGGGTGCTGGCCCTGTGGGCGCTGCTCGGCCTGGTCCTGCTCGCCCTGCCCGGACGCCGGGCGCAGCCGGCCCCCGCCGCCCCGCGCGCGCCGGTGGTGGTCTGATCTTCTCCGCCTCGGAGGTGACCGGCGGTCGCCCCGCAGGCGGACGACGGGTGGCGGCGGCGGCACGTACCGTCGCCGCCATGTTCAGGAACCAGGTGACCTTCCGCCGCGTCGCGGCGGGCACGTTGCTCATCGCGGCCCCGCTCCTGCAGTTCGTGGCCGTCGTCATCGACCCCGGCACGTGGGGCGACTCCCGCGAGGCGGTCAGCTACGGCGACAACCCCGCGCTGGCCCAGGCCGAGTCCGCGCTCTACCACTGGAGCTGGATGCTCATGGGCCTGGCGGCCGTCGCCCTGGTGCACCTCACCAGGCGCAAGGCCACCGTGCTCGGCCACATCGCCGGCGCGGCGACGGCCATCGGCTACATCTCGACATCGGCCCTGCTGATGATCGACCCCGTCGAGTGGTGGCTGGGCCGGCACAACCCGCCGGAGCAGGCGCAGAAGATCCTCGACGAGATGCTGAACCTGCCCGGCGTGATCTTCGGCTTCCAGATGCCGTGGATGTTCTTCGCCGTGCTGGGCCTGCCGCTGCTGGTCGTCGCGGTGTGGCGGGCCGGGTTCGTCGGCTGGTGGGTGCCGCTGCTGGTCTTCGTCGGGTACGTCGTCTCCTTCCCCATCGAGTACGGCCCCGTGACCGTGCTGTTCTGGGCCCTGCCCGTCATCGGCCTCGGCTGGACCGGCCTGAAAGTGCTGCGCATGGGCGACGAGGCGTGGGCGGCCTACTACCCCTCGGTCGCCGTCGACCGGACGGCCGTGTCGGCCTAGGCCGGGATCCAGCCCAGGGTGACCGCCAGGATGACGAAGAAACCCAGCAGGATGCGGTAGATCACGAACGCGGTGAACCGGTGGGTGCTGATGTACTTCAGGAACCAGGCCACCGCCGCGTAGCCGACGGCGAACGAGATCAGCGTCGCCAGGATGGTGGGCCCCCACGCGGGGGCCTGCCCCTCGCCGATGTCCTTCAGCTCGAACGCGCCGGAGGCCAGCACGGCCGGGATGGCCAGCAGGAACGAGTATTTGGCGGCGTCCTCGCGGCGGTAGTCGAGCAGCAGGCCGGCCGTGATCGTGCCGCCCGAGCGGGAGACGCCCGGGATGAGGGCCAGCGCCTGCGCGAAGCCGTAGACGATGGCGTGGGTGAAGCTGAGGTGCTTCTCCAGCGTGAGCTTGTTGCGCGCGGTGCGGTCGGCGAACCACAGGATGCAGCCGAAGACGATCAGCGTCGTGCCGACCACGCGCAGGTCGCGGAAGACGGTCTCGATCTGGTCCTTGAACGCCAGGCCCAGCACGCCGATCGGGAGCGTGCCGACGATGACGTACCAGCCCATGCGGGCCGCCCAGTGGCCGCGCAGCTCCCGGTCGAACAGCGAGCGGACCCAGGTGGAGATGATCTCCCACAGTTCCTTGCGGAAGTAGATGAGCACCGCGGCCTCGGTGCCGAGCTGGATGACCGCCGTGAAGGCCGCCCCCGGGTCCTGCCAGCCGAAGAAGGCCGAGACCACACGGATGTGGGCGCTGGAGGAGATCGGCAGGAACTCCGTGAGCCCCTGGACGAGCCCCAGCACCACCGCTTCGAGCCAGCCGATCACGACTACACCTTCCGGTTACGGGAGTGACCAGGGTGAGGTTAGCGGAAACGGGGGCCGCGCAGTTGCCCGGCCAGCAGGTTGAGCGGGCCGGGGGAGAGCCGGCCCGCCCTCAGCGTGCGGCCCACGCCGCGGCGTTCGCCCTGGCGTAGTCGGCGAAGTCGCGGGCCGGACGGCCGAGCGCCTCCCGGACGCCGTCCGCCACGTGGGCGTTGCGGCCGTCGAGCACCTCGGTGAACAGCCCGGTCAGGCCCTCGGCCTCGGCGATCGGCACGCCCGCCGCCACGGCCCCGGCCACGTACTCCTGCGGCGTGACCTCGATCGAGGTGATCGTGCGGCCCGTGGCCTTCGACAGCTCGGCCGCCGCGTCGGCGAACGTCAGCAGCCTCGGGCCGGTGAGCTCGTACAGGCGGCCCGCGTGGCCGTCCTCGGTGAGCGCGGCCACGGCCACGTCGGCGATGTCGTCGGCGTCCACGAAGGGCTCGGGCACGTCGGGCACCGGGATCGCCAGCACGCCGTCGAGGACCTGGCCGAGCAGGAAGCCCTCGCTGAAGTTCTGCATGAACCAGCCGCAGCGCACGATCGTCCAGTCGAGGCCGGACTCCCGCACGGTCCGCTCGCTCGCCTCCGCGCCCGGCTCGCCGCGGCCCGACAGCAGCACCAGCCGCCGCACCCCGGCGTCCACGGCGAGCCGGGTGAGCTCCCTGACGTCCTCGTACGCGCCGGGCAACGCCAGGTCGGGGTAGTAGGACACGTACACGGACTCGACGCCGTCGAGCGCGGCGGCCCAGGTGGAGCGGTCCGCCCAGTCGAAGGACGGCGTGGCCGAGCGGGAGCCGATCCGCACGGGAAGGCCGAGAGAGGTGAGCCGGTCAGCGACACGGCGGCCGGTCTTGCCGGTTCCGCCCAGAACCAGAATCGTCATGCATCCAGTAAGCCGTCATACCCATAAGACTCTCCATGGTTGAGAAGCGCGTTGGCATATGCGATCGTCTAGCCCATGGATCAGCTCGCGGCACTGCTCGACGGACCGAGAGCGCGGAGCGCCTTCCTGCTCCGGTCCATCCTCGACCCGCCGTGGTCGATGCGCATCCAGGACGAGGCCCCGCTCACGCTGGTGGCCCTGGTGTCCGGTGAGGCGTGGGTGCTGCCGGACGAGGGCGAGCCGGCCCGCCTCGAACCGGGGCAGGTCGCCATCCTGCGGGGGCCGGAGCCGTACGTGGTGGCCGACGCCCCCGGCACCGCGCCGCAGATCGTCATCCACCCCGGCCAGCGCTGCACCACCGTCGACGGCGAGTCGTTGTACCAGTCGATGGACCTCGGCGTGCGCACCTGGGGCAACGACCCGGCGGGCGGCACCGTGCTGATCACCGGCACCTACACGCTGGAGGGCGAGGTCAGCAGGCGCCTGCTCGACGCGCTGCCCCAGCTCCTCGTGCAGCCCGGCGGGCCGGTCATCGCGCTGCTCGGCGCCGAGATCGTCAAGGACGACCCAGGCCAGTCTGCGGTGCTCGACCGGCTGCTCGACCTGCTGCTGATCGCCGTGCTGCGGTCATGGTTCGCCACCCACGAGGCGCCCGCCTGGTACCGCGCGATGGGCGACCCGATCGTGGGCAGGGCGATGCGGATGTTGCACAACAACCCCGCCCACCCCTGGACGGTCGCCGCCCTCGCCGCCGAGGTGGGGGTCTCCAGGGCGGCGCTGGCCAGGCGGTTCACCGACCTGGTGGGGGAGCCGCCGATGTCCTTCCTCACCGACTGGCGGCTCGCGCTCGCCGCCGACCTGCTGCGCGAGCCCGACGCCACGATCGGCTCGGTGGCCAGGAAGGTCGGCTACGGCAGCCCGTTCGCGCTCAGCGCGGCCTTCAAGCGCGTACGCGGCGTCAGCCCCCAGGAGCACCGGGCCGGAGCGGCGAGGTGAAGCCCCTGCTGCTGCTCGACGTCGACGGCGTGCTCAACCCGATGGGCCGCCCCACGCCCGACTTCCGGCGCTACCGCTGCACGATCGGCACCGACGTCTACACCGTGCACCTCAACCCCCGCCACGGCCGCCGGCTGCTCGACCTGGCCCTGACCACGGGCGCCGAGCTGGTCTGGGCCACCACCTGGGAGCAGCACGCCAACGAGTGGATCTCTCCCAGGATCGGCCTGCCCACGCTCCCGGTCGTCACCATGGGCCCCGAGCGGCCCAGGACCGAGCACGGCGAGATGTTCAAGACGCCGCACGTCGCCGCGTACGCCGGGCGGCGGCCGTTCGTGTGGTTCGACGACCAGGTGTGGGCGCAGGACGAGCAGTACCTCAGGGTCGATCAGGGTCTGGAGAATTTCCTGTTGATCCACGTCGATCCCAGACATGGACTGACCAGGGAACATCTGGGCATGGCTCATCAGTGGCTGACCCTTACAGGGTTTTCTCAGGGTCCCTAGCGGGATATCGGCGGCACTGCTGGCCGTTTTACCGGTAGGTCATCACGACACGGAGGAACAGCATGTACCGCTCAAGGGAGCACAGGATTCTGGCCGGCGTCTGCGGCGGGCTCGCCGACAAGATGGGCCTGCCCCCGACCCTCGTCCGCATCCTCTGGCTGCTGCTGTCGCTCATCCCCGGCCCGCTCTGGGTGGTCTACGTCGCCATGTGGATCCTCGTCCCGGAGGAGCCGAGGGGCTACTCCCACTGACGCGCCCGCCGGCTCGCCGAACCACCGCGTGAGCGCCGCCTCGGCGGGCTCCGCGCAGGGTTCGGCCCAGGCCACGTAACCGTCGGGCCGCACCAGCAGCCCGCGGTCGCCGGGCAGCACGTCCACCCGGTCGGCCCAGCGCGCCCCCGCGGCGAGCAGGGCCGGGTCGGAGGTGACGAGCAGTCCGCGCCCGTCGTCCAGGCGCAGGCTCTCGGGCATGAAGGCGCCGACGAGCGGGTTCGGGCCCGGCGCGTACCGCACCGACACCGCGCTCACGTCTTCGGCCAGCATCCTGTTGGCCTCGGGGACGGTCATGAGCTGGGCGAACAGGTCGCGCAACCGGGTCGTCCCGGCGTCCGGCGCGGCCAGCTCGACCTGTTGCAGGGTGTTGGCCAGGACGGCGGCGGCCACCGGATGCCGTTCGGCGTGGTAGCTGTCGAGCAGCCCGGCCGGGGCCGTCCCGCGCACTGCCAGGGCCAGTTTCCAGCCCAGGTTGACGGCGTCCTGGAGGCCGGTGTTCATCCCCTGGCCGCCGAACGGCATGTGCACGTGGGCCGCGTCGCCGGCCAGGAACACCCGGCCGGCCCGGTAGCGCTCGGCCTGCCTGGCCGCGTCGGAGAAGCGGGACAGCCAGGTCGCCCCGGTGATCTCGGGGGCGGCGTCCCCGAGGTGCCGGCGCACGCTGGCCGCGAACTCCTCGATCGTCACGGGGGCGTCCCTGTCCGCGTGCACCCGGCCGTGGTCGACGGTCAGGATCCTGGTCGTGCCGTCGGGCCGGACGAACGGCCACTGGCACAGGCCGTGGCCGGTGCGCACCCAGCCGGTCGGCGTGCCGCCGGTCACCGTGACGTCGCCGACGTAGGCGGCCAGGCTGGCGGGGGTGCCGGGGAAGGCGATCCCGGCCAGCTTGCGCACCGTGCTCCGGCCGCCGTCGCAGCCCACGAGCCAGCCCGCCCGGTACGCCGTGCCGTCGCCGGTCTCGACCGTCACGCCCGAACCGTCCTGCGTCAGGCCGGTCACCGCCCGCCCCCGGACGATCTCCGCGCCCAGCTCCAGCGCCCGCGCCTCCAGGATCTCCTCCACCCGCGACTGCGGCACCAGCAGCCCGTACGGGTGCGGGGTCCGCGTGGCCGTCAGGTCGAGCACCCGCAGGCCGGCGAAGTGCTGCAGGTCCAGGCGGGGCGCGTCGCCGAGCCGGTCGAGCAGCCCGCGCATGGCGAAGGTGTCGACCGAGCGGGGGTGCAGGTTGAGCGCCCTGGACAGGCCGGTGGGGGCGGCGAGCCGGTCGAGCACGAGCGTGCGCACGCCGCGCAGGCGCAGCTCGCAGGCCAGCATCAGCCCGACCGGGCCGGCTCCGGCGATGACGACGTCCATCCACGTCTCCTTATCAACGATAAATGCTTATCACCGATAAAGCCTTATCCTTGATAAGTTGTCAAGCGTGGAACGACGGACGGCGGTACGCGCGGCCCTGCGCCTGCTCAACGAGGTGGGCATCGACGGGCTGACCACCCGCAGGCTGGCCGACGAGCTGGGCGTGAAGCAGCCGGCCCTCTACTGGCACTTCAAGAACAAGCAGGAGCTGCTCGACGAGATGGCCGAGGAGATGCTCGCCGACCCGCTGGAGCGTCTCGACGTGCCCGAGCCGGGGCAGGAATGGGACAACTGGCTCATGTCCCGCGGCCGGGTGATCCGCGCCGCGCTGCTGTCGTACCGGGACGGCGCGCTCGTGCACGCCGGGTCCCGGCCCACGCCGCGCCGGCTGGCCGAGCTCCCGGCGCTCATCAGGCCGCTGACCGAGGCGGGGTTCACCGGCGAGCAGGCGGTCAGGGCGCTGATCGCGGTCGGCAGGTTCGCCCTCGGCTCGGCGATCGACGAGCGCGGCCCGGCCGTGCCGCTCGACGCGCGGCCGGAGGAGGACCCCGACGGCGACTTCGAGTTCGGGCTGCGTGCGCTGGTGTCCGGGATGCGTCTTATCCTCGAAGGATGAGGGCAAGGCCGCTGACACTTCTCCAGGACGATCTCGTCGACTACGACACGGCGATGGAGCGCATGACCGACCTCGTCGGGCAGCGCCAGCGGGACGAACGGCCGGACACGCTCTGGCTGCTCAGCCACCCGCCCGTCTACACCGTCGGCCGGCGCACCCCCGCCGAGCATCTGCCCGACCCGGCGCGCGGCATCCCCGTGCTGGAGACCGGGCGCGGCGGGCAGCTCACCTACCACGGCCCCGGCCAGCTCGTGGGCTATCTCATCGTCAAGCTGGGCGAGGACGAGGGCATCGTCGACTACGTGCGGGAGGTGGAGCTGCGCCTGGTCGAGGCGCTGGGCAAGCTCGGCCTGCCCGCCGAGCGGCGCGACACCCCGCCGGGCTCGGAGCTGCTGACCGGCGTCTGGACGTCCGCGACCGGCCGCAAGATCATCTCGATCGGCATGCGCCAGAGCAGGGGAGTCACCAGCCACGGGTTCGCGCTCAACGTCGACGGCGACCTCACGCCCTGGAACTGGGCGGTGGCCTGCGGCATGCCCGACGTGGACATGACCTCGCTCAAGCGCGAGCTGGGCGACATCACCATGCAGGACGTGCGGCCCGCCGTGGCCGCCGCCTTCGAGGCGTCCTGAGCTCTCAGCGGGGAGTGGTCAGCCCGGCCACGACCATGTGCTTGAGCAGGTCGTAGCTGTCGTCGAGCAGCTCGGGAAGGCCGAACCCGCCCGACGCCTCCAGCACCGCGAACCCGTGCGCCGTCGCGCGCAGGCAGCGGGCCGCGTGGATGGCGTCGGAGCCCTCCAGCCCGTAGCCGCGCAGCGCCGCGAGCATGATGTCCATCAGGCGCTCGCCCGACTCCCGCATGCCGGGGTGCGGCTGCTGGATGACCATCGCGTAGCGGTGCGGGTGGCGGGTGACGTAGGCGCGCCAGGCGTCCATGAGCGCGCCGACGGCCTCGTCGCGGGAGCGGCCCAGCACCGCCTGGGCCAGTTCGCCGGAGATCTCGTCGGTGATCCGCGCCGACAGCAGCTCGCGCAGCTCGGCCAGGTTGCGCACGTGCTTGTACAGCGACGGCGTCGCGACCCCGGCGCGGGCCGCCAGCGCCGAGAGGGTCAGGGCCTCGGGCCCGCCCTCGTCCACCGCGCGCACCGCCAGGTCGACGACCGTGTCCTTCGACAACGCGGCCCTAGGCACGGACGCGCTCCTTGGCGAACGCCAGCACCTCGGCGGCCACCTGGGCCGGGAACTGGGCGTGCGGGTAGTGGCCCGCGCCCTCGATCATGGCGATCCGGCCGCGCCCGGCGGGCATGGCCGCCACGATGCCCTCCGCCTCGGCGCGCGGGTCGGCCCAGTCGGGGTCGAGGGTGCCCATCACGACCAGCACGTCGCGGGTCAGGTCGGGGAGCCGCGCGCCGGCGTCGGCAGGGGGGACCTGGCCCATCTTGGAGACCACGGCCATCCGGCCAGGCCGGCGCAGGTCGGCTTCGAGCGCCGCGACGTGCTCGGCGTGGTCGGCGGGCCTGACGCCGGGCATGGCGTGGTCGAGGTACTTCTTCCACAGCCGGACGCTGCGCAGGAGCGCCGCGCCGAGCAGCAGCATGGTCCCCTTGCGGTGGTGGGCGTTGCGCAGCAGGCCGCCGCCGTCGATCTTCTGCACCCGGGTGAACGGGCCGATCTCCACCACGGCGCTGACCAGCTCGGGCGCCTGCGCGGCGGCGATCGTGACGGCCCCGCCCGCGAACGAGTGGCCCACCAGCACCGCCGGGCCGCCCAGGTGGCGGACCAGCGCGAGCAGGTCGCCCGCGACGTCGGCGCGGGTGTAGGAGGGCCAGTCGCGGCTGGACTCGCCGTGGCCGCGCAGGTCGGGGGTCGCCACCCGGAAGCCCGCCGCCACCAGCTCGGGCACCAGGAACCTGAACGACTGCCGTCCGACGCCCATGCCGTGCGCCAGCACCATCAGCGGCCCTTCGCCGGTCACGTCGTAGGCGAGCTGTCCACCCTCGACCGTCAGGAACTCCGTCATGTCCAACCCCTCTCGGCTAACCCTTATAGCCCTAAAGCTAAACCCTTTAGCCAACGGGTGTCAAGCAGCGAAAAGGCGGGCACGGCCGGGATCGGCCGTGCCCGCCCACAGGGGTGGTCAGGAGATCGGCACCTCGTCGATCGTGCGGCGCGGGCCGGTGAACCAGTGCCTGGCCGACAGGCTCCACCACAACCAGATGCCGATCAGCACGACGCCGACCGCGATCGGCGCGTAGTTGACCGACGTCCAGGTGAAGTCCTTGTTGCCCGGCACGCCGGCCGGGGAGAACGGCATGATGAAGTAGATCGACACGATGACGATCTCGACGCAGGCGATCCAGCCCAGCACCCGGTACTTGCGGCCGAGCGTCCACGGGCCGGGGCGGAAGGCGTCGCCCATGCGCAGGCGCAGCCAGATCGGGATGAGGAACGCCAGGTAGAGGCCGATGACCGCGATCGACACGACGGCGTAGAAGGCGACCGGGGTCGTCGATCCGGCCGGGGCGTACAGGGCGGGCAGGGTGATCAGGGCGGCGATGAGGCAGCCGGCCAGGATCGCGTTGACCGGGGTGCGGTTGCGGTCCACCTTCGACCACAGCCGCCAGCCGGGCACCGCGCCGTCCCGCGAGAACGCGTACGTCATGCGCGACATCGAGGTCACGCAGCTCATCCCGCAGAAGAACTGGCCGATCGTGGAGATCGCGAAGATCGCGGTGGCCAGCGGGGAGGAGAGCGCGGTCTCGAAGATGGCGCCGACGAAGCCGGACTGCTTGTTGATCTCGTCCACGTTGGTCGCGGCGAACAGGAAGGCCAGCAGCAGGACCCAGCCGCCGATCGCCGAGTAGAAGATCGACTGCCACAGGCCGCGGGCGGCCGTCCTGGCCGCGCCCTGGGTCTCCTCCGACACGTGGGCGCAGGCGTCGAACCCGGTGATCGTGTACTGGGTGAGCAGGAAGCCGAGCGGGAGCACGTACAGCCAGAAGGGCACGCCGCTCTCGCCGTCGCCGAAGCCGGAGTTGTTGATCGTGCCGCCGAACACGAAGCCGAGCGACTGGTGCTCGGACGGCGCGAAGACCAGGATCGCCACGATGACGACCGCGCCCGCGACGTGCCACCACACGCTGATGTTCTGCAGCAGCGAGATGAGCCGGTGGCTGAAGATGTTGATCAGCGCGTGCAGGATGAGGATGATCACGAACAGCAGGAACGCCTGGGGGAGCGTCCCCTCCCACGCGCCGCCGGTCAGGCGGCTGATCGTGATGTTGAGGAACGTGGCGCAGCCGTAGTCGACCGACGCGGTGACCGCGATGAGGCCGATCAGGTTGAGCCAGCCGGTGAACCAGCCGTGGACCGGCTTGCCCATGGTGGCGGCCCACCAGTAGATGCCGCCCGCCGTGGGGAACGCCGAGACCAGCTCCGACATGCAGAAACCGATGATCAGGATGAACGCGGAGATCAGCGGCCAGCCCCACGAGATGGCGATGGGGCCGCCGTTGTTCCAGGCCTGCCCGAAGGTCGTGAAGCAGCCGGCGAGGATCGAGATGATGGAGAAGGAGATCGCGAAGTTGGAGAAGCCGCTCCAGGTCCGGGCCAGCTCCTGCTTGTAGCCGAGCTCGGCGAGTCGCCTGGAATCCTCTTCGAGTGACATGAGGTCTCCCTGGGGGGCGCGGAGGACGCTCTGTTTGGTCTAGGTCTAGACCATTTCTTCCCGAGGGACAAGGCGTGACAGATGAGTTTCGATGTGGTCAGGAGAGAACGTGTCCCGCCGGGCCGACGTCGAGCACGACCTTGCCCGTGACCGTGCGGTCGAGCTGGGCCGCGGCGGCCTCGTCCAGGCGGTCCCACGGCACGCGCCGGCCGATCTCGACGGTCAGGTGGCCCGCGGCCACGAGGCCGAGCAGGAAGGCCAGGTCGGGGCCGGGGGAGGCGACGTCGCCGAAGGAGTTCATCGAGCGGGCGGGGCCGAGGGAGAAGGTGGAGCCGGGCGGGAAGACGGCCGGCTGCCCGCCGGCCCAGCCGACGCTCTGGAGGTTGCCGCCCGGCTTGAGCAGGCCCCAGGCGGCCACCAGGGCCGGGCCGCCGACCAGCTCGATCACGACGTCCACGGGGGCCACGCCGTCCAGGCTGGTGACGACGTGCACGTCCGGGCCGAAAGCCGGGGCGCGGCCGGGGGAGCTCACCGAGGCGACGACGTGGGCCCCGGCCAGCCTGGCGAGCCGCACGGCCAGCCTCCCGACCGAGCCGGACGCGCCCGTCACCAGCACGCGCGATCCGAGTGAGACGCCGGCCGCGCGCAGTGAGCGCAGCGCGGACAGGCCGGACATCGGCAGGGCGGCGGCCACCGCCAGGTCCACCCCGTCGGGCACCACGGCGAGCGAGCCGGTGTCGAACGCCGCCCGCTCCGCCCACGCCCCCGCCCCGAACGCCGCCACCCGCGCGCCCTCGGCCGGGCCCGTGCCGTCGGCGGCGGGCCGCAGCACCACCCCGGCGGCGTCGTAGCCGAGCACGACGCCCTCCGGCAGGCGGCCCATGTGCCGCAGCTCGCTGAAGTTGACCGACGTCCGCCGCACCTCGACGAGTGCCTGCCCGGCCCCCGGAACGGGCTCGGGGACGTCGGCGAGCCGCCCCACGGCCCCCGGGCCGACCACCAGTGCGCGCATACGAAGTCCTCCCGCAACCATGCGGACCGGCGGTCCGCTTCATTGCGGGATACTATGGGGACCGACAGTCCGGTTGCAAGGAGGGGCCTTGGTGCGATCAGACGCGACCCGCAACAGGGAGGCGATCCTGCGGGCCGCAGAAGAGCTCCTGGACGCCCACGGCGCCGAGCACATCTCGCTCGACCGGGTGGCCGCGGCGGCCGGGGTGGGCAAGGGCACGCTGTTCCGCCGCTTCGGCAGCAGGACCGGGCTGTTCCAGGAGTTGCTGGCCGAGCGCGCCGCCGCCCTGGCCGAGGCCATCGAGTCGCCCGGCTCGCCGCTCGGGCCCGGGGCGCCGCCGCGGGAGCGGCTGCTCGCGTTCCTGGACGAGCTGGCCGGGCTGGCCGAGCGCAACCTGGCGCTGTTCGCCGCGCACGAACGGGCCTGCGCGGCCGACAAATACCGCGACCCCACCTACCTGCGGTGGCACGCCCACGTGACGGCGCTGGTCGCGGCGGCCGCGCCGGGGCTCGACGCCGAGTTCGCCGCCCACACGCTGCTGGCCTCGTTCGACGCCGACCTCGCCCGGCACGTGATGGCCGAGGGCGGCGCCGACCGGCTCAGAGCCTCGGTGCGCGGCGTCGCCGAGGCCCTGCTGCGCGGCTGAGGCCGCCGAAGGCGGTATGTCGGGCTATGCCGAGAAGGCGTCCGTGACGGCCTGGCAGAAGGCCTTGAGGTCGTCCGGTTTGCGGCTGGTGACCAGGGTGTTCGGGCCGTCCGTGCAGACCACGACCTCCTGGTCCTTCCAGGTCGCGCCAGCGTTGCGCAGGTCGGTCTGCAGGCTCGGCCAGGACGTGAGCGTACGCCCGCGCACGACGTCCGCCTCGACCAGCGTCCAGGGGGCGTGGCAGATGGCGGCCACCGGCTTGCCGGCGTCGAAGAAGGCCCGCGCGAACCGGACGGCCTCCGGCACCGTGCGCAGGAAGTCGGGGTTGGCGACGCCGCCGGGAAGCAGCAGGGCGTCGAAGTCGCCGGGGTCGGCGTCGTCCACCGTGGCGTCCACGGGGAAGGTGTCGGCCTTGTCCAGATGGTTGAACGCCTGGATCTGTCCCGAGGACGTGGAGACCAGCTTGGGCGTGCCGCCCGCCTGCTTGACCGCCTTCCACGGCTCGGTGAGCTCCACCTGCTCGACCCCTTCCGGAGCGACCAGGAACGCGATGGTCTTGCCGTTCACCATGACTGTCCCTTCGTTTTCCCCTCCCCTTTCCGGACATCGAGGAAGTATGCACATTTACCCCTGGGGGGTATAGTGTGAGGCGCGAAGCCGAGAGAAGAGGAGTTCGGGCATGGTGATCACCGCGTACCAGGTCGAGGGCATGACCTGTGGCCATTGCGTCAGCTCGGTGCGGGCCGAGGTTGGCAAGGTCGACGGGGTCCAGGCCGTCGAGGTCGACCTCGCGGCCAAGGAGATGGTCGTGACCAGCAGCGCGCCGATCGACCAGGCCGTCATCGAGTCGGCCGTCGTCGAGGCCGGCTACGAGCTGGGCGGCGGCCGGGAGCTGCTGCCGCAGGCCGGCTCGTGCTGCGGCTCGGGCGGCTGCCACTGACCTCTCAGCGGGATCGGCGCCGGGCCCACAGGGTGTGCGCGGCGCACGCGGCGGCCGCGCCGACGGCGTACCAGAGCAGGTCGGGCGGGTTGAAGGTGCTGCCCAGCAGTGGCCGCAGGACTGCCGGGATCTCACCGAGCTGGGCGAACTCGATCGCCCAGCTCAGCCCGCCCGACCCCACGGCGGCGACCCATGGCCGCACCCGCGGCAGCGCCAGCACGACGAGCGCGTAGATCAGCGCGGTGTAGAGCGCGTCGCCCGCGTATTTGGGCACAGGCCCGTCCCACAGCCCCCGGACGGCGAGGCCGGCCACGACGGTCGCGACGGCGGCGAGGAGAACGGGCAGGCGGGGCACCTGATCACGGTAGTGCCAAGCCTACTGAAAATTTACACCGCAAAAGGAAACGAGAATGAAACAATTTTCCGCCACTCGTTGACACGCGGTCTCCGTATGGTGTGCCTTCATCTACACAGGAATCCCCCGCCTGAAGGTGAGGCATCATGAGGAAATGGTTCGCACGCCTGGCTGTGCTGGGCGTAGCGCTGTTAGTGGCCGGCCAAGGCGCCACGGCGGCCCAGGCCCAGGAACCTGCGGCGGGGAAGAAGGTCCTACGCGTCGGCGCCACCCAGGCGATGGACCACATGAACCCGTTCCTGGCGGTCCGGCTGGTCTCCACCGCGATCCAGCGCACGATGTACGGCTTCCTCACCGTCCCTGACTCCAAGACGCTCCAGCCCAGCCCCGACCTCGCCGAGTCGTGGACGACGTCCGACGACGGGCTCACCTGGACGTTCAAGATCCGTAACACCAAGTGGTCCGACGGCCAGCCGGTCACGGCCGAGGACGCCGCCTGGACGTTCAACAAGATGATGACGGACGAGGCGGCCAAGACGGCCAACGGCCCCGCCGTGGAGAACTTCGCGAGCGTCACCGCCAACGGCCAGGACCTGATCATCAAGACCAAGGCGCCGCAGGCGTCCATGCTGGAGAACCCGGTCCCGATCATGCCCAAGCATGTGTGGGAGAAGGTCACCGACATGGCCAACTACGAGGGGGACACGTACCCCACCGTCGGCAGCGGCCCGTTCATCGCGGTCGAGCACAAGAAGGACCAGTACGTCAAGCTGAAGGCCAACCCCAACTACTGGCGGGGCAAGCCGAAGATCGACGAGCTCCAGTTCATCTTCTACGACAACCCGCAGGCCGCCATCGCCGGGCTCAAGAAGGGCGACATCGACCTGCTCGGCCGCATGACGCCGCCGGAGTTCCAGGCCATCGAGAACGACCCGAACATCGAGGCGTGGAACACCCAGGGCCGCCGGGCCGCGTACCTGCAGATCAACCACGGCGCCACCACCACCGACAACAAGCCCATCGGCGACGGTCACCCGGCGCTGAAGGACCCGAAGGTGCGCCAGGCGATCCACTTCGCCATCGACAAGCAGAAGCTGGTCGACGAGGTGCAGGGCGGTCTGGCCAAGCCGGCCGACGGCTCGATCATCCCGCCCATGTACAAGGACTTCTTCTGGGAGGCCACGGGCGAGGAGAAGGTCACCTACGACGTGGCCAAGGCGAACAAGATCCTCGACGACGCCGGCTACAAGAAGGGCGCCGACGGCGTCCGCACGATGCCCGACGGCAAGCGCAAGCTGGAGTTCCGCTTCAGCATCCACACCGACACGCCGATCGAGGACAAGCTCGCCGAGTACCTGACCGGTTTCTTCAAGGAGATCGGCGTCACGCTGACCACCCAGAAGCTGGACTCCAGCAAGTTCACCGAGGAGACCGGCGTCACGGCGCTGTTCGACATCGCGATCAGCGGCTGGTCGGTCAACCCCGACCCCGAGGAGATCCTGGCCACCCACCTGTGCAGCCGCAGGCCGGCGCCGGGCGGCGAGGGCGGCGGCACCGAGTCGTTCTACTGCGACCCGACCTTCGAGAAGCTCTACCAGGAGCAGCTCAAGGAGCTCGACCGGCCCAAGCGCGCCGAGCTGATCAAGCAGATGGAGCAGCGGCTCTACACCGACGCCCCCGTCATCGCGATCTACTACCCCAACGACCTCGAGGGTTACCGCAAGGACCGCATCACCAGCATCACCCCGATCCCCGAGGACAAGGGCCTGCTGTACGGCGGCAGCGGCTACTGGCCGTTCTACACGGCCGACGTCAAGGCGTCCGCGGCCGGCGGCTCCGGCGCGGGCGGCGAGTCCGGCTCCAACACCGGTCTCATCGTCGGCGTGGTCGGCGGCGTGGTGGTCATCGGCCTCGTGGCCTTCTTCCTGACCAGGCGGCGCAAGAGCGCCGCGGACGAGCGCGAATGACCACACCGCTCGAAGCAGCAGAGCCCGCCGCCGTCCAGGCGGCGGGCCCTGGTGAGGACAGCCCCGCCCGCCGCGGCACGCTGAGGTACGCGTTGTCGAAGGTCGGCGGGGCGCTGTTCAGCATCGCCGCGGTGATCGTCGGGACGTTCTTCGTCTTCCGCCTGCTGCCCGGCGATCCGGTGCGGAACCTGGCGCAGGGCCGCAACATGACCCCGGCGCAGCTCGACCTGGAACGTCACCGGCTCGGTCTCGACAAGCCGGTGCTCGACCAGTTCTTCGACTTCGTCGGCAAGACGCTCAGGCTCGACCTGGGCACGTCGTACGAGTACAAGCGGCCGGTGCTCGACCTCATCGGCGAGCGCATCGGCCCGACGCTGCTGCTGGCCGGGACCGGTCTGGTCATCGCGGTCAGCCTGGGCATCTGGCAGGGCACCAGGGCCGGATGGCAGCGGGGGAGCCGGTTCGACCGCTTCTCCACCGGCCTGTCGCTGGTGTTGTGGTCGGTGCCGACGTTCTGGCTCGGCCTGCTGCTGATGATGGTGCTGGGCGTGGGCATCGGCCCGATCCCCGGCATCCTGCCCTTCCGCGGCATCGAGAGCGTCGACGCGCCCGACGGGTTCGCCTACCTGCTCGACGTGGCCTCGCACATGGTGCTGCCGTGCCTGACCCTGGTGGCGGTGATCTACGCCCAGTACCTGCTGGTCATGCGGTCGTCGTTGCTGGAGGAGGTCAGCCAGGACTACGTCACCGTGGCCCGCGCCAAGGGCCTGCGCGACGACGAGGTACGCCGCCGCCACGCGGTGCCCAACGCCCTGCTGCCCACGGTGACGCTGGTCTTCATGCGCATCGGCTTCGTGGTCGGCGGCGCGGTCACCGTGGAGACGATCTACACCTGGCCGGGCCTCGGGCAGCTGTTCTACCGGGCGGTGCGGGTGCCCGACTTCACGCTCATGCAGGGCACGTTCATGCTCATCACCGTGGCCGTGATCCTCATGAACACGCTGGCCGACCTGCTCTACCACGTTCTCGACCCGAGGGTGAGGTCGGCATGACGAGTGTCGCTGCCACGCGCAGGCGGCAGGCGCTGACCAACTTCTGGACCGACTTCCGCAGGCACCGCGCCGGGGTGGCCGGGATGGTCGTCCTGCTGGTGGCCGTGGTGCTGGCGCTGGTCGCGCCGCTGTTCATCGACGAGGGCGTGACGAGCGTCATCGACGCGCCGGGCGAGAAGTTCCAGGCCCCCGGCCTGGACTTTCCCTTCGGCACCGACGAGTCGGGCCGGTCGATCCTGCTGATGATCTGGTGGGGCTCGCGCGCCTCGCTGCTCATCGGCTTCCTCGCCGCGCTGCTCAGCATCGTGATCGGCATGGTCATCGGCATCGCCGCAGGGCACTTCGGCGGCTGGCTCGGCGGCGCGCTGATGCGGATCACCGACTGGTTCCTGGTGCTGCCCTCGCTGGTGACCGCGCTGGTGCTGGCGGCCATCCTCGGCGGCAGCACGTTCACCATCATCATGGCGATCGGGGTCACCACCTGGCCGTCCACGGCCCGGCTGATCAGGGCGCAGACCTTCGCCGTCGAGGCCCGGCCCTACATCGAACGCTCCAAGGCGCTCGGCGGCGGCCACTGGCACATCACCACCCGGCACGTGCTGCCCAACGTGGCGCCGCTGCTGCTGGCCAGCACGACGCTGGAGGTGGCCAGCGCGATCGTCACCGAGTCCACGCTGGCCTTCCTCGGCGCCAGCGCGAACAAGACGTCGTGGGGCACCATGCTGCGCGGCTCCTACGACTACGGCGCGGCCAACGAGGGCGCGTGGTGGTACATCATCCTCCCCGGTCTGGCCATCCTCGTGGTCGTCATGGCGTTCACCCTCGTCGGACGGGCGCTGGAGGCCGTGCTGAACCCAAGGCTCAGGAGGGCGGCATGAGTCTCCTCGAACTGGACGACCTGTCGGTGACCTACCGCATCGCGTCGGGCGAGGTGCCCGCGGTGCGCGGCGTGTCGCTGACCCTCGACCCCGGAGCGGCGCTCGGGGTCGCCGGCGAGTCGGGATCCGGCAAGTCGACGCTGGCCATGGCGCTGCTCCGGCTCCTGCCCAAGAGCACGCGCGTCGGCGGCCGGATCCTGCTCGACGGCGACGACGTCCTCACCATGAAGTGGGGGCGCATGCGGGCCGTGCGCTGGGCCGAGGCCTCGATCGTGTTCCAGGGCGCGCAGCACGGCCTCAACCCCGTGCGCCGGATCGGCGAGCAGATCGCCGAGCCGCTGCTCGTCCACGGCCTGGCCAAGCCGGACGGCGCCCGCAAGCGCGTCGGCGAGCTGCTCGAACAGGTCGGCCTGCCCGCCTGGCGGGCCCGCAGCTACCCGCACGAGCTGTCCGGCGGTCAGCGGCAGCGCGTGATGATCGCGATGGCGCTGGCCTGCTCGCCCCGACTGATCATCGCCGACGAGCCCACCACCGCGCTCGACGTGATGGTCCAGGCGCAGGTCCTGACGCTGATCAAGGAACTGATCGCCGAGCACGGCATCTCCTTGATCATGATCTCGCACGACCTGTCGGTCCTGGCCGACGTCTGCGACCAGCTCGCGGTCATGTACGCCGGGCGGGTGGTCGAGCACGGCCCCTCCCGCGAGGTGTTCCGCGACGCCCGCCACCCCTACAGCCGGGCGCTGGCGGCCGCGTTCCCCACCGTGGGCGACCCGGTCTCGCGGCTGGCCCCCAAGGGGCTCGGCGGCGACCCGCCGGACCCGATGCAGCTCCCGACCGGCTGCGCGTTCCACCCGCGCTGCCCGGTCGCGCTGGACGAATGCGCGGGCCTCGACGTCGAGCTGTGGCCCGCCGGTCCCCGCCACGCCGCGGCGTGCGTGCACGTACGCTCCAAGGAGGAGGTCGAGGCTTCATGACCGAGACGCAGACCGCGGCCGAGACCGTCTCGACGGGCAAGGGCGCGCTGCTGGAGGCCCGTGACCTGCACGTCGCGTTCTCCTCGCGGGGCCGCAGCGCCCGCGCCGTCGACGGCGTCAACCTGTCGATCGGCCAGGGCGAGATCGTGGCCCTGGTCGGCGAGTCGGGCTGCGGCAAGACCACGCTGGCCCGCACGCTGCTCGGCCTCGAACGCCCCACGTCCGGCGAGGTCCGCTACGACGGCAACGCGCTGGACTACGGCTCCAAGGCGCTCAGGTCCTACCGCCGCCAGGTCCAGCTCGTCCTGCAGGACCCGATGGGCTCGCTCAACCCCCGCCAGACCGTCTACGAGGCGGTCGCCGAGGGGCCGCGCATCCACCGCCTGCCCGGCGAGGCGGAGATCGTGGCCTCGGCCCTGTCCAGGGCCGGGCTGCGACCGCCCGAGCGCTTCTTCCTGCGTTACCCGCACGAGCTGTCCGGCGGGCAGCGGCAGCGGGTCGTGATCGCCGGCGCGCTCGCCCTCGACCCGAAGGTGCTGATCGCCGACGAGCCCGTGGCCTCGCTCGACGCCTCCGTGCGCGGCGAGATCCTGGCGCTGATGCTCAAGCTCAAGACCGACCTCGGCCTGTCGGCCCTGGTCGTCACCCATGACCTCGGCCTGGCCTGGAACATCGCCGACCGGGTCGCGGTCATGTACCTCGGGCGCATCGTCGAGTCGGGGCCGGTGGAGCAGGTGCTGACGGCGCCGCGGCACCCGTACACGCAGGCGCTGATGTCGGTGTTGCCGGAGTCGCCCGAGCGGATCGTGCTGACCGGCGAGCCGCCGGACCCGACCAGGGTGCCGGGTGGTTGCCGGTTCCATCCCCGCTGTCACGTGCTGGCCTCCGGCCGCGCGGCGGAGGCGGGCGTGGACGCGGCCTGCCGGTCGCAGGCGCTGAGCATCCTGCCCGCGGTCCCCGACGCCCAGGCCGCCTGCCACTACGCGGCGGTCACCGGGTAGCTCATCCGCGGAACGCGTCGGCGTGCTCGCGCGCCCACTCGGCGAAGTCACGCGCGTCCCGGCCGGTGATCTCCCGGACGGTCGGGACGACCGTGTAGCCGACCTCCGGCGTGTTGCCCAGCGCGCCGACCAGGAACTCGATGGTCTGCTCGCCCATGCCGTCGGCGCGCCACTTGGCCCGCGCCTCGTCCACGGTGAGCTCGACGAACCCGACGTCCCTGCCGACGGCCTCGGCCAGGACGGCCACCTTCTCGCGCAGGGTGATCGCGCGGGGGCCGGTCAGCACGTACGTCCGGCCGCCGTGGCCGCCCTCGGTCAGCACCTTCGCGGCCACCGCGGCGATGTCGCGCTCGTGCACCAGAGCGCTCAGCCGGTCGCCGAACGGCTCCTTGATGACGCCTTCCGTCCTGATCGTGTGCGCCCACCACTGGAGCGTGTTGGCCATGAACTCGACCGGGTGGAGCAGCGTCCACTCCAGGTCGGCGGCGGCCAGCGCCTGCTCCAGCTCGCCGTCCTCGCGGCCGCCGAGCACGGTGACCCGGCGCACGCCCGCCTTGACGGCCAGCTCGGCGAGCCCGGCGCCGTCGGGCAGCGGGGTGTAGTCGTCGCCGGCGAAGTTGATGAAGTGCACCCCGGTGACGCCCTCGAAGGCGGCGGCCAGGGAGGCCGGCTCGGCGAGATCGCCGCCGACGACCTCGACGCCCTCGGGGAGTGCGGCCTTGGCGGGGTTCCTGGTCAGCGCGCGGACCTGCCGGCCGGCCTGGAGGAGCTCCTCGACGACGAGGCGGCCGACGGTCCCGGTGGCACCGGTGACGAGGATGGTCATGTGAACCCCACTTCTTTCGGAACGGAACGTTCTGCTCTTACTATAGCAGAACGGAACGCTTCATTCCGAGTAGTTCTTGAGCCGGATCGCCACGGCCGCCCGGTGGATCGCCCCGGCGACCCGCTCCACGACCTTCTCCTTGCCCGGCAGGTACGGCAGCAGCTTGAGCATCCTGAGCTGGAACCACAGCGCCAGTCGTGAACCCATCACCATGCCCCTGACGTTCACCGGGCCGAGCTCCTGGTTGACCCGGACGAATTCCCGCATCTCCCGCTCGTAGCCCGCCGCGCCGCCGCCCTCGGCCAGCTCGCCCGCCAGCACGTACGCGCCCACGATCGCCAGGCTCGTGCCCTGCCCGGAGGCCGGCGAGGCGCAGTAGGCGGCGTCCCCGAGCAGCACGACCCGGCCCTTCGACCAGCTGTCCATGTGCACCTGGCTGACCGAGTCGAAGTAGAAGTCGTCGGCGGCGCGCACCGCGCCGAGCAGCGCCGGCACCTCCCACTCGACCCCCGCCATGGCCTCGGCCAGCAGGTCCTTCTGGCGGCCGGTGTCGCGGTGGTCGTAGGACAGCGGCTGGGAGGACCACATGAACAGCGCCTTGGCGGCGCCGTCCTGGCGGGTGCTGTAGACGTTGGCGGTGCGGCCGGGGGCGGCGTGCACGGCCTCCTCGCGGTCCAGGCCCAGGGTGTTGGGGACGGTGCTGATCGAGACGTAGTAGCCCAGGTCGCGGACGAACCGGGCGTCCGGCCCGAACACGATCCTGCGGATGTTGGACCGCATGCCGTCCGCGCCGACGATCAGGTCGAACCGGCGCGGCGCGGCGTGCTCGAAGGTGACCAGGCCGTCGTCGGAGACGGCGGTGACGGAGTCGCCGAAGAGGTATTCGGCGTCGTCGCGGGTGAGGTCGTACAGGAGCTCGTTGAGGTCGCCGCGCATGATCTCGACGTCGTCGCCCGCGCGGCCGCCGAACAGGTCGGCGTCCATGGTGGCCAGTGCGCGGCCCTTGCGGTCGTAGTGGGTGGCGACGCGCATGCCGGTGCTGCGGGCGGTGACCGCCTCCAGCAGGCCCATGCGGCCGATCACGTCGAGGGCGGCGCCGCGGATGTCGACCTTGTAGCCGCCGGTGCGGACGGCCGGAGCGCGCTCGACGACGGTGACGGTGCAGCCGTGGCGGCGCAGCCAGTAGGCCAGCGAGGTGCCGGCGATGCTCGCGCCGGAGATCAGGACGTTCTTCATGCCGTGAACGGTACACGCGTCTCAGACGCTTGTCTAGGACGAAGTTTTCAGACGTTCGTGCTAACGTCTGGGCATGGGAAACAGGGAAGACCTGCTGGCCGGAGCGAAGCGTTGCCTGATCGAGAAGGGCTACTCGCGTACCACCGCGCGCGACATCGCGACCGCGTCGGGCGTGAGCCTCGCGGGCATCGGCTACCACTTCAAGTCCAAGGACGCGCTGATGAACGAGGCGCTGTTCGAGGTGATGCAGGAATGGGGCGACGACCTGGCGCGCACGCTCGTCGCCGACACCGAGGAGGGCGCCTCACCGCTGGAGCGGTTCGAGGCGGCGTGGGACCGGGTGGTGGAGTCGTTCGACCGGCTGCGGCCGCTCTGGGTCACCCAGCTTGAGCTGCTCGGGCAGATCGATCACGTGCCGGAGCTGCGCGAGCAGCTCGTCCCGGCGATCAAGGGCGCGCGGCTGGGGCTCGCCGAGCTGTTCCAGGACGTGCGGGCGGAGACCGACCCCGAGCGGGCCCGGCTGGTGGGCTCGCTGTACCAGGCCATGCTGACGGGGTTCCTGGCGCAGTGGCTGCTCGACCCGGACAGCGCGCTGTCCGGGCGCGAGGTGGCCGAGGCCCTGCGCCTGGTGGCCGGGTCGTGAAACGGGCCGGGGGCTAGAAGGCGCTTATCGTGGCGGGGGCGCGTTCGGCCCTGCTCAGGGTGCGGATGACGGCGGTCGCGCCGTGCCGGTGCACCGCCAGGCGGGCCAGCAGCTCCACGACCGGCTCGTTGATCGACGGCGGCAGCTCCGGCGTCTCGACGCCCACGCTGGCGGCCAGGTCGTCGGAGTGCACGACCAGCTCCATCACCCTGGTGAGCAGGAAGTCGTCGAGCCGCAGTGACCAGCCGGTCCACGGCAGCCGCACGACCCGGTCCGCCGGCTCGGCGGGCAGCTCGGCCAGCAGCCGGTCCAGCAGCGCCTGCGTGCGCTCGACGAGCGCGGCGTGCCCGTCCGCGGCGGCCGCCTGGCCGCCCACCCGGACGCTGACGTTGCTCTCGTGGTCGAGGCCGGCCTGCACCCACGGCGACCTCGTGTAGTGCTCGATCAGCGGGATCGGCGCCCCGGGCTGCTCGCCGGAGTCCAGCACGTCGGTGACCCTGACGATCTGGTGGGCCAGGTGCCCGGCCAGGCCCGCGACGCTGAACTCGGTCAGCGCGCTGGGCTTGTCCCACGCCGCCCGCACGGCCGGGTCACGCAGCAGCGACATCGCCGACGACGCGGCCACCAGATAGGACTGCCTGATCTCCCCCATTTGCCGCCCTTTCCCCGGTTCAGGTGGTAACTCGGGGCCAAGACTATCCCCCGGCGATCCGCGGGGGGCGGCTGTCCTGTCCAATGAGACGGGGGCGGGCTCAGGTCTCGCCGGGGCCCTCCGCGAGCACCTTCCCGATGGCCGACCGGACGAAGGCGCGGGTCAGCCGGCCCCTTCTGAAGCGGCTCAGCGCCGGGCGCGGCGTGCCGTACCGGCGGGCGCGCACGTCGGCCAGGACGACCTCCGGCGCGCCCATCCCGGCCAGCACGTCCAGGGCCTCCCGCTTGGTGATCAACCGGCCCTCCCGCAGCGTGACCGAGGCCCTGGCGACGGTCAGCACGCCGAGGTCCACCCAGACGTCCCGCAGCCAGCGCCGCCGCCCTCGGGTCTTGTCCAGCCAGTACTCGCGCAGGTCCGTACGGACGAAGTCGGCCAGCACGGCGTCGGAGACGGCCGGCAGCAGCTCGGCGGGCGGCGGCCCGTGCAGCACGAGCGGGGCCGTGTGCAGCTCGCGGCGGGTCACCGCCGTCACCGGGCGGCGGTAGATCTGCTCGTGGGCCCACGTCACGTGCTCGACCCGCGGGTCGGCCAGCTCCTCCAGCGGCAGGTAGGAGCAGTGGAGGAGGTCGGCGAGCGGCAGGCCGAGCCCGCGGTGCAGCCCCTTGATCCGGCGCCACTGCTCCATCGTGACCGGCGTCTCGACCACCGCGATCAGGTCGAGGTCGCTGCGCCCCGGCTGGTAGTCGCCGGCGCCCAGCGAGCCGTGCGCCCACAGCGACACCAGGGGCACGATCTCGCCCACGCCGTCTCGGAACCGTCGGAGCAGGTCGTCTGTGGCCGCATGCATGATGTCCACTATGATCCATTCCCGGCCGTCCCGGAAGATCACCGGGCGGGCCGTCAGGACGTGCTGAACAGAGCGCTCACCGACTCGCCGTCGTGGATCCGGCGCATCGCCTCGGCCAGCGCCGGCGCGATCGACAACACGGTCAGCTTGTCACTCGGCTTGGGCGGCGGCACGGTGTTCGTGCAGACGATCTCCAGGACCTCGGGGAACGCGCTGAGCCGCTCGATCGCCCCGCCCGCGAACAGCCCGTGCGTGCACGCCACCCGGACGGAGTTGACGCCCTGCTCGCGCAGCCGGCCGAGCAGCTCGATGACCGTGCTGCCCTTGGCGATCTCGTCGTCCAGGATGATCACGTCCTTGCCGGCGACCTCGCCGATGACCGAGCTGATCACCACGCGGTCGTCGGCGAAGCGCTGCTTGGCGCCCATCGCGACGCCGGTGCCCAGCAGCCGGGCGAAGTGCGCGGCCTCCTTGGCGTTGCCCAGGTCGGGGGAGACGACGACGGTGTTCGACAGGTCGTGGCGGCGGAAGTGCGCGGCCAGCTCGCGCAGCGCGTGCAGGTGGTCGACCGGCACGCTGAAGAAGCCGTGCACCTGTGGCGAGTGCAGCGTCATGGCCAGCACCCGGTTCGCGCCCGCGGCCACCATCAGGTCGGCGACCAGGCGGGCGCCGATGGAGATGCGGGGCGCGTCCTTCTTGTCTGATCTGGCGTAGGCGTAATGAGGCAGGACCACGGTCGTCCTGGCCGCGGAGGCGCCGCGCGCCGCGTCGATCATGAGCAGCAGCTCGACCAGGTTCTCCTGCGTCGGCGGCACCAGGGGCTGGATGAGGAACACGTCGCGCTCGCGGCAGTTCGCCTGGAGCTGCACCTCAAGCGCGTCGTTGGCGAAGCGGGCGACCTTGACGGGGTGGAGCGGGGTGCCGAGATGGGAGCAGATCTCCTCAGCCAGCTCGGGGTGGGCGCTGCCAGAAAATACCGTGATGTCTCGCACGATTCCCAAAGGATAGCTTCACGGGCTCACGTAGTGGTGGAGCAGGGCGGGTTCGCCCGCGGCGTTGAGCCACCGCGCGCGGGTGCTGGCGACGCGGCGCCAGCCCAGCCGCTCGTAGAGCGCGACGGCCGCCCGGCCCTCGTCGGAGACCTCCAGCAGGACGGGCCTCCCGGCGGCCTGCCGCACGGTGTCCAGCAGGACGGCGGCCAGCCCGCGGCCCCGGGCGGTGGGCACCACGAAGAGCCGGGTGACCTGCGGGCCCTCGGCGGCGCCTGCCAGGCCGACGTGGCCGAGCACCCGGCCCTCCTCGACCGCCACCCACGCGCGCAGGAGGTCGCCAGGGGTCAGCCAGCCCTGGGGGTCGGCCGGCCAGTCGACGGGGTAGCGGTCGGCGGCGTGCACCAGGGCCAGGGCGTGGGCGCAGGCGTCCAGGTCGGACGGCGTCCGGAGGCGGACGCCTATGCCGTCGGTCGTCACGTCAGCGCCTCGACCGTGAGCGCGTCGAGGTCGGGCAGGACCTGCCAGGCCAGCGCCAGGGCGTCGTCGTCGGGCGGGTAGCCGGGGTGCGGCACGGCGATCACCCGCATGCCGGCCGCGTGCGCCGAACGCAGCCCGTTGCTGGAGTCCTCGACCGCCACGCAGTCCTTCGGGTAGATCTCCAGCCGCCGGGCCGCCTCCAGGTAGCCGTCGGGGGCGGGCTTGCCGCGCGCGACCTCCTCCGTGGAGACCGTGGTCACGAAGTACTCGCGCAGCTCGGCCGCGTCGAGCACCACGTCGATCAGCCGCCGCGGCGACGAGCTGGCCAGGCCGAGGGTGAACCGCCCGGCCAGCCGGCGCACGGCCTCGCGGGCGCCCGGCAGCAGCGGCACGCCGTCCTGGTAGCGCTCGGCCATCTGGTCGATCACGCCGGCGGCGATCTCGTCGGGCGTCAGGCGCACCCCCAGCTCGTGCAGGTAGGCCGCCCACTCGCCGGTGCTCATGCCCATCAGCCTGGACTGCGTGTCGGGCTGCCAGGTGCCGCCGTGGTCGGCGACGAAGGCGCGCCGCACCTGCTCCCAGACGGGTTCGGAGTCGACGAGCACGCCGTCGAGGTCGAACACGCAGGCTTCCATGACCACCCCCGATAGATCAGTCTGGGACCACCCAATCACACCGTCCGCGCCGCTACGCCGCCGCTCCCTGTCCTTATTGCCCGAGTTTCATGCTATTGGGGCTGGTTATTGAGCTACGAGCGTCCATTCAGGGGCATGCGAGCAGACATGGCAGACCTTCCATTTCATGACACGGGCGACTTCGAGGACGCTGATCGCGGCTTCATCGCGAAGTTGACCCCCGCCGTGGTCACGTCGAGAAGCGGCGAGGTCGTCTGGGACAACGACTCCTACGCATTCCTCAACGCCGAATGCCCCGAGACCGCCCATCCCAGCCTGTGGCGGCAGAGCCAGCTCTGCGCCAAACAGGGCCTGTACGAGGTCGCCGACGGCATCTACCAGGTACGCGGCCTGGACCTGTCGAACATGACCCTGGTCGAGGGCGGCATCGGCGTCATCGTCATCGACCCGCTGGTCTCCACCGAGTGCGCCGCCGCCGCGCTCGCGCTCTACCGCCGCCACCGCGGCGACCGGCCGGTCACCGGCGTCGTCTACACCCACAGCCACGTCGACCACTTCGGCGGCGTACGCGGCGTCACCGACGGCAACGTGCCGATCCTGGCCCCCGCCGGCTTCATGGACCACGCGGTCTCCGAGAACGTCTACGCCGGCCCCGCCATGAACCGCCGCGCCGGCTACATGTTCGGCCTCGCCCTGCCGCACGCCCCGGACGGCCAGATCGGCTGCGGCCTCGGCATGACGTCCTCGACCGGCACCACGTCCCTCATCCCGCCCACCGTGGACGTCAGCCGCACCGGCCAGGAGGAGATCGTGGACGGGGTGCGGATCGTCTTCCAGCTCACCCCCGGCACCGAGGCCCCCGCCGAGATGAACTTCCTCTTCCCCGACCGCGGCGCCCTGTGCCTGGCCGAGAACGCCACCCACAACCTGCACAACATCCTCACGCTGCGCGGCGCCCAGGTGCGCGACGCCCGCGTCTGGGCCCGCTACCTGTCGGAGACGCTCACGCTGCTCGCCGAGCGGGCCGAGGTCGCCTTCGCCTCCCACCACTGGCCGACCTGGGGAAGGAGCAACATCGTCCGGTTCCTCCAGGAGCAGCGGGACCTGTACGCCTACCTGCACGACCAGACGCTGCGCCTGCTCAACAAGGGCCTGACCGGCGCCGAGATCGCCGAGCAGATGCGGGTGCCGCCCGCGCTGGAACAGGTCTGGCACACCCACGGCTATTACGGCTCGGTCAGCCACAACGTCAAGGCCGTCTACCAGCGCTACCTCGGCTGGTACGACGGCAACCCCGCCCACCTGTGGGAGCACCCGCCCAGGGAGAGCGCGATCCGGTACGTCGAGTGCATGGGCGGCGGCGCGGCCGTCGTGGCCTTCGCCCGCCGCTACATCGAGGAGAACGACCTGCGCTTCGCCGTCCAGCTGCTGAACCACGCCGTCTTCGCCGACGAGGGCAACAAGGCGGCCAGGGACCTGCTGGCCGAGGTCTACACCCGGCTCGGCCAGGGCGCGGAGAACGGGACGTGGCGCAACTCGTACCTGACCGGGGCCATGGAGCTGACCGACGGCATCGCGCCCACCCGCGTCACCACCACCTCGCCCGACCTGGTCGCGGCCCTGACCGTGGAGCAGATCTTCGACTCCCTCGCCATCCGCGTGGACGGCCCCAGGGCCTGGCACGAGAGCCTGTCGATCGACTGGCACCTGACGGACCTGGGGGAGCTGTACCGCACCACGCTGTCCAACGGCGTGCTCGTCCAGCGGCTGAACCCGCCGGAGGAGCCCGTGGACCTCACGCTCCGCCTCACCAGGGCGCAGCTGCTCGGCCTGCTGGCCGGGAAGGGCGTGGAGGGGGTGGAGCGGGAGGGCGACATCACGGCGCTCCAGCGGCTGGTCGCCGTGCTCGACTCACCGGCCCCCGACTTCGCCATCGTCACCCCCTGAACCGCCGACCCCACTTCCGCGGGCCACTGACTCCGCGGGCCACTGACTCCGCGGGCCACTGACTCCGCGGGCCACTGACCTCATGAGCCATTGACCCACGAGCTTCTGTCCCCGTGAGTCACTGAACCCGGCGCCCTCAGCCGGGCCCGGCGCGCGTCGGTCCCGCCCATGCGGCCCTCGGGGCACACGGGCGTCGCGGACCGGCTCTCAGAGTTTGTACAGCTTGTTGAACGGCGTCGTGATCCGTTCCTGCCGGGATCCGAAGTCGACCAGAACGGCGACGTCGTCCTCCACACCGATGACGACACCGAGGCCGAATCGGTCGTGGCTCACCCGGTCGTGCATGTCGAACTGCTCCGCGGGTGGCGCCGGAGGCGGCGGTTTGAAGGGACTTGTGGGCAGGTGACGACGAGAATCGCCGCTGGCTCGCTTCATCTCCTCCAGTATGCGCCCACTGGGTGAATACTTTGTGGCGTTCACACCTGTATGGACTCGGCGCGCGAGCGCGGGACCGTCGTCGTGGGCAGGCGTACGAACCGCAGAAAGGCCGGCAGCAGCCACGGACGCCGCCCCCAGACCGCCACCCTGCCCGTGAGCGCGGCCCGCGTCCTGGACATCCGGCCGAACAGCAACAGGTTCAGCGCCGCCGGGTCGAACCGCACGTGCGCGTCCACCTGCGGCCCCATCTCGGCCACCGACACCCGCCCGTGGTCCAGCACCAGCGCCGCCGGCGCGGTGTGCGCGGAGTGGAAACCGACGGTGATCCGGCGGGGCGGGGCGGGCGTCCCGGTGTCCATCAGGCGTCCGTAGTCGTTCCTGATCATCCCGATGAGGAACAGGTCGAAGAACAGGCCGGCGTCCCGCGCGGGCACCGACCAGGGGGTACGGGTCGCGCGGGCGATGTCCCAGCCGTGCAGCAGCAGCTCGTTCAGCAGGTGGGCCAGCACGCCCGCGACGGGCACCCGCGCGTCGCCCAGCCAGGGGACCGGGGTCGCCGGATCGACCTCGGCGCCGGCGCGCAGGATCTCCCGGACGTCGCCGCGCAGCCGCTCGGCCAGGACGGCCGGGTCACGCTCGGGGAAGTGCTCGAACGCCAGCTCGTTCAGGGCGCTCACCGTGTCGACGTTGGCCCCGAGTATCGGCTCGGCCAGCTCCGGGAACGGTGTGGTCACGTCGCCGCGCACCACGCAGGTGTAGAGCGAGGCGATCGCGGTGACGTGGGCCGCGGTCTCGGCGACGGTCCACTCCCTGGTCGCCATGGCGTGGGGATCGACGATGGAGACCAGCTTCGCGAACCGGTCGGTGGCCGCCTTGAGCGAGCCGCGCACCGACGCCCATTTGCCGTACGTGATGAGCTCGTCCATGTTCTCTCCAGAGGTCCACGATCACGCTAACCCGGGTGACCTGGGCGGTCTTCTCCGGAAATGCTCCTCTGGGCCCCTCGTGCGCCCGCCCCGGCGAAAACCGGTGGCGTCGCCGGACGTCCCGGCAGTTCACTTTGAGCACCCATCTCGATCAGAGGGAGCTTCATGATCGTCATCTCGGCGGCGTCGGGCGCGCTCGGCCGTCTCGTCATCGACCGGCTGCGCACCAGGGCGGACGTCGTCGCCGCCGTACGCGATCCCGCCCGCGCGCCCGAGGGCGTACCGGTGCGGCGGGGCGACTACGACGACCCGGCGAGCCTGCGCACGGCGTTCGAGGGCGCCGCCCGCCTGCTCCTGATCTCGTCGCCGGAGCTCGACCCCGGCCGCCGGATCGGCCACCACCTGGCCGCCCTCGCCGCCGCCGCGGACGTGGGCGTCGGCGCCGTCGTCTACACCAGCTTCCTGGACGCCGACACCGTCGCCACCGGCATGACCGAGGCCCACCACGCCACCGAGCAGGCCCTCCTGCGCAGCGGCCTGCCGTACACGATCCTGCGCCACCCCTTCTACAGCGACGCGTTCGTCCCCCGCGTCTCGGGCGGCGAGCTGACCGGGAGCGGTGGAGGGCGCGGCCTGAACACCGCGTTCCGGTCCGACCTGGCGCAGGCGGCGGCCGACGTACTGACCGGCGAGGGCCACGAGGGCCGCGCCTACGACTTCACCGGCCCGCTGTGGACCCACCCGGAGGTGGCGCGGGCGCTGGGCGTGCCCTACCGCGAGGTCCCCGACGCCGCCCCCGGCCCGATGGCCTGGCTGAACGCCCGGATCCGCGCCGGCGCCCTGGAGAGGCAGACCCCCGACCTGGAGAACATCCTCGGCCGCCCGCCCCGCACGATGCTCTCCCACCTCCACGCCACCCTCTGACCGCCCTACTTGCGGCCGCGCAACAGCACCAAGGTGATCCAGACGATGGTGGGCAGCAGAATCAGGAACACCATGATTCCGGCAACGACGGCCATGCCCGCGTCGGAGAGGTGCTGAGACGGCAGATCATCTTCCATCCGGCGATTGTCCCCGGCCCGCCAGGCGCTCGTGCGCAGGGGCCGTGTTGACAGCCGGCTGTTGAAAGTGTTGATCATCTTTAGTCCGGCGGGTAGCGTCGGCCCTCGACGGCGATCGTATGTTCGAAAAGCCGTAACCCCCCGAGCAGAGTGGAGAGGGCCAGATGAAGACAACGCTGGGCGTGTTGGCCACCGGCCTCCTGGTTTCCGGCCTCATGGCCGCGCCCGCCGCCGGATCGGTCGGCACGGCGAGCTACCCGTTGACGGTCACGCAGACGTCCGCTGTCGAGGTGGCCACGTTCTGGCTGGGCAACGGCGGCGCCAACCTGGCGAACGCCACCCCCTACGCCGTCCAGACCGACATCGACGAGGTCATCCTCAGCGGTTCGGCCACTGCCGACGGCAAGCCCGGCACCGTCCCGCCCGTGCTCCCGCCCGACGGCGGCCCAAGCGCCGGCAAGGGGCCCGCCGGCACGGGCAAGGTGTTCTTCGTCGGCCCCGACGGCCTGCCGCACTGGTGCACCGGCACCGCCATGCAGTCGCAGTACCGCAACCTCGTGGCCACCGCCGGCCACTGCGCCTACGAACAGCAGTACGGCGGGGGTCTCGGCAAGTGGGTCTTCGTCCCCGGATACTCCGCCGGCACCGCTCCGTCCGGCCTCTACGTCGGAAAGCAGCTCTTCACCCACTTCGACTTCCCCGCGTACGGCGACTACGACCGCGACTACGCCTTCGTCACCGTCTACAACGGCGTCACCTCCTCTCCCGCGGGCGAGCTGACCGACGCAGGCAGGCTGGTCGACCAGGTCGGGGGACAGGGCCTGACCTGGAACCAGCCGCTCGACTCCTCGGTCGACGTCTTCGGCTTCCCGGCCGGCGTCCACCCGGACGGCTCCCACCCGCAGACGGGCGACACCCTGGAAACCTTCTCGGGACGCACGTCCGCCGCCCAGGCGCCCAGCCTGAAGGCCGAGGAACTCACCGCCGTCGATTCCCCGTTCCCCGGTGAAGGCTCCCTCGGCTCCTCCTGGCTGCTGCGCTACGACAAGACCAGCCGTGCGGGCTACCTCAACGCGATCACCATCAGCGTCGCCGACACCGACGGCGACCTGCGCTACGACAAGAGCTTCTCGCCGTACTTCGACGGCGAACTGCGCGCGGTCTACTCCGACGCGGTCACCCAGTGGAGCGGCTCGATCGTCCTGCCGTAGGAGAGGCCTGAGCCCCCGCGGATCCGCGGGGGCTCGTGTGTAGGGTCGGGATCATGAGTGGTGACTGGCGGCAGGACAGGGTCGGTAGTGCGTTGGCGGGGCGGAATCCCATGGTGCTCAGGCGGCTGGACGCCGGCTTCGCCGTGATCGGTGACACTCAGTTCCTGCCGGGATACTCGGTTCTCCTGGCGGACGAGCCCGGCGTGCAACGGCTGTCCGACCTGCCCCGGGCCAGGCGGATGGCCTTCCTGTCGGACATGGAGCTGCTCGGTGAGGCGGTCGAGCGGGCCTGCGGCGCGCTGGACCCGGCGTTCCGGCGGGTGAACCTGGAGATCCTCGGCAACACCGACCCCTTCCTGCACGCGCACGTCTGGCCGCGGTACGAGTGGGAACCGGCCGAGCTGGTCGGCCGGCCGGTGTGGCTGTATCCGCCCGGCAACTGGACCGACCCGCGATACGCCCTCGGCCCGCGACACGACCCGGTGCGTACGGAGATCGACCGGCAGCTCGGCGTCCTGTACGCGGCCCACGGAGCCCAGGGCCGCGCCGGCGGCTGACGCGGTGCCCCGGACCGGACGGACCTACTCCGAAGCGTGGGAGAGGGCGGCGGTGAGGAGTTTCAGCAGGTCGGCGGCGAGGGCGGGGCTCGTCGCGATGGTCGCCCGGGAGGTCATGTCGTGGGGGCTGCCGTCGAGGTCGACCACCACGGCCCCGGCCTCGCAGGCGATGACGACGCCCGCCGTACGGCGTGCTCGACGGCGAAATCGACCTCGGTAGCCATGTCGCGGTCGCCCTTGGCGGTGACGACGCCGGGAGCCCGGGTGGTGATGATCTCGCCGGCGATCGACGCGGCCGCCTCGGCGACGGGCAGCAGCGTCCGGACGTCGATGGTCATGCGGGCCGTCCTAGGGCAGTTCGGGACGCGTCAGGGCCTTGGCGAACGGCTCTCCGGCGGCCCGGGCGTGCGCCATCCGCGCGCGGGCCTCGCCGAGCGTGCGCGGCCGGTAGCCGGGCCCGCCGCAGCAACTCTTGTGGAAGCCGACGCCCGCGTGCAGCAGCAGCGACAGCACCCGCCAGGCCGCGGTGTCGCGCCGCCGGGGAGCCGCGAAGGCGGAGCCCACGTGGATCAGCGGCTCGCCGCAGCGCGGGCACGACCGGCCCCGGTCGCCGGGCAGCGGGTAGGGCTGCTTGTACGAGGCCCGGCACGGCAGGCAGACGAACGACGTCTTCGCATGACCCATGCGCCCAGCCTAGCCCCCGTGACCGGCCGGACACCGGGCCCGGCCCGGTGGGGAACGGCCGGCCGCGGCTCCTGACGCCAGGAGCCGCGGCCGGCCCGGAGCCCCGCCAACCCTCCCCTCATCCAGCAGAGGGAAGGGCATGGCCTGGCGGGGTGCGGGGTGGCTAGTTCTCCTCGTAAGGGGCGGCCGGCCGGAGCAGGTCGCAGCCCTCGAAGACCTGCTTCTCGGCGGCCGAGCCGGGCTTGACCCGCTTGAACCCCGCCGGCATCTCCTCGCCCTTGGCGACGGGCTGCCAGACGCCGCCCTTGCGCAGACACTGCGCCCACGCGGCGAACTTGGCGTCCTCCTCCGGCGTGGCCGGCTCGGAGCCGCCGAGCAGCGTCGAGTCCCACTCCTTGCACGCCTTCATGGCGGCGTCGAGCTTGGCCTGGGTGACCTTGCTGACGGCGCTGGTGTCGAGGTCCTGGCCCTTGACCGGGTCCGGGATGTCGACCCCGTTCTCCCGCATGCATCCGGCGAACTTCACCGCGGTCTCGTGCCAGCTGGGCTTGCCGGAGTCGGGCGCGGGGCTGGACGAGCTGGCGAAGCTCTGCGTCCCGCACGCCGCGCTCAGGGCCAGGACGGGCAGGGCGGCCAGGACGGCGAGACGCCGCTTGCTGATCAACACGGTTTCCTCCAATGGGTTCGGCTGGCGGTCAACACCGTGGCCCGCCGTTGTGAGGAGCCCGTCCGCTCCATGTCATGAACGTGTAATAGCTTCCGAAGGCGCACAAACCGGCACGCCAGGCCGCCGATACTGGAACGCATGGCCCGTGTCTTGCTGATCGAGGACGATCCCCACGTCAGGGACGCTCTGACACTCGCCCTCAAGGGCCGGGACCACGAGGTGCGGTCGGCGGCGTCCGGGGAGGACGGGCTGGCACGGCTGGCCCGCTTCGCCCCCGACGTGGTGGTGCTCGACCTCATGCTGCCCGGCATCGACGGGTTCGAGGTGTGCCGTCGCATCCGCGCGACCACGTCCACCTCGATCGTGATGCTGAGCGCGCGGGGCGACGACTTCGACGTGGTCGGCGGGCTGGAGGCGGGCGCGGACGACTACGTGGTCAAGCCGGTGCGCCCGCAGGTCCTGGAGGCCCGGATCAGGGCGGTGCTGCGCCGTACGGACGGTGTGCCCTCGCCCGTGGAGAGGTACGGCGGGTTGTGCGTGGACCGCGCCTCCCTCACCGTGAGCAGGAACGGCCGGGAGGTCGCGCTGCCGCCGATGGAGTTGCGGCTGCTGCTGCACCTGTCGGCCACGCCGGGCCAGGTCTTCAGCAGGCAGCAGTTGCTGGAGTCGGTGTGGGAGCACGACTACCTGGGCGACTCGCGGCTGGTGGACGCCTGCGTGCAGCGGCTGCGGTCCAAGATCGAGGACGTGCCCGCCGAGCCGAGGTACGTGCAGACCGTGCGCGGATTCGGTTACCGCTTCGGGCCGGTATGAACTGGCTGCGGGGGTTGCGGGTCCGGCTGGTGATCACGTTCGTGCTGGTGGGCGGGCTGAGCGCGGTGGGGGCCGCGGGGCTGACGTACTACAAGGCGCGCACCAACCTGCTGGCCGGAGCGCAGGACCGGTCGCTGAAGGACTTCAGGAACCGGGTGCTGCTGCTGTCCCGCGACGTGGCGCTGCCCGCCGGCGACGAGGAACTGGCCCAGCTGGCCGAGGACCTGGAGATCGGCGACCGCAAGGTCTACGTCGTCAGGGACGGCGCCGTGCCGGGCGACGCGCGCGTCACCGCCGAGCTGCGCGCGACCGTCCTGCGGTGGCCGGAGCTGGCCTGGCAGCGGGTGGAGCGCGACGGCGTGCCGTACCTCGTGGCCGGCGGCAGGGTCATGCTCCGCGCCGGCGGCACGCCGTCGGGGATCAGCGTCTACCTCGTCGAGTCGCTCGGGCAGGCCGCCTCCGACGAGACGGCCGTGCTGCGCGCCGCGCAGGCGGCGGCCGTGCCCGTCGTGCTGCTGGCGGTGCTGGCCGGGCTGCTGGCCGCGCGCGGCGTCCTGCGGCCGGTCGCCGACCTGGACCGGGCGGCCCGGCAGCTGGGCGAGGGACGGCTGGAGACCCGCCTGCCCGTGCACGGCGGCGACGAGCTGGCCCGGCTGGCCGGACGCTTCAACGAGACGGCCGCCGCGCTGGAACGTTCGGTCGGCGAGCTGCGCGAGATGGAGGCCAGGTCACGACAGTTCGTCGCGGACGTCTCCCACGAGCTGCGCACGCCGCTGGCCGCCGCCACCGCCGTCACCGACGTCCTGGAAGCGGGCGCCGCCCGGCTGGACGCCGACGCCGGAATTGCCGCCCGGCTGATCACCGCCGAGGTCGCCCGGCTCAGCACGCTCGTCGACGACCTGATGGAGATCTCCCGCTTCGACGCCGGAGCCGCCGCGCTCAACCTCAACGACGTGGACGTCGGCGCCGCCGTCGCGGCCTGCCTGCGGTCCCGCGGCTGGAGCTCCGACGTCGTCGCGGACCTGCCGTCCCCGGACGTCCGCGTTCCCCTCGACCCGCGCCGCCTGGACGTCATCGTCGCCAACCTCGTCGGCAACGCGCTGCGGCACGGCGCGCCGCCCGTCGCCGTCCGGGTGCGCGCCACCGGCCGGACGGTCGCCGTCGAGGTCTCCGACCAGGGGCCCGGCCTGCCCGCCGACGTGCTCCCGCACGTCTTCGAGCGCTTCTACAAGGCCGACGTCGCGCGCGCCCGCTCCGAAGGCAGCGGCCTCGGCCTGGCCATCGCCCGCGAGAACGCCCTGCTGCACGGCGGTGACCTCACCGTCGCCCCCGGTCCTGGCGCCGTCTTCACCCTCACCCTGCCGAGGAACCGTCCGTGAGAGCCTGGCCGCTGGCCCTGATCCTGACCGTCTGCACGGCCTGCGGAGTCGGCCCCACCGACGTGATCCGCGCCGGAGAGGCGCCCCGCGGCTTCGTCCAGGGCACCAGCCTGTACTTCGTGCGGCACGGCCGGCTCGTGCCCGTCACCCGCCCGGAGGGCCCGCTGCCGGCCGCCGAAGCCGTCGTGCTGCTGACAGGCGGCCCCACCTCGGGGGAACGCGAGCGCGGCTTCGACACCGGCCTGCCGAAGGGCCTGGCCGTCCGGGCGACCGGCGACGCGTTCGTCCTGGGGGCGCCGGCGTCC
Organism: Nonomuraea sp. NPDC049637; assembly: GCF_040675235.1. Lineage (NCBI taxonomy): Bacteria > Bacillati > Actinomycetota > Actinomycetes > Streptosporangiales > Streptosporangiaceae > Nonomuraea > Nonomuraea sp. NPDC049637. The sequence goes on from NZ_JBFAOM010000006.1 coordinate 116,932, forward strand.
CGTCTGCCGCGGATGGCGACCGGGCAGCTCGTCTGCACGATCGCCGCCGCCACCGCCGTCGAGCGCGGCGTGCAGGTGGTCGACGTACGGGTGACCGTGCCGGGCAAGGGGCAGGCCCGCTGCGCCGACTTCACCTGACTCCCACACTACGTAACGGATTAGTCACTCAAACGACTATGGTCACGATAAGTGATCACTCGACAGCATTGAGGCTTCCCGAGGAGTGGAGGCAGATGTGGCCAGTGAGTTCCAGCGGAAGAAGGTCGGCGGCGTCTTCCGGGCGATGGACGTCGACGGCGACGGCCGGCTGACCCAGGCCGACTTCCAGGCGCTCGCCCACCGCTGGTCGGCCGTCGCGGGGCCGGCCGACCCCGAGCGGCTGACCTCCGTCATGACCGGCTGGTGGCCGGTGCTCCGGGCCGCCTCCGGCGGCGACGCCGGCGTCTCCCTCGACCAGGTGCTCAGCGTGGTCGACGTGCTCGGCGACATGACCGACGCGGTCACCGGCACCGCCGACGCGATGTTCGAGGCCATCGACCTCAACGGCGACGGCCTCATCTCCCGCTCGGAGTACGGCGCGCTGATCGAGACGTGGAACGGCGCGCCGTCGTCGACCGACGAGATCTTCCCCCGCCTCGACCTGGACGGCGACGGCCACCTGTCGCGCGAGGAGTTCCGCCGCCACTGGACCGAGTTCTGGGCCGGCGACGACCCGGACGCCCCCGGCTCGTACGTGTTCGGCGCGCCGCCCGAATAGACCTCAGGGTCAGAGGGGCGGCCCCACCGGCAGGAGCAGCGCCGGAGGCAGCACGTCGCCGTCGGCGAACGGCCGGCGGCCGACGAGCTCCTCGGCGGTCCTGCCGGGCATGCCGGCCCCGCGCAGCACCTCGACGGCATGCCCGGCCGGCAGCAGGTCGAGCCAGCGCAGCACGGCCGCCCGGTGGGCGTCGGCGTCCAGCTCGCCGTGCACCCGGAGCCGGGCCAGGCCGCCGTCGGGGAAGACGTCGAGGCGGACGTGCGTCACGGGCGCGGACGACACCGGGCGCAGGAAGTGCCGGGTGTCCGGCTGCAACCGGGTCTTCGGGATCAGCTCGAACCACTCCGCGCCCGCGCCCGGATGGCCCGCGCCCGGATCACCCGCGTCCGGATGGCCCGCGTTCGGATCGCTCGCGTCGGTTCCGCTCAGCGAGGCCCAGCCGGCCGCGTTGCCGACGAAGTACGACGTGTCGATCTCCACCCGGCGCACCCGCCCGCGGCCCGCCAGCCTGACCGTCACGTGGTCGTTGCCGCCGTCGCGGCGGCGGGCGTTCTCCCAGCCGTCGCCCATGATCCGGGCCCGGCCGGGCAGCAGCAGCTGCACCGGGGAGGAGTAGAAGGTGTCGGAGCAGGCGACCACGTCCCCGCCGTGCTCCAGCGCGGCCAGGTCGATCGTGCCGTCCAGGAGGCGCGGGTCGGGCACCGGCTCGCCGTGCACCCGGAGCCGGGCCACCCCGCCGTCGGGGTAGATGCTGAGGCGCACGTGCGTCCAGCGCCGCCGGTCCGCGACCTCGAACGCGTTCTCGGCGTCGCCCCGGATCGTGCTCTTCCCGACGATCGTCTCCCAGTTCGCCCGCTCCAGCTCGGCCGGTGACGGCACGCCCTCGACACTGGTCGCCTCCACCGAGGCGTACGGCGGGTAGTTGCCCCTGAACCAGGCGGTGTCGATCACCACCCCGCGCACCACGCCGGGGACGCCGAGCCGGACGATCGCGTAGTCGTTCCCCGGCTCGCGCCTGCGACGGGTCTCCCAGCCGTCGTACACCTTGCCCTTGTGGCCGAAGTCCTCCGTCGAGAACGTCGCGGGACCGGGTTTGATCAGGTTCTCCCGCTCGGCGAACAGCTCGTCGTTGGCGTACATGACGCTGCCGGCCAGCGCGCGCGAGGCCAGGTCCGGAAAATGGGTGAAGGTCATGCTTCTCCTCGGTTGAGCAGCCGGCCGCGCGGCGGGCCGTCGATGTCGACGCGTTCGCCGCGCAGCCAGCTCGCGCGGACCACGCCGGCCAGCGTGCGGCCGTGGTAGGGCGTCACGGGGTTGCGGTGGTGCAGCCGGTCCTGGTCGGCCACGAACGTCTCGTCGGGCGCGAACACGCACAGGTCGGCCTGGTGGCCCGGCGCGATCCGGCCCTTGCCGGACAACCCGGCCACCTGCGCGGGGCGTCCGGCCATCCAGCGCGCCACGTCGGTCAGCGGGTGGCCGCGGCGTCTGGCCTCGGTCCACACGGCGGGCAGGCCGAGCTGCAGCGACGCGATGCCGCCCCAGGCGAGGCCGAAGTCGCCGGTGTCGAGCCGCTTGAGCTCCGGCGTGCACGGCGAGTGGTCGGAGACCACGCAGTCGATCGTGCCGTCGGCGAGCCCCCGCCAGAGCGACTCCCGGTTGGCCGCCTCGCGGATCGGCGGGCAGCACTTGAACGGGGTGGCCCCTTCGGCGATCTCCTCGGCGCTGAACGTCAGGTAGTGCGGGCAGGTCTCCACAGTGATCCGCACGCCGTCGTCCCGGGCCGAGCGGATCATCGGCAGCGCGTCCGAGCTGGACAGGTGCAGAATGTGTACCCGGCAGCCGGTCCGCCGGGCCAGCTCGATGACGTGCGCGACCGCGAGGTTCTCCGCGCCGCGCGGGCGGGAGCGCAGGAAGTCGCGGTAGCTCGCGCCGCGTGCGGGCGGCGCGTGGTCGATCACGTGCGGGTCCTCGGCGTGCACGATCATCAACGCGTCGAACGCCCGCAGCTCGCGGAGCGCGTCCGCCAGCTCGGCCGGCTCCAGGGGAGGGAACTCCGGCACGCCCGAGTGCAGCAGGAAGCTCTTGAACCCGAACACGCCCGCGTCGTGCAGGCCGCGCAGCTCGCGCAGGTTGCCCGGCACCGCGCCGCCCCAGAAGCCGACGTCCACGTACGCCTGGCCGCGGGCGGTCGCCCGCTTCACCCGCAGCGCGGCCGCGTCGGTGGTGGGCGGGACGCTGTTCAGCGGCATGTCGACGATCGTCGTGACGCCGCCGGCCGCGGCCGCCCGGGTGGCGCTCGCGAACCCCTCCCACTCGGTCCGTCCGGGGTCGTTCACGTGCACGTGGCTGTCCACCAGGCCGGGCAGCAGCACCTCGTCGTCGCCGAGCCGGACGACCTCGGCGGCCGCCAGGTCGGCCTCCAGCGGCTCGACCGCGACGATCGTCCCGTCCCGCACGCCGATGCTGCGGGCTGCCTCTCCGGCGTCGGTGACCACTCGACGGGCCCTGAACAGCAGGTCCAGCCGGGCCATCAGGCGACACCTCCGTGGCCGCGCCGTCCCGCGCGGACCGGCCGGGCGACGGCCGCGGGGCCGCCGGTGATCGGCCATCCGGTCACGGTCTTGGGGCGCGGCGTCCCGTAGGTGCGCACCTTGCTCGTGGTGAGGCCGAGCCGGACGAGCCCTTCGGCGAGGGCGACCGCGGCGGCCACGCCGTCCACGACGGGCACCCCGGTGGCCGCGGTGATCTTCCGGTCGAGTCCCGCCATTCCACCGCATCCCAGGCAGATCACCTCGGCCCGGTCGCCGGTGACGGCCTCACGGGCCTGGGCGACGATCGCCTCGACGGCCCGGCCGGGATCCTCCTCCAGCTCCAGGACCGACAGCCCGCTGGCCCTGACCGACGCGCACCGGCCGGCCAGCCCGGCCAGCCGCAGCCGGTCCTCGATCTGCGGCACGGCCCGGTCCAGCGTGGTGACCACCGAGTACGTACGCCCGATCAGCATCGCGACCTGCGCGGCCGCCTCGGTGATGTCCACCACGGGGACGTCGAGCAGCTCCTGCAGCCCCTCGCGGCCGTGCTCGCCGTACCCCGCCTGGATCACCGCGTCGTACGGCTCGTCGTAGCGGACGACCCGGTCCATCACGGCGACCGCCGCCAGGTAGCTCTCGAAGTTCCCCTCCACCGACTCCGGCCCGAACGACGGCGTGAGCGCGACGATCTCGACACCCGGCGAGGCGTGCGCCGCCGCCTGGGCGCGGATCGTGTCGGTCATCGACCGGGTGGTGTTCACGTTCACGATCAGGATGCGCACGTCAGCCCCCCGTCCCGGCGCGCATGGCACGCAGCTCGGACGGCGTGACCCCGGCCAGGGCGCCCAGCTCGGCCGCGCCGATCGCGCCGCAGTCGAGGCCGCGGGCGAGGAACCCGGCCATCGCGCGGGCGGTCGCCGGCTCGTCCAGGAAGCCGGACGTCTCGCGCCGGAGATAGCCGCGCAGCCGTGCCGCGGCGGCCGGCAGCCCCTCCCTGAAGAAGGAGTGGACGGCGGCGTACCGGCTCGGCAGCTGGGCCGGATGCAGGTCCCAGCCCTGGTGGAGGCCGCCCTCCAGGGCGCGCAGGACCAAGCTTGCGTGCGACCGCCAGGCGACGCGGACGGCGTCGCCGTCGCCGACCGGCAGCACGTTGCTCGACCCGTCGCAGACGCGTACGCCGGTGCCGGCGGCGGCGACCTGCATCACCGCCTTGGCATGGTCGGCGACCGGATGGTCCGAGCTCTGGTACGCCGCCGACACCCCGAGCGCCGCCGAGTAGTCGTAGGTGCCGTAGTGCAGGCCCGTGCAGCGCCCGGCCGAGGCGCGGATCATCGACGGCAGCGGCGAGACGCCGTCCGCGCCCAGGATCGCCTGCGGCGTCTCCACCTGGAGCTCGAACTGCAGGCTCCCGCTCGCCAGCCCGTACGCCGCCTCCAGCCGTCCGGCGGCCAGCGCCATCGCCTCCACCTGCTCGACCGAGGTCACCTTCGGCAGCGTGACGACGAAGCCGGCGGGCGGCGGTCCGAGGGTCTCCAGGAAGATCGCCAGGGTGCGCAGGCCGCGCCGCCGGGTCGGCGCCTCGAAGCTCTTGAACCGGATCCCGCAGAACGGCGAGCCGGTGCCCGCGGCGCTGGCCTCGGCCAGGGCCCTCGCGGCGGTCCTGGCGGCGGCGTCCTCGTCGGCGTCCGGGCGGTGGCCGTAGCCGTCCTCGAAGTCGATCCTGAGGTCCTCGACCGGCTCGTGGGCCAGCTTGGCCCGGACCTGGTCGTACACCTCCGCCGCCGTCCGCGGCGGCAGGCCGAGCGCGTCGGCGAACTCCGTGGCGGTCCCGCCGTGCTCGGCCAGCGCCGCCAGCGCCCGCCGGCCCCACGCCGGTACGGTGTCCGGCGTGTAGCGGTCGGCCGGGACGTACACGGTGTGCACCGGCTGCCGGGTGGCCGGCTCCCCGGGGTAGGCCGTGCGCAGCCGCTCGTCCGCGGCGGCGAGCCGGACGTCGAGCTCGGCGGCGAGCCCGGAGACGAGCCCGGAGACGAGCCCGGAGACGAAGGCCGCGCCGCTCATGAGCCGTCCCCGACGACGCGGAAGGACGCCGGGAACAGCAGCGACGGGTCCCGGCGCAGGTGGTCGCGCTCGGAGTAGGCGGCCTTCATCGTCTCGAAGTAGGTCTGCGCGCGCCGCCGCATCGACTCCTCGTCCACGCCGGGGATCGTCCGGTCGCGCATCACCGGCCGGCCGTCGATCACCACGGTGGACACGTCGGCGCCCGTGCAGTTCATCAGCATCGTCCTGATCGGGTCGTCGACCGGGCCGGTGCGCGGGCCGGACAGGTCCACGACGACCAGGTCGGCCTTGGCGCCGGGGGCGAGCCTGCCCAGGTCGTCGCGGCCCAGCGCGCGGGCGCCGCCCAGGGTGGCGGCCCGGTAGTAGTCGGCGGCCGAGCCCGCGTCCAGCCGGCCGGTGACCAGTTTGGCCAGATTGTTGCCGTAGTCCATGTTGCGGATCATGTCGGGCGGGAAGGAGTCGGTGCCCAGCGCCACGTTCACGCCGGCCGCCCGGTACCGGTCGAAGTCGCGCAGCGCGTCGCCGTACCTGACGAAGGTGAGGGGGCAGTGCACGATCCCCGCCAGCGCCGCGAGCCGGTCCGGTGAGCCCTCGAAGGGCGTGCCGGGGTCGCCGAGGTACAGGGCGTGCGGCACCAGCAGTCGCGGGCCGAGCAGGCCGACCTCGGCCAGCACGTCCAGGGGGTGCCGGTCGTACCACTCGCGCAGCAGCCGCAGCTCCGTCAGGCCCTGCATGCAGTGCAGACGCACCAGGCAGTCGAGCTCCTGCGCGGCCTGGGCGGTGGCGCGCAGCAGGTCGAGGGTGACGGTCTCGATGCGGCACGGCAGCAGCGCCCCCCGGATCCGGCCGTCGTGGGCGCCGTCGACGTCCCGGACGAAGCGGATCGCGTCGGCGAGCCCCCGCTCACCGAGTCCGGGCTCCCAGTGCACGTCCCGGCTGCCGTCGGCGCGCAGCACCGGCACGCCGGAGCGGTAGGACGGCCCCAGGTACATGCGCAGGCCGAGCCGCCCGGCGATCTCCACGACACCGGCCAGCTCCTCGTACGACTCCGCCCACGCGCTGTGCGTCTCGGCGGCGATCGGCATCGCCGTGGTGACGCCGTTGCGGATGAGCTGGGTGAGCGCGTACTCCCGCATGAAGAGCGTGTCCTCCAGCGGGAAGACGGCCCGGCGCCGGTTGACGGCGTAGTCGTGCGACCAGTTCAGCCCGCTGGAGTCGGCGTGCCAGGTGTCGAGGACGGCGTGGTCGATGTCGGCCAGCGCGTCCAGGTCGATGAAGCCCGGCCCGACGATCGCCTCACCGGCGTCGATCACCTCCTCGACCGGGCCTTCGTAGGAACGTCCGACGTGGACGATCCGGTCGCCGTCGTAGACGACGCACGCGTCCCGGTGGATGACGTGGTCGTCGCCGTCGAAGCCGATGACGAACGACGCCCTGATCAGCGTGCTCACTGTGTGTTCCTCCTGGTCGGCTTCCAGCCGGGCCTGGGCACGGCGGCCAGCAGGGCGCGGGTGTACTCCTCCTGCGGCTCCCGCAGCAGGGTGCGGGTGGCTCCGCGTTCCACGACGCGGCCGTGCCGCATCACGACGGCGGTGTCGCTGATCTGGTTGACCACGGCCAGGTCGTGGGAGATGAAGACGTAGCTGATCGAGCGCCGCTCGCGGATGTCGGCGAGCAGGTTGAGTATCTGTGCCTGGATCGACACGTCGAGCGCGGCCACCGCCTCGTCCAGCACCAGCACCCGCGGCTCCACCGCCAGGGCGCGGGCGATGGCCACGCGCTGGCGCTGCCCGCCGGACAGCTGCCTGGGCAGCATCGCCGCGTGCCGTTCGGCCAGGCCCACGGATTCGAGCAGGTCCAGCGCCCTCTTCCGCCGCTCGGCGGAGGTGAGCGGGAAGTGCAGGGCAAGGCTCGTCTCGACGACGTCGCCGACCCGCTGCAGCTTGTCCAGCGACGAATAGGGGTCCTGGAAGACGATCTGGATCTCCCGTGCCCGCCTGCGCCGCTCCGCCGCCGACACCCGGCCCGCCACCCGCGGACGCCCGCAGACGCTGATCGTGCCGCTGGTGGGCGTCTCCAGGCCGAGCAGCATGCGGGCGACGGTCGTCTTCCCCGAACCGGACTCGCCCACGATGGCCAGCGACTCGCCCTCGGCCACGGTGAAGGAGACCTCGTCCACGGCTGTGGCCGGGCCGTACACCTTCCGCAGCCGCTGCGCCTCGATCACGCTCATGCCGTCTCCTCCGCTCTCATGCCGTCTCCTCCGCTCTCAGGCAGGCGACCCCGCGGACGGACGGCGGCCGGCTCTCCCGGCAGCGCGGCTCGGCCAGCTCGCAGCGTGGCGCGAACGCGCAGCCGTCCTCGGCCTCGAAGGCCGCCACGGGCCGTCCGGGGATCACCGGCAGCCGGTGCGCGGTCTGCTCAAGGCTCGGCCGCGACCTCATGAGGCCGCGCGTGTAGGGGTGGCGGGGCTCGCCGTCGAGGTCCTCCACGATGCGGCCCGCGTACATCACCGCCAGCCGGTCACACGTCGCGGCGGCCAGCTCCAGGTCGTGGGTGATCAGCAGCATGGCCATGCCGCGCTCGCGGCGCAGCTCGTCCAGGATGGCCATGACCTCGGACTGGGTGGTCACGTCGAGCGCGGTGGTCGGCTCGTCGGCCAGCACCAGGTCGGGCTCGACGGCCAGCACGGAGGCGATCATCACCCGTTGCAGCAGGCCGCCGGACAGCTCGTGCGGGTGCTGGCGCAGGCGCCGCTCGCCGTCGGCGATGCCGACCTCCTTGAGGAGCTGGACGGCCCGCGCCGACGCCTGCCGCACCGGCATCCGCAGGTTGTGGACCATGGCCTCGGTGAGGAAGTCGCCGACGCTGCGGACGGGGTTGATGTGCGCCCGCGGATCCTGGAAGACCATCGCGATGCGCTTGGCCCGCAGCAGCCGCAGCGCCCGGCCCGAGGGCACGTCGGCGCCGTCGAAGACGATCCGGCCGGTCACGCGGGCGCCGGGCGGGGTCAGGCCGATGACCGCGCGGGCGGTCATCGACTTGCCCGAACCGGACTCGCCGACCAGCCCGACGGCCTCTCCTGCGCCGATGGTCAGGTCCACGTGCTCGACCAGCGTCCGCCAGCTTCGTTCGTACGGCACGGCCAGGCCGAAGGCCTCCAGCGTCAACAGGCTCACGACTGCCTCCCCAGGCGATCGCCCAACAGGTTCACCGCGGCCACCACCAGCGCGATCAGCAGCCCGGCGCTCAGCGCCTCCAGCGGCTGGCCGCGCAGGGCGCTGTCCAGGCCGCTCTTGACCATCAGCCCCCAGTCGGCGGTGGGCGGCTGCACGCCCAGCCCGAGGAAGGAGACGGCCGCGACGTCGATCACCGCGAAGCCGAGCGCCGACACCGACTGGGCGACGATGATCGGGCGCAGGTTCGGCAGCAGGTGGCGCAGGCAGATGGCGGTCGCCGACCGGCCCTGAACCCAGGCGGCGGCCACGTACGGCAGGCTGCGCTCACGCAGCGCCGCGCTGCGCACCACCCGGGCCACGTACGGCGTGTACGCGACCGCCAGGCCGATCACCACGCCGGGCACGCCGGGACCGAGCACGGCCACGGTGACCAGCGCGAAGACGATGCCCGGCACGGAGAACAGCACGTCCAGCAGGCGGGAGACGACCGCGTCCACCTTGCCGCCCGCCCAGGCGGCGACGATCGCCAGCGTGGTCCCGGCGGCGCTCGCGACGCAGATCACCAGCACCGGGGCGAGCAACGTGGTCCGCGCGCCGTGCATCAGCCGGGACAACACGTCCCTGCCCAGGACGTCCCCGCCCAGCGGATGCGCGACGGACGCGCCGCCCAGCGCGTTGAACAGGTCCGGCTGGTCGGGGTCGTAGGGCGCGAGCAGCGGCGCGAGCAGAGTGACCACCACGACGGCGGCCAGCAGGACGGCGGCGGCCACGCCCAGCCCGCCCAGGCGGCGGGTCACTGCCGCGACAGGCGCGGGTCGAGAGCGGAGTAGCACAGGTCCACCACCAGATTGATCAGGACGAAGGCGGTGACCAGCACGAGCACCACCGCCTGGACGATCGCGAAGTCGCGTTGCAGGATCGCGCGGACGAACAACGAGCCCAGACCGTCGAGGGCGAAGATGCTCTCCACCACGACCGAGCCGGCGATCAGCCCGGCGACGTTCAGGCCGACCACGGTCACCACCGGGATGGCCGCGTTGCGCAGCACGTGCCTGCGGACGATGTGCCCCTCGGCCAGGCCGCGGCTGCGGGCGGTCTCCACGTGCTCGCGGCCCAGTTCCTCCGACACCGAGGCCCGCGTGATGCGGGCGAGGAAGGCGGCGCTGGCCAGGCTGAGCGTGATCGCCGGCAGCGTCAGGTGGTGGATGCGGTCGCCGAACCCGTCGCCGGGCCCGAAGACCGGGAACCAGCCGAGTCCCAGCGCGAAGACGATGACCAGAATCACCCCGACCACGAACGGCGGCGTGGCCAGGAACACCGAGGAGACCAGGCTGACCAGCCCGTCGGCCCGGCCGCCGCGCAGCGCGGCCAGCAGGCCCATCGCCACGCCCCCGGCCACGATCAGCAGCGTCGCGTAGACCACCAGGAAGACGGTCGTCGTCGCCCGGGACGCCATCAGCGCGGAGACGTCCTGCCGGTAGACCAGGGAGGCGCCGAAGTCGCCCGTCACCGCGTCGCGCAGCCAGGCGGCGTAACGCAGCAGGAACGGGTCGTCCAGGTGGTACTGCGCGCGGATGGCCGCGACCTGCTCGGGGGTGCCGCTGCGGTTGCCGAGCAGGAACGCCATCGGCCCGCCGGGCACCAGGTAGAGCAGGCCGTACACCAGGAAGGAGGCGACCAGCAGGACCGCGATCAGCCCCGCCAGCCGCTTCGCCAGGAACCTCATGCCGCGCCGAGCCCCGCGGCCCACGGGTAGTACAGGTAGGGGAAGGAGGCGACGGCGCCGGTCACCCGCTTGTTCATGTAGAGGATCACCGGCAGGTTGTTCAGCGGCATCCACGGCACGTCGGTGGTGACCTTCTGCTGGATCGCCGTCACCAGCCCCGCCCGCTCCGCCTCGTCGTAGGCGGCCCGCGCCTTGGCGATGTCGGCGTTCACGGCCGCGTAGTCGTTGAAGTTGGTACGGCCGCCCGCCAGGAAGACGGTGTAGATGTCGAGCGGGTCCGGCACGTTGCCGTACCAGGTGGAGAAGAAGGCGTCGATGCCCTCGCGGGCCTTGGGGTCGCTGTAGAGGTTCCCGTACTGCTCGACGGGGATCACCTTGATCTCGATCTTCAGGCCGAGCGCCTCGCCGGTCGCCTTGATCAGGTTGGCGGTCTGCTCGTGGACGGCCGAGCTGCCCTGGATCCCGATGGTGATCGTCTGGGTGGGGGAGCCGGCCTCGGTGAGCAGCTGCTTGGCCTTGGCCAGGTCGGGCGTCTCCGGCGGGATCGCGTCGTGGGCCTTCTGGAAGGCGTCCCGCTGGTATCCCCAGTACTCGGCGCCGGCGAGGGTGCGCTGCGGCAGCGCCGTCCCCTGGAAGACCACCTTGGAGATGGCCGCCCGGTCCAGCGCCAGCGACAGCGCCCGGCGGACCTTCGGGTCGGCGTACGGGCCGGACTTGGCGGCGCCGAGCAGCGTCCAGAAGGTCAGCGACTTGCCGAGCGTGACCGAGCCGGTCGGCGACTGCTGGAGCTGGCCGAGCCCGGCCGGAGGCAGGTAGAAGTACTGCCCGTCCACCTCGCCGGAGCGCAGCGCGTTGATGGCGGTGGTCTCGTCGGCGATGAACCGGAAGACCAGCTCCTTGGTCTTCGGCCGCAGCGCGGTGTCCCAGTAGGCGTCGTTGCGGGTGATCGTCAGCGCGTCGCCGGACTTCCAGCTCCCGTACTTGTACGGGCCGGTGCACATCACCCCGCCGGTCGGCGAGCCCAGGTCCTTCTTCCCGGCGTACTCGGCCGACACGATCGCGCCGGCCGCGGTGGCCATCGCCTGGTTGAACAGCACGTCGGGCTGCTTCAACGTGACGGTGACCTGCATCGGCCCGGTCGCCTTGATCGACTGCACGGTGTGGAAGTAGTCGCCCCACCAGGTGCCGAGCGCGGGGTCGAGGTGGCGGTTGAGGCTGGCCGCGACGTCCTCGGCGGTCAGCGGCGTGCCGTCCCAGAACTTCACGCCGTCGCGGATCGTGTAGACCCACGTGGTCGGGGTGGGGTTGTCGGCCTTCTCGGCCAGGCCGGGCTCGATGCCGAACTCGGGGGTCAGCCGCAGCAGGCTCTCGCACATGTTGGCCAGCACGGTGTTCTCGGCGTAGTTGAACGACCTGATCGGGTCGACCGTCTGCGGCTCGTACGGCAGGTTCCACGTCACCTTGTCCAGTTCCCCGGTGGCCGGGGCGGTGACGGTCCTGAGCTCCAGCTTGGGCGCCTCGCCCGAGCCCTGCTGCTGTTGTTGCGGTGCTGCGGCCTGCTGGCCGCATCCGGCCAGGGCCACCGCGAGTGCGGCGGCCACCGGTAGGGCTCGACGGATCATCAGGAGGACCTTTCGCGAACGCGTCCGTTGCGGACGACGAACTGGGGGATGGGCTTGTCCACGACCGCCTGGGCCATGGAGTCGGCGCGTACCAGGAGGAAGTCGGCGGGATCTCCGGGCCGGAGCCGGGCCTGCTCCAGGCCCAGCAGCGCGGCGCCCCCGTGCGCCGCGATCTCGTAGCACCTGGCCAGCTCCTCGTCGGTGCGGGCGTCGGTGCGGTAGGCGAGCAGGTGGGCGCGGTTGATCATGTCGCCGTCGCCGAACGGCGTCCACGGATCCCGCACCCCGTCGGATCCGAGGCCGACCAGCACCCCTGCCTCGACCAGCGGCCCGACCGGCAGGACCGGGTCGGCGCCGAGCGCGCAGGTGGTCAGCGAGATCTTCGCCTCGGCCAGCGTCTCGGCGAGGTCCGGGCGGTCGGCCAGGCAGAAGGCGTGGCTGATCGTCGTCGGCACACCGCTGGACCTCGCCCTGCGGGCGATCTCCAGCACCTGCGCGACCCCCTCGTCGCCGCCGTCGTGCAGGTGGATGTCGAGCGGGACGGTGTGCCGCTCGGCCAGGCCGTACAGCAGGTCGAGGTGTCCGTGCAGGTCGCCGTCGATGCCCACGGGGTCGAGCCCGCCGAGGATGTCCGCGCCCTCCTTGAGCGACTGCTCCATCAGCTCCGCCGTACCCGGCCGGGACAGCAGCCCGAGCTGCGGGAAGGCGACGATCTGCACGTCCAGCAGGTCGGCGCGGGCCTCAGCGGCCTCCCGTACGCCGTGCACGTTGCTCAGGCCGTACACCGGGGCGACGTCCACGTGCGCCCGCCAGGCCCGGGTGCCGCGGGCGATCGCGTGGTCCATGAGGGCCAGGGCCCGCGTGGCGACCGGCGCGGTCATCTCCGCCCGCGCCGCGACGTCGCCCTCGATGAGGTCGCGCAGCGTCCCGGCCGGGGTGCGGCTCAGCCACGGCTGGCCCCAGGTGGTCTTGTCGGGGTGGACGTGCGCGTCCACCGGGGCGGGCAGGGCGAGCAGGCCGTCCGCCGCCACGACCTGGCAGTCTTCCGCCCGGCGTGCCGACGGGACGACGCGACCGTCTTCGATCAGGACATCGTGGGGGCGTACATCGGTGAACAGAATCTGAGCCATACCGGCTGATCCCCTTAACCCGAGGGCAACAGTGGCATAGAATTATCAGACATCAGATGATTAGAGAAGAGGACAAATGCGGCACGTGGGCCGGACCTCCCTCGTCGACTCCGCCATCCGCGAGCTCCGCCAGGAGATCACCAGCGGCGTCTGGCCGGTCGGGGCCAAGATCCCTACGGAGAGCCGGCTGGCCGAGGCGCTGGGCGTCAGCAGGTTGTCGGTACGCGAGGCCGTACGCGTGCTCGTCCACGCCGGGCTGCTCACCACGCGTCAGGGCGACGGCACCTACGTCACCGCGACCGACGAGAGCGAAGTGGCGTTCAAGCGCCGCCTCGACCGCGCCGCCACCATGGACATCATCGACGTACGACGCGGCCTGGATCTCGTGGCGGCCCGCCTGGCCGCCGAACGCCGCAAGCCGGCCGACCTCGACGACCTGAGGACGGCCCTGGCCCGGCGCACCGCCGCCCACCAGGCCGCCGACCTCGACGCGTTCGCCGACGCCGACGTGGAGTTCCACCTGTCCATCGCCGCCGCCTCGCACAACCCCGTGCTGCTGGACCTGTACCGCGGCATGAGCGAGGCGGTGCGCGAGACGGTCCGCCGCGACCACTGCATGGAACGCGCCGTGCTCGGCTCCGACTCCACCCACGAGGACCTGTACGAGGCCATCGAGTCCGGCGACGCGGCCGGCGCGGCCACGATCGCGCTCACCATCCTCAACGACCAGGAACGCGACCTCTGACGCCCTCCACGCTGCCCGTCCGCCGGAGGCCGAGTCGTGAGCTACGGCCCAATCGTATGATCCGTCTCATGCCGATCCCCCGAGCGGTCGCCGTGGTCGTCGACGGCGCCCGGGTCCTGGTCATCAAGCGGTTCTTCCGGCGCGGCCCCGGCGTCGCCTGCGGCATCTGCACCGCCAAAGGCCGGCAAGGGCAGCAGTGTCCCGGGCACCACTACGCGCTGCTCCCCGGCGGCCACGTGGAGGACGGCGAGTCGCCGGAGAGCGCCGCGGTGCGCGAGCTCCACGAGGAGACGACTCTCACCGCGACGATCGACCGGTTGCTCTTCACCGGCTCGCACAACGGCCGGCCCGCCTTCTATTTCCTCATGCGGGACGTGATCGGCGTCCCGTCGCTCTCCGGCGACGAAGCCGTGGATCACGGGCCGGACAACACCTTCGAGCTCATCTGGGCGAGCGCCGCCGAGTTCGGGCAACTGGACCTCTACCCCGCCGACGTGCGCGCGCCACTCACCCAACTGCTCCACACCTGACCCCGCGCCCGGAACCGTAACGCGGCCGGCGGGACACCCGACGACGCGGCGCCTGGCCTCCAGCCCCGGGCACGGCGATCATCCCGGAGCCGCAGTGCCTCCCTCGTTGAAGCGCACGAGCGTCCACCTGGGCGGCGGCCACTGTGTCGGCTCCTCGTCGGTGACCCATTCCGTCACCGAGGCCGGGGACACCTTGAGGTCGAAGGACCGGTAGACCGGCAGCAACCCGAGGGCGTTGAACGAGATCTCGACCGTCTCGGCGTGCCCGACCACGATGACGGTCTCGCCGCGGTGCCGGTGGGCGAGGTCGGTGATGGTGCGGCTGGTGCGGGTCACCATCTCGGCCCAGGTCTCGTTGCCCTGCTGCCAGGGACGGTAGATGCCGCCGCCTTCGATGTCGAGGCGCCGGAACTCCGCGTGGGTGAGCCCGTCCGCCTCCGGCGGGGTGTGCCACGTACAGAGCCCGCAGTCCTGCGACGAGGGCCGGCCGGTCGCCGTCGCGATCGCGGCGGCTGTCTGCACGGCGCGGGGCAGGGGCGAGGAGTAGATCGTCGTCGTGTCGTCGCCGATCTCCGCGGTGATCTGCCGTCCGAGCTGTGCCGCTTGCCGACGTCCGGTGTCGGTGAGGCCGCGGCATCCCTTCGGGCCGCCTATCACGCCCTCCCGCTTGTGCAGGGAGTCCCCGTGGCGCACGAAGAACATCCGGGTTCGCATGCGGTGGATCATGCCAAAGGTCGGCCGTCGAGGCATGTGCGGTCGGGATGCTCCTGGGGAGGTCGCGCCTCGTATTCTTGATCGGGTCGCCGAGGGCGCGGCCGTGAAGGGAACGGGATGAGTCGTTACTCACGGGTCGTGGTCAAGCTGAGCGGCGAGGCACTTGCGGGAGACGCCGGTTGGGGAACCGATCCGGCCAGTCTCGCTCAGCTGGCGGATGAGATTCTCTCCGTCAGTACGTTGGGCGTCGAGGTCGCCGTGGTCATCGGCGGCGGCAACTACTTCCGCGGCCGGATGGCCGACGGCTGGGGGATAGGCCGCGCCGAGGCCGACAACATCGGCATGCTCGGCACGGTGATGAACGCGTTGATGTTGCGTGGGGTGCTCACCGCGCGGTCGCGGACGGATGTGCGGGTGATGACGGCGGTGCCGATGCAGAGCGTCGCCGAGCCGTTCATCCGGCTGCGCGCCGACCGGCACCTTCGCCGCGGGCTGATCGTCCTGCTCGCCGGCGGCATCGGCCAGCCGTACGTCACGACGGACTATCCGGCTGTTCAGCGGGCTCTGGAGCTTGAAGCCGACGCGCTGCTGGTCGCCAAGCGCGGCGTCGACGGGGTGTACGACAGCGACCCGAACGTGAACCCGGACGCCAAGCGGTACACCAACCTCACCTACCGCGAAGCTCTGGCGGCCGGGGTGCGGGTGATGGACGAGAGCGCCTTCGTGCTCGCCAATGAGCAAGGGCTTCTCATGCACGTGTTCGACGTGGCGGCGACGGGCGTGATGAAGGCGATCTGCCAAGGAGAGGACGTGGGAACGAGAATCACCCGGGATCCGGATTCCTCCAGATAGCCATTTCAGGTGGGCAATGAACGAGCAGGTGGCGGCTGAGATCGCAGAGGAGTACCTGTCACGGTGGCGTCGTGTCGCTGTCCATGACGAACTCGCTCTCATGGAGGAGAACGACGACAAGGACTGGGTGAATGTCACCGGAAAGGACGGGAGCAGCTACAAGATACTTTTCTACGTGCTTCCCGAGGCCGATCGGGCACTCCGCCTGGTCGTCGCGGTGAACGATCGTGTGCCCCGTCCGAATGTCGCTCCCGTGACGCGGACCGCAGTCATGCGCCCGGATGGCACGTACACGGCCGTCCGTCCATGAAGATCTGTCGTGGGCAGATGGCAGGATCACCGTCGTGACGGACAGCGATGATCTCCTTCGGCGTGTGTCGGCGAAGGCGGGCGCGACCGCGGAGCACCTGCCTCCTCCCGCGACGGCGGAGGAGGTGGCACAGGCCGAACGCATCCTGGGCTTCCGACTCCCGCCGGTGCTCACCCGGCTCTACCGCGAGGTGGCCAACGGCGGCTTCGGCCCCGATTACCAGCTTCTCCCGCTCGCGGGAGAAGGACGCACCGCCGTGACCGAATACCGCGAGGTCCGGGAGACGTCAGGGCCCGGCGGTGACGCGCACTGGCCGGCGGACGTGCTGCCCGTCCTGGACTGGGGGTGCGGCATGTACGCCGCCGTGGACTGCCGCAGCCCCGAGGGCGCCGTCCTCCTCTTCGAACCGAACGGGATCGACGATGACTGGCACCACGCCTGGTATGTCGACTCCGAGAGCCTGACCAATTGGCTGGAGACCTGGCTCTCGGAAACGGGCTGGTACGAAGAGGACGCCGACGAAGACGCCGACGAAGACGCCGACGAAGACGGCGAGATGCGGCCATGGGAGTCCGCTCAACAGCGGCTGGCAGAATGATGCGCTCTTCCCCGGAACTGCGGGTGCAACCGTCGGAGGGCTCTGGCCTGGAGACTCGTTCTCCGTACACGTCCGCTGGGTGCCGCCGCCGTTCGTCCGCCGGCCAGGAGACCAAAGCGGTTGCGCTGCGAGGAACCAGCGGCACATCATCTGAACAGTGGCTGTCCTGCCTGACCCCTTGCCCCTGTTCCTCGACTGCGGCTGTCCGGACATCCACCACTGCCCGCGAGCCGGGGAAGCCGAGTGTCCCCGGCACAGCGGTTTCGGTGCTTGCTGCGACGCGCTTGAGCAGCACACCTCGGTTCGTGCCACCACCAGCCATGAGGAGACTCCGTGACAGAGGAAAGGGAAGTGCCCGTGGGCCAGGCCCTGAACGGCCTCGACGTCTACCCGCTTCCCGAAGGATGGACCGCTCTGGGGGCGATAGTCCTCGTGAAGTGCCTCGACGAGGAAGGCCATTCCTCATGGGCCTTCAGAACCACGGACGGGCTCAGCGACGAGGAACTCCTCGGCGCCCTCACCGTCCGAACCGACCTCCTCCGCCGCAAGCTGTACGAGGCATACACAGGCGACGAGGACGACGAATAAGACCAGACGCTCCTCCGGCGACACAGCACAGAGCGGGTGCCTGCGCAAACTCCGATGGCATCTGCATCACCTGGGCACCCCTCCTCCTTCCACGACGCCTTTGACTACGTCAAAGACACGTACCCACTCTCTGCCAAGACGTAGGACAAGGGCTGGTTCCAGGACGGAGATCAGCGCTTGCTGACCGCTTCGTACGAGCACGATCAATCACACGGTCGTACGGCTTCCATTACGTAGAACGTCGGCTTCGGAGTCTGAGTTGCTCTGCCTTCGTTCGTGGCCGTTGTTTGTCAAAGGTATAGCGGCGGTAGTCTGCGCATATCGCGGTAGCGCCGCCGTGCTGCGGTAAGGCTGTCCGACCCGTTGGGGCCGCCCATGACGACATCGGCGTTGTGATCGTCCTGGCCGTCGTCCTCCCAGCCGCACTCTTCGCAGAACCCGAAGCCGCCGCGGTCCGGAAGGGTGCGGTGGAAGCAGCACGGGCACGTGTATGGCTGATCGGCCGGCGCCAGATCCAAACGATCCCCGCCCTGCTCCGCGATCACGGACAAGACCCATCGCTTGCGCTCGCGGATCTCCTCGATGCTGGGGTGATTCATCTCCGTCATGACGCCGTACGGCTCCGAATCCTGGTCATCCTGTCAAATCACGCGCTGATTGTGCGGCGATCATCCGGTCGGGCTGGAAAGTGCTCGCGTTGCGATTCGACTACGTCCGCCGACGAAGGAAGGCCAGCGGAACGCACGTCAATGTGGTGATGGCCATCAGCGCCAAGCAGGGGAGTGCGTCGATTCGAATGTTCATCTCCGGCTGGTAGGTGTTCATGTACCACTCGTCCAACGCAGCCAGGAACCAGGCGCCTGCCGGCCACAGCAGATAGTGGGCGTGCCGCTGCGTGCGTCGAAACGCCAAGAACAAGGCCACGAAGACGACTCCGCCCACTGTCAGGGGGATCGTCTGATAAAGCATTCCGATCAGCTCGGCCACGTGAGCACCTCAATATGTAGGTGAAGCTCCGCCACTATAGGTATTTGCGACGCCGCGCGCATCTCCAATGTCAGACGCTCCCGTCGGCCGCCGTTCTGCCTCAAGGCGAAGGGGCCTTCGTCACGGGGGAGACGTGGAGCGTCCCAGATCTGCTCGGTCTGTCCCCGGACGATGACGGGATGATCCGGCGTCTACCTCTCCCACCTACGCCCCCGGCGTCACGCCGGTCACCACCCGCTCCTGAAGCGCTCCCGCCCGAACAGGCATGGATTTCCTCGACACCGGGGCTGGGGTTACACGCTCTCGTATGCGATCATCCGGTCATGTCATTGAGCAGAAAGGGCCATGCCGCGTAGGCGCCCTTCGGAGGTCCGTACGCGCGGATCAGCGTGTGAGACCCACAGAGCTGTGATCCATCATGTTCCAGGGCTCGGCCGTCGTCCGATGGCCGCGGTGATCGCCCTGGAACACACCCGCATGTGGCCCGGCGCGGTGGCGGCGGCCCTGGTGGCTTGGCAGGAGGCGGTCCTGATGGGGACCGTCGACCGCGCCTTCTTCAGGTGTGTATGCGAGGAGTGCACGGGAGACGCCCCCCGCCGGCGACTGCAGCAGGCGCTCATCGGCTTGCCGCCGTGGGCAGGGGCGCACCTGTACGCCTTGGTCCTGCCGCTCGACCTGTACTACCTCCGCCGCACCTCCCCAATGTCGCCCACGTCGCCCGAATCAGATTGGACCTGGTGGCAACAACGGCGCCGGCGCGAGGACCCGAGCGCGCAGAGACGGAAAGGGCCGACCTGTTGAACGGCTCGAAGTGTTCGATCGGTACGCCTGAACATACGTGCGGTGCCCAGCCCCATGCCCTGCCCGTCTAACCGAGACGATCAGCGAGGTTGAGCCGGAGTGACGACTCCAACTTGAAAACGTAGCCGTCGTTCGGCTCGACCTCGTTCGCTCTCAGGCTCCTCGGCAGGAGCGTTCTGCCGTCTGCGGCCACCTTCATGGTGGGAGGACCCATACGGCTGCGGATCCGGACCTCTTGCCCTGCCTGCTCACCCCGTCGATCCGCCCAAGGGTAATCGGGCCCTGGTCCGCTCGACTTGTCCCGGGTCGACGGTCGGCGGGGGTTGATCAGTTGCCCCCCGGCGCTCACACCACACAGCCACTCATGGCGTGTAGTGGAAGGCGTACGCACAGTCGAGGGCTTCCTCGGCTGAGCCTGAAGGCCGGTCGTGAGTGTCCGTGATTGACTGCTCGTTCCCCGTCCAATCGCACGACCATCAGCTGACGACCAGGAATCTCACAGCTCGTTTCAGGGTCGGCCTTCCCCTGAAGCTCCCAGGTGTCCGCCCTGACCCACTTCGTACGCCTCGCGGAGCCACCCGGCGAATACCTCATCAAGCTCGGCGAGATCAGAGACTCGGAAGGCATGAACGAACAACCGCTTCGTGTACGGAGACACGCTGGTGATGCGAGCGTCGTCGCTGATCGTGCGCTGGATGTCGAAGTACCCTCGGAGCCCTCGCGCGTCCGGCTTTGCCCCGGCGAATCCACGACGTGTCCCCTTGACCGTGATCATGCTCTTGGACACCGCATACGTGAAGGGTCCGCATGCCTCAACCAGCCTGACGAATTCGCGGTACAGGGCCACCGATGTGTCGGGCTTGCCGTCAAGGTGATCATCGATCGACCAGGCGTCATGGTTCATGGACCGAGAAAGTAGCAAGTGGTGGCGACGGTTTCCGGGCTGCGGACCCGTACGTTCTGCCCTGCCTGACGCTCCTACGTGCAAGGACGCGTGGCGCGGAGTTTCGTCACGAGCCGTTTCCGTGGGAGGACAAGGCCAGGTAGGCGGCGCCGGCCGAGTTCACGACGTTGATCCACTCAGGATGGTGTCCTTCCTCCATGAGCGCCACGCTACTGGGGCCTGTCGATGTTCGGGTGTCATGGGCGTGGTGGTCAGCGACGAGGACCCCGTAACGGCCCTTGGCGATCATCCGCGAGTCGGAGCGCCCGAGTCGGAGGCGCAGAAGGGAGTCGGCGTCTGCCTCTCCCCACGGTAGGAAGCATCATTTGAAGTGCCTCTTGTGATCACTGTTCGTGCGCTTTTCGCCGCCAGTTTCTTATGCGGAGTGTTCCTCGTACCGGTTCCTGCTGCGGCTGAAAGTTTTCCCAAGCCGCTGTCTCCGGATCGGCTCAAAGCGGCCCTGCTTCTGCCGGAGGACCTTGGCGCCGGCTTCGTACGTTACACGAGCTGGAAAAGAGCGCCGCATCGGTATGACATTGTCACCCGCTCGAAGGCGTGCACCAAGGCGGTCAAGGGCGTTCTTCCTCTCTATCGAGCCAAGGCCGCGACCTGGTTGAGGAAGGAAGACGGGTGGGAAGGGGTGAGCGAGTACATCGTGAGCGGTACTCGTGGCAAGATCTCCGCCTTGGAGCGGGCGGCCAAAGTGATGGTCCGCGACTGCAATGGCGTCACGGTTACTACGGACGCCACCAAAGACACGATCCGCAAGCTATCGGTCGGCAGGCTCGGCGACGCTTCCTATGGGCTCAAGCTCCGCAGTGGGTTCCCGGGCAGGAACCTGGACAAGGAGTCGATGGTGGCGATCGACATCGTGATTACCAGGGTTGGGAACACCATGATCGCACTGGAGCACGATGGACACGTGGGCCAGTTTGATCCCGCGCTCACCAGGTCCGCCGCGCAGACAGCCACGAGTCGCCTCCTGGAAGCACTAAAGGCTTCCTAGCGCACTTCAGCAGTCGCACGAACGATTTCCACGAGCGCATTGTGCACGTTGAGGTGCGCCGCGCACACCTCCCCTGTCTGATCATCTTGTCTGCTGTCGACCATCGGGAACGGGAAGTGGCGCTGGTCTGCTCGGCCCTGGCCGATGGTGGGCGGGGTGATCAGGCTTCCACCTCAGCAACCACGGCCTCGGCACCCGTCGTGATGATCATGCGCTACGAGCACCTAACAGCACGATGTACATCATCGTGCCGGCTTGTCAGTGGGGAATCTTGCGGTGACGACGTGATCACCGACCAGACACAGCATGTACAGCTTGCATATAGAGTTGCGAACCGCCGGTATCCAGCGAGGGAAGACAAGGGGGATCTTCCTGATGAGCAGCCGCTTCGGGCCGATCGCAAAGCTCAGCGGTTGGTGGACATCCGCACTGCTGGCGGGCCTGGGATTCGGTGTTGTCACCAATCTCGCCCAGGGCTGGCTTCCAGGTGCCTGGAACCAGGTCGCCAACTCCGGTGCTGTCTGGTGTGTCCCGGCGTTCGTCGTCGGCGCCCTGCTTGCCGGCCGGGCGTCAGCGCGGTCAGCCGCCGTCGCCGGCCTGTGTGCCTCGGTCGGCCTGGTCGTTGGGTATTACGGGTACGCGGAGTTCGGCCGTGACGGCATGGGCAGCGTCATCTATCCGCTGGTGTGGCTTGTGATGGCGGTCATCAGCGGCCCGTTGTTCGGTGTGGCGGGGCTGTGGTGGCGGAACGGACGCACCATCCGTAACCGTGTCATCGGGCTCGCCGCGCTGGGAGGTGTCTTCGGGATGGAGGGCATCTTGTATGCCTTCGTCCTGCATTACGCCCCGCAGGCATGGGTCTGTCTGGCCGTCCTGGTCCTTGCACCGCTGGTGATGGCACGTCGGCAAAGAGAGCGGATGCCGACCCTGCTGACGGCCCTGGCCCTCGCGCCACTGGCGTACTTGGTCGTCGGTTTCCCACTTCAGTACGTGACGGCATGAGGTGGATCGCAGGCCGCAGGCACAGTTGGGGCCGATCTCCTGGCCGACCACGCGCTTCAATTGGCTAGAGGTTCTCAGAGGGATCCGTCAACGGCTGCCCGGCAGGATAGACGCGTGGCCGTGAGGAACCGGAGGCGTTGGAACCACAACATCCATCACCACCCCCGCATCCTCCGATGCGATCCCTGGTGGTCCCCAGCACGCCCTCGACGTAGGTTGCGGCGAGGGCATGCTCGCCCGCGAACTGCGGCGGACCGTACCGAGTGTCACTGCCATGGACCTCGACGCGCCCAGCATCGACCAAGCCCGCGAGCACCCGGATGACGTCGACTACATCCTCGGTGATTTCCTGACTGCCCCCTTCGAGCCCGCCTCGTTCGACGTCATCGCATCCGTGGCATGACGGTGACAGAGGCTCTTGACGTCCGACTTGGTGATCGGCCACGACTAGCGCGAAGGCGAGCGGAGGGTTGGGGGTCGAAGGGGGCGGAGCCCCCTGGGAGGCGCTGCCTGAAGCTCAAAGGCGCGAAGCGCCCATCGAGGGCGTAAGGCCGAGCAGTTTGGAGCGGGTGACGGGAATCGAACCCGCGCTGTCAGCTTGGGAAGCTGATGTTCTGCCATTGAACTACACCCGCACGAACCGAAGTACGCGTCCACCACTGTAGCGGAAACTTGCCCCCCAACAGCAAACCCAACGCCCCACCTTTTCCGGCCGGGACGGTAAGTTGGCTCATCGTGTTGCTATCTGACCGTGACATCCTTGCTGAGATCGACTCCGGCCGGCTCGCCCTAGACCCCTTCCACCAGGACATGATCCAGCCGTCCAGCATCGACGTACGGCTCGACCGCTACTTCCGTGTCTTCGAGAACCACAAGTACCCCCATATCGACCCCTCCGTCGAGCAGCCGGATCTCACGCGGATGGTCGAGCCGTCCGGTGACGAGCCGTTCATCCTGCATCCGGGGGAGTTCGTGCTGGCCTCCACCTATGAGGTGATCACGCTCCCCGACGACCTGGCCTCGCGGCTGGAGGGGAAGAGCTCGCTCGGACGGCTGGGCCTGCTGACGCACTCCACCGCCGGGTTCATCGATCCCGGTTTCAGCGGGCACGTCACGCTTGAGCTGTCCAACGTGGCGACCCTGCCCATCAAGTTGTGGCCGGGGATGAAGATCGGGCAGTTGTGCGTGTTCCGGCTCAGCTCGCCCGCCGAGCACCCGTACGGATCGGCCAAGTACGAGTCCCGGTATCAGGGGCAGCGGGGCCCGACTCCGTCCCGGTCGTTCAGGAACTTCCACCGGACGAGGATTTGAGTGAACAACAGGTGAACATTTAGGGAACGTCGCGGAAGGATGAGCCCTCCGCGCACCCCACAACAGGCCACGTCACCGGCCGGATTTCCCTGCAAAAAGCGGCCAAACTACTCCGGACGCCGGTGTCGCACAACATACGCAGGGTAGCCAGAAGGCGAAGGGGACATGAAGTTCGCATTTCGCCTGGTAACCCGTACCCTCTTCCACGGACCATCCCCGCACATCTGGAGAACGACGTGCGCCTGCGTCTCACGCCACGTGAGGACAGCTACTACGACCTGTTCGCCGACTCCGCGAACAACCTGGTCACGGCATCCCGTCTGCTGGTCGAGATCATCAGTGACGGATCGGACAGGGAAGCCCTGGCCGAGAAGATGCGCGCCTGCGAGCACGCCGGTGACGAACGCACCCATGCGATCATGAACCGGCTCAACGAGAGCTTCATCACTCCGTTCGACCGTGAGGACATCTACCGCCTCGCCTCCAACCTCGACGACGTGATGGACGCGATGGAGGCCGCCTCCGACCTCATCGTCCTCTACCAGATCGACCATCTCCCCAAAGACGTGGTCCGGCAGGTCGAGGTCCTGGAACGCGCCGCCGAGCTGACCGCAGAGGCGATGCCCCGGCTGCGTTCCATGAAGAACCTCAACGAGTACTGGATCGAGGTCAACCGCCTGGAGAACCAGGGTGACCAGGTCTACCGCAGGCTGCTGGCCAAGCTGTTCAGCGGCGAGTACGACGCGCTCACCGTCATGAAGATGAAGGAGGTCGTCGACGCCCTGGAGGAGGCCGCCGACGCCTTCGAGCACGTGGCCAACACCGTCGAGTCGATCGCGGTCAAGGAAAGCTAGGCCCAGTGGACCTCACGCTCGCCCTCGTCATCGGCGTGGTCGTCATCTCCCTGGCCTTCGACTACACCAACGGGTTCCACGACGCGGCGAACGCCATCGCGACCTCCGTCTCGACCCGGGCGCTCACTCCCAGGGCCGCGCTGTTCATGGCGGCGGCGATGAACTTCATCGGCGCCCACCTGGGCACTCAGGTGGCCCAGACCGTCGGAAAAGGGATCATCGACGCTCCCAACGGTCCGCACGGCCTGGTCGTCGTGGCCGCGGCGCTCATCGGCGCGATCGTCTGGAACCTGATCACCTGGTACTTCGGGCTGCCCTCCTCCTCCAGTCACGCGCTCATCGGCGGCCTGGTGGGCTCCGCGCTGGCCTCGGCCAGCGTGGTGCACTGGGACGGCGTCGTCGACAAGGTCGTCATCCCGATGATCCTGTCGCCGCTGATCGGGTTCAGCCTGGCCGCGTTGATCATGATCGCAATTTACTGGATCTTCCGCAACAGCCAGCCGGGCAGGACCAACCGCGGCTTCCGCTACGCGCAGACCGTCTCGGCCGCCGCCATGGCGCTCGGGCACGGCCTGCAGGACGCGCAGAAGACGATGGGCGTCATCTTCCTGGCGCTCACGGTCGGCGGGTACGCCAGCCCCGGCGAGGGGATCCCGCAGTGGGTCATCCTGAGCGCCGCCGGTGCGATCTCGCTCGGCACGTACGCCGGCGGGTGGCGCATCATGCGCACGCTCGGCCGGCGCATCATCGCGCTCGACCCGCCCCAGGGGTTCGCCGCCGAGTCGGCCGCGGCCACCGTCCTGTACGGAGCCGCGATCGGGTTCGGCGCGCCGATCTCCACCACCCACACCATCACCACGGCGATCATGGGCGTCGGCGCGACCAAGCGGCTGAGCGCCGTGCGGTGGGGCGTGGCCGGCAACATCGTGACCGCCTGGGTGCTCACCATCCCGGCGGCGGCCCTCGTGGCGGCGCTGGCCTACGGCGTCCTGCACCTGATGGTGGAGTAGGGCGCCGGGGGGCTATCCGGCGGCGTACATCACGTCCACGTCCCAGCGGGCGAAGCCCAGGGACTCGTACAGCCTGATCGCGGCCGTGTTGGCCTCGTCCACGTAGAGCATCGCGTGGGCGAGGCCGCGCGAGCGCAGGTGGGTCAGACCGGCCAGGGTGAGCGCCCGGCCCAGGCCGGTGCCCTGCTGGGAGGGGTCGACACCCACGACGTAGACCTCGCCGAGCGGCTCGTGGCCGTGCTCGGACGAGCCGTGGATCTTGGTCCAGTGGAAGCCGGCGAGCCGGTCGCCGCGTACGGCCAGGAAGAAGCCCTCGGGGTCGAACCAGGGCTCGCGCTCGCGCCGGTGCAGGTCGTCGAGCGTCCAGGCGCCCTGTTCCGGGTGGTGGGCGAAGGCGGCGGCGTTCACCTTGAGCCACGCCTCCTCGTCCTGACCCGGGACGAACGTGCGCAGCTCCACGCCCTCGGGAAGCGTGTAGGGCGGCAGCGGGGCGAACAGCGAGCGGCGCATCTGCCACAACGAGCGCACCCGGTCGAAGCCGAACGACGCCGCCAGCGCCCCGGCGCCGGCGTGGTCGCCGTGCGCCCACAGCCGCACCCTGCCGCCGGTCAGCTCCAGGACGGCCCGCAGCAGCCGCGTCCCGTGGCCCTGTCGCCGGTAGGCGGGATGGATGACCAGCTCCGCGCTCGGACCCTCGACCTCGTCGGTCGGGTCGACGTGCGCGTAGCCCGCGGGCGCGCCGTCGTCGGCGTGCAGCAGCAGCGAGCGGGCGCGGGGGTCGCCGCCGTACCGGAGATGGAGCATCACGTGCTCGTTGAGCGGGCGGACCCCGTCCGTCTCGGTCGCCGCCTCGACGATGCGGAGAACCTGGGAGACCTCGTCGTCGTCGAGCCGTTCGCAGATCTTCACATGTGCACCCACATAAGGAACTCTAGGCGTACCAATGGCGAACAATGCCATGGGCTGCCCCGGTCAATCGTTACCTTTGCGACATTCGTTGCATAGGGAGACGTCGTAACGTCCCTCTCATGACGTCACGCACCCTCCTCCGGCTGTGCACGGCCGGCGCCGCCACCGCGGCCGGGATCGCCCTGGCCATGGCGCCCGCGGTCGCCGCGACCAGCGGCTCGGCCGGTCACGGAACCGGTCACGGAAACGGCCATGGCGGGCCGACCGTCCCGGTCCGCCTGCTGAGCATCAACGACCTGCACGGCAACCTCGAACCGCCGTCGGGCTCCTCCAGCCGCATCCTCGACCCGGACGGCCCCCTCGTCGACGCCGACGGCTCGCTGACCGGGCTGCCCGGCGGCAAGTACTCGATCGCCGGCGGCGCGTCGTACCTGGCGACGTACGTCAAGCAGGCGCGCACCGAGAACACGCTGCTCGTGGCGGCGGGCGACCTGATCGGCGCGTCCCCGCTGATCTCGGCCGCCTACCACGACGAGCCCACCCTGGAGGTGCTCGGCTCGCTCGGACTCAACGCGACGGCCGCCGGCAACCACGAGTTCGACGAGGGGTACGCCGAGCTGCAGCGCCTCATGAACGGCGGCTGCCACCCGGTGGACGGCTGCTCGCCCGCCGGCCAGTGGAAGGGCACGGACTTCGACTTCCTCGCGGCCAACGTCCTCAAGGAGGGCACCGGCCAGTACGCCCTGTCGCCGTTCTACGTCAAGAAGATCAACGGCGTGCAGGTGGGCTTCATCGGCCTGGTGACGGCGACCACGCCGACCATCGTCACCGCCGAGGGCATCAAGGGCCTGCAGTTCACCGAGGAGGTCGCCGCGGCGAACCGGGCCTCGGCCTACCTGGCGCGCAGGGGCGTCAAGGCGCAGGTCGTCCTGATGCACGAGGGCGACTCGACCACCCCGAACCAGAGTCCGGACGCGTGCTCGGCGAACACCGCCAACGCCGGCTCGCGCATCGCCAGGGAGCTGAATCCGCAGATCGACCTGGTCATCAGCGGCCACTCGCACCAGGCCTACATCTGCAAGACCAAGGACCCGGCGGGCCAGGACCGTTACTACACGCAGGGCTCGTCGTTCGGCCGCGTGCTGACCCAGATCGACCTGAAGGTCGACAAGCGCACCCGGGACGTGGTCCGCTCCTCGGTCACCGCGGACAACAAGGTCGTCGCCCGTACGGTCACCCCGGACCCGCAGGTCGAGGCGCAGATCCAGACATGGCGGACGCGCAGCGCCGAGGTGGCCAACCGCAGGATCGGCACGATCACCGGTGACATCAGCAACGTCGTCACCAACACCTCGGCCGCGACCACCCGGCCGGAGACGCCGCTCGGCGACCTCATCGCCGACTCCCAGCTGGAGGCGGCCAAGCCGGCGGGCGCGGAGATCGCGCTGATGAACCCGGGCGGCATCCGCACCTCGCTGACGTACGCGCAGTCGGGGGCCGAGGGCGACGGCGTCGTCACCTACGGCGAGGCGTTCGCCGTCCAGCCGTTCAGCAACATCGTGCAGGTGCGCACGTACACCGGCGCGCAGCTCAAGGCGCTGCTGGAGCAGCAGGTCTGGACGCCCAACCCGACGACGGGCGCGATCAACCACCGGCTGCTCCAGGTGTCGTCGTCGCTGACCTACACCTTCGACACCACCAAGCCGGTGGGGTCGCGCGTGTCGGACGTCAAGCTCAACGGCGCCCCCGTCACGGACACGCAGTCGATCAAGATCGCCGCGAACAACTTCCTGATGGGCGGCGGTGACGGCTTCTCGGTGTTCACGCAGAGCACGGACACGTGGAGCGGGCCGGTCGACCTCGACGCGTTCACGGCGTACCTGACCGCGCACTCGCCGATCAGCCCGTCGGCGGCCGACCGCATCAAGATGATCAAGTGATCCAGGGCCGGGGGTCCCGCCGTGCGGGACCTCCGGCTGCGTACGGCCGGTCTCAGTTCCGGTGCGGCGAGTCGGCGGATGGTTCCTGCTCGCGGTACAGCGGCAGGCTGGCCACCAGACGGGCGCCCGGTTCGTGGTCGGCGACCTTGAGCGTGCCGCCGTGCGAGGCGCAGATCTCGCGGGACAGCGGCAGCCCCAGCCCGCTGCCGCCCTTCTCCTTCCGGCGGGCGTCCTCCAGCCGGGTGAAGCGTTCGAAGACGCGCTCGCGGTCGGCGGGCGGGATGCCGTCGCCGTCGTCGGTGACCGAGACGCAGACGTGGTCGCCCTCCACCCACACCCTGAGGTCGATCCGGTGCGCGGCGTGCCGGGTGGCGTTGTCCAGCAGGTTCGTCAGCAGCCGGTCGAGCTGGACGGGCGAGCCGAGGACGGGGGCGTGGGCGCACATGTCCACGACGATGGGGATCTTGCCGCCGGCGCGGCGGCGTACCTGCTCCTCGGCCAGGCGGCACATGTCCACGACGCGGCGGTCGGGGATGGCGCCGGCGTCCAGGCGGGCCAGCAGGAGCAGCTCGTCGATGATCCCGGTGAGACGTTCGGCGGCGGCCAGGGCGCGGGCGCCGGTGGCCGGCCAGTCGGTCTCGTCGGGGTAGGCGTTGGCGACCTCCAGCTGGGTGCGCAGGGCGGAGATGGGGCTGCGCAGCTCGTGGGAGGCGTCGGCGACGAAGCGGCGCTGGGTCTCGGCCGAGCGTTCGAGGCGGTCGAGCGTGTCGTTGGTGGTGGCGGCCAGGTCGGTGATCTCGTCACCGGTCTCGGGGACGGGCACGCGCCGGCTCAGGTCGCGGCCGGTGATCTCGGCGAGCTCGACGCGGATGCGCTCGACCGGGCGCAGCGCGGAGGCGACCACGACCCAGGTGATGCCGGCGACGATCACCAGGGCGATGGGCGTGCCGAGGAACACCACGGCGTTCAGCCAGGACAGCGCCCGGTTGACGTCGCTGAGGGAGGAGGCCCCGTACACGGTGACGAGCCGGCCGTCGGGGGTGCGCACCTTCATCGCCATGATCAGGTACTGGGCCTCCTTCTCGTCCCTGAGGCCGGTGAGCGTGCTCTCGGCGCTGTAGAGGGTCTCCGGCTTGTCCACCCGCATGCCGGACAGCCGCTGGCCGTGGTGCAGGCCGGGGCTGGTGGCCAGCACGCGTCCGTCGGCGTCGACCACCTGCAGGAGCTGCACCCGGGCCGGGGCCTCCAGCGTCGCGGGCAGCTGCCCGGCGCGGGCCTCGCTGGCCACCCTGCGGACGGCCAGCTCCACCCGGGTCTCCACCAGCCCGTGCAGGTTGTCCGGCCCGAGGGTGAGGGCGAGCGCGCCCGTGACGGCCAGGACCACTGCCGCCACCAATGTCGCGAGCGTGGTCAGGCGCCCGCGGATCGAGCGGGGAAAGAGCCTTTTCGCCATCCCCTGAGACCTACCCATGGAGACCTGAACGGGGAAAACGCCGAATCGAGATTCGGCAAGCGGCCCGCAAAGAGGGGTGTCCCGCCGGGGCGGCCGGGCGTCCCGCTCGAATAGTGGATCACGTGGGAGGCGCCACGGGCATGCCGCCGGACCTCGGCGGGCGGCTGCGGCGACACATGGACGAGGTGATCGATCTGTGCCGCATCATCACCATCTGAGCGGGTTCTGGGCCGTGCCGGCGCTCGTCGTGCTGGTGACGTACGTGGTGCTGGCCGGGCGGACGGCGTGGAGCCGGTGGCGTACCGCGAGCTTCGCCGGAGGCTGCGCGCTGGTGACCGTGGCGCTCACCGATCCCGTCGCGGCGCTGGCCGCGACCGACTTCCGCGGCCACGTCCTGCAGCACCTGCTGATCGGCGTGCCGGCGCCCCTGGCCCTGGCCCTGGGGGCGCCGGTGACGCTGCTGCTGCGCTCGCTGCCGGCCGCGCGGGCCGGCCGCCTGGCCCTGGCGCTCCGCGGGCCCGCCGTCCACCTCCTGGCCAACCCGTGGACGGCGCTGGCCCTCAGCGCCGGCGGCCTGGCGGCCCTGTACTGCACGCCCCTGTACGGGCTCGTCCCCGCGCCGCCGGTGCACGCCTACCTCCTGCTGGCCGGTTACCTGTTCGCCTGGGTCGTCGCCGGGCCCGACCCCGCGCCGCGCCGCCCGCCGGCGCCGGTGCGGCTGGCCGTGGTGGGGGTGGCGATCGCCGTGCACGCGGGCATGTCCGCGGCCATGTACGCCGGATGGCTGGACCTGCCGGTGCCGTCCGGCCAGCTCAGGGGCGCGGCGGAGATCATGTTCCCCGGCGGGGGCGCCGCGGAGCTGCTGCTCGCCGTGGCCCTGGCGGCGTCCCGGCGGGCCCGGCGCACCCCCGAGGACGCCGACGTCGAGCTGCTCGCCCCCGGCCTCACCGTCCGGGTGCCGGGGGAGCCCGAGCCGGTCCGGCGGATCCGCGTCCCCGACCGCGAGCCGGCGAGGGCGACGCGCGGCCCGCTCACCCCCTCCGAGTACGGCGACGAGGACGAACCCGACCCCGCCGACCTGTAGCCGCCCGGCAGCGGCCCCGTCAATGGGCGGCGCGGGAGCGGAGGAGGTCGTAGAGGGCGGCGGCCAGCGCCAGGACCACGAACCCCAGCACCACCCACAGGCCGTGCCGGAAGGCCGTCGGCCAGCCCTGCGGCAGCGAGCCGAAGAACGCCGAGCCCGCCGCCGCGATGCCGATCGCCGACCCGAGCCGCTGCCCGGTCTGCAGCACCCCGGCGGCGCTGCCGCCGCCCGCGGGAGGCACCTCCGACAATGTGATCGCCTGGTTGGGCGAGATCACCAGACCGCTGCCGATGCCCGCGACCAGCAGCGGCAGCGCGGTCGCCGCGCCCACGCCGGCCCCCGGCACCAGCAGCGTTGCTGCCATGGTCGCCAGCAGGCCCGCGATCACCGTCCCGAGCCCCACCGCGACCAGCTTCCGGCCCGCCCGGCCGACGAGCCTGCCGCCGACCACCGACGACCCGGCCGACCCCAGCGCGAACGGCGTGATCGACAACCCGGCCAGCAGCGCGCTGTAGCCCTCGCCGCTCTGCAGGTACAGGGTGAAGGCGAAGAAGATCCCGGTGAACCCGGCGAAGTAGAACAGGGCGATGGCCGACCCGAGGCTGTAGGAGCGCCTGGCGAACAGCGACAGGTCCACCAGCGGTTCCCGGTGGTACAGCCGTTCCCAGAGCACGAACCCGGCCAGCACGAGCAGCGCGGCCGGCACCAGCAGCCACTTGGCCTCGCCCTTCCACTGGTGCTGCTGGATGAACGGCAGCAGCAGCGTCGCCACGCCCACGCCGAGCAGCAGCACGCCGACCGGGTCCATGCTCTCCCGCCGCCCGGTGCGCACCGGCCCGGGGGCGGGCGCGGGCAGCCACTTCCAGGCCAGTGGCAGCAGCGCGATCCCGATGGGCAGGTTCACCAGGAACACCCACCGCCAGCCCTGCGCCGCCCCGAAGCCGGTGACCAGCGCGCCGCCGATCAGCGGCCCGGCGGCGGTGGACACGCCGATGGTCGCGCCGAGCGCGCCGAAGGCCCGGCCGCGTTCGTGGCCCAGGAACATCTGCTGGATCAGGCCGGACACCTGCGGGTTCAGCGTCCCGGCCGCCATGCCCTGCACGAGCCGGGCCGCGATCAGCACCGGCATGCTCCAGGCGAAGCCGCAGGCCGCGCTGGCCGCCGTGAACAGCGCCACGCCCCACATGAACAGCGCCCTGCGGCTCCTGGCGTCGCCCAGCCGCCCGGCCGGGACCAGCAGCAGGCCGAACGTGAGCGCGTAGCCGGACAGCGTCCACTGCAGGCCGTCGTCCGAGGCGTGCAGGCCCGCGCGGATGGAGGGCAGGGCCACGTTGACGATGCTCACGTCCAGGCCCGACATGAACGCCGCGACCAGGCACACGCCCAGCGCCCGCCTGCGCGTGTCGGAACCGGGTGCCTGCATCGCGACCTCTCTGCGGAACAGCGGCAGCGATCATGATTCCCCACAGGCTGGGAAATATCGTCCTAGGCGGACAATGATTTCTTTGCCGGGCCCCCGCGAAGGAGCAAGTGATCATGGACACGATGGCCGTGGAGCGGAACGGCATCAACGCCGTCCCCGACAGCGAGCGGCGCGGAAGACCGTCCGACCTGTTCTGGCCCTGGGCGGGGGCGAACCTGTCCCTGTTCGGGGTGGCGTTCGGCGTGTACGTCGTCGGGCTCGGCCTCGGCGTCGTCCCGGCCGTCGTGACCGGCGCGGTCGGGTACGCGTTGTCGTTCCTGCTGGTCGGCCTGGTCGCCGTCGCGGGCAGCCGGTCCGGCGTGCCGACGATGACGCTGGGCCGGGCGCCCTTCGGGTACCAGGGCAACAAGCTGCCCGCGGTGTTGTCGTACGTGTCGAACGTCGGCTGGGAGATCGTGCTCGTCACGCTCTCCGCGCAGAGCGGCGCCGCCATCCTGCGCCGCGTGGCGCCCGGGATCCCCGAGACGACCGCCACCGCCGGCTGCTTCGCCGTCGCGGCGCTGGTCGTGATCGCCGTCGGCGTGTACGGCCACGCCATGATCATGGTCGTCCAGCGCTACCTGACGTACGCGTTCGTCGTGCTGACCGTCGTCTACCTGATCCTCATGCTGCCCAGGCTGGGCGGCTCGCTGGAGACGACGGCGGGCCCCGGCGGCTGGGTGGGCGGCGTCATCCTGTCCATGACCCTGCTCGGCCTCGGCTGGGTCAACTGCGGCGCCGACTACTCCCGTTACCTGCCCGCCGGCTCCCGGCCCAGGTCGGTGGCCCTGTGGACGACGCTGGGCGGCGCGCTGCCGCCGATGGTGCTGCTGGTGTTCGGCGTGCTGCTGGCCGGCGGCGACCCGAAGCTGGCCGAGGCGGCGGGCGGCGACCCGGTGGGCGCGCTGGCGGCGGCGTTGCCGACCTGGTTCCTGCTGCCGTACCTGCTGACCGCGATCGGCGGCTTCCTGGCCGGGGCGATCATGGACATCTACTCGTCGGGGTTGTCGATGCTGGCGCTCGGTGTGCCGGTCAGGCGGCACCTGGCGGTGCTGATCGACGGGCTGCTCATGGTGCTCGGCGGCTACTACCTGCTGTTCGTGTCCGACAACTTCTTCGGCACCTTCCAGGCGTTCCTGGCGATCATCGGCGTGGTGATGGCCGCCTGGGTGGCGATCTTCCTGGTGGACATGTGGCGGCTGCGGGACGGCGGCCGCGCCTACGACGAGCGCCTGCTGCGCCCCGGCGCGCCCGCGCTCAACCCGGCCGGGCTGGTCTCCCTGGTGGTGGCCTCGGTCGTGGGCGTCGGCCTGATCACGTCCGCGGACGAGCACATCGCGGCGGTCGTCGGGTTCCTGATGAGCGACGAGCTGCGGAACAGCACGTTCGGGGCGGCCAACATCGGCGTGGTCATCGCGCTGCTGCTGGCGGGGGTGTTGTACTTCGTGCTCACCCTGCGCCGCCGCTGACCTCCTCGCCGGATGAGGTCAGTGGGGGCCGGGCCGGCGCCAGGGCTCGAACGGCATGGGGGAGCTCATGCGCTCCTTGAACTCGCGCGCCCTGGTCAGGCAGTCGGGGCAGACGGGCTCGGGCGCCGACCGGGCCAGGGCCTCCGGGGTCGGCTCGCGCTGGGTGCCGAGCACTGTCCGGTCCGGAGGCAGGCCGGTCTCCGGGTCGATGGTGATCATGGTGACGTTCGCGGTGGTGTAGGGGAACGTGCGCTTGCACGCGAAGCACGTGCCGATCGTGGTGATGTGGTCGTCTTCCATGGATCCGCCCTCCCTCACCGCACCGTACCTCGCGATCAGGGATTGCGGCGCAGCGCCCACTCCACCGCGGGGCAGCGGTCCATGACGACGTCGAGCCCGGCGTCGAGGGCGCGCTGGGCGGCCGCCTCGTCGATCACGCCGATGGGCAGCCACACCGCTTTCGCGCCGGCCGCGATGGCCTCGTCCACGACCTGGCCGGCGAACTCCGAACGCCGGTAGACCGCCACCACGTCGGGTTTGACCGGCACCTCGGCCAGCGACGTGTAGCCCGGCTCGCCCAGGACCGGCCGGCCCGCCGGATGGACCGGGATGATCTTCTTGCCCCGCGCCTGGATGCGCTGGGCCTGGTCGTAGGCCGTGCGCTGCGGGTCGTCGCCGAGCCCCACGAACACCCACGTCCCGGCTTCGTGCAGCAGCTGCCTGATCACGCGCTGATCCGCGAAACGATCGTCCATGCAGGCGTCAACACGCCGGACGCGCGCGGGCTTCCCGCCTACGCCTGGGCGGTCGGCAGCACGACCACCTGGCGCAGGTTGACGTGCCGGGCGCGGCTGACCGTGTAGCCGATCAGGTCGGCGATCTCGTCGGCGGTCAGCGGGGTGAACGCCTCGAACATGCCGGCGAGCTGCGCGCCCAGCTCGGCGTTGTCGATGTGGTCGCCGAGCTCGGTCGCGGTCAGGCCGGGTTCGAGGTTGGTCACGCGCACGCCCCGCGGGCCGAACTCCGGGCGCAGCGAGGCCGACAGGTGGCTCAGCGCGGCCTTGGTCGCGCCGTAGACCGCGTAGTTGGGGAACGTGACGTGCGCGCCGATCGAGGAGATGTTCACCAGGTCGGCCGTCCGTCCGGCGTCGGCGGCGGCCAGCAGGTCGGCCGCGAAGGCGCCGGTGACGCGGAGCACGCCGGCGACGTTGGTGTCCAGCATGCGCGCCCACTCGTCGAGGCGGACGTCCTGGACGGGGTTGGGCAGCATCACGCCGGCCGCGTTGACGACCAGGTCGGCCCGGCCCAGCCCGGTGTGGACGGCCTCCACGGCGGCGGCCACGCTCGCGTCGCCGGTGACGTCCACGGTGACGGGCAGCGCGGTGCCGCCGTCGGCGTCGATCTTGGCGGCCAGCTCGGCGAGCCGGTCGGCGCGGCGGGCGAGCAGGGCCACCTTGGCGCCGTTGGCGGCCAGCAGGCGGGCCGTGGCCTCGCCCATGCCGCTGGCGGCTCCGGTCACGACGGCGATGCGGCCCGAGAGGTTCTCGTAGTTCGTCATGCCTCTCACCCTGGCCGAGCCGGACGGACTTACCCAGCGCACGGCTTTTCCTGGTAAAGCCAGTACTACCCTGAAGCGGTGGAAGGTGATTTGGGGCAGTTTCTCCGTTCTCGTCGGGCCCGGATCCATCCGGCGGACGCCGGGCTGCCCGCGTCGGGGCGGCGGCGGGTCAGCGGCCTGCGGCGCGAGGAGGTCGCGCTGCTCGCGGGCGTGAGCGTCGACTACTACATCCGCCTGGAGCAGGAACGCGTCCAGAACGTCTCCGACGCCGTGCTCGACGCCGTCGCCCGGGTCCTGCGCATGGACGACACCGAACGAGCCCACCTGCGCGACCTGCTCCGCCCGGCCAGGCACGTGAGCCGGCCCGTGCTGCGGCCCGGCCTGAGCCGGCTGCTCGACCTGGCCGACGGCATGCCCGCCTTCGTCCTCGGGCCCCGGATGGACGTGCTGGCCTGGAACGCGCTGGCCGACCGCGTCAGCGGCTTCGCCGGCGTCCCGGACGGCCGGCGCAACCAACTCCTCCAGGTGTTCCTGGCGCCGCACACGCGCACCCTCTACCCCGACTGGGCCGAGGTGGCCGCCGACACGGTCGCGTACCTGCGGCTGTACGCCGGCCGCCACCCGGAGGACCCGCTGCTGGCCGAGCTGGTCGCCGAGCTGTCGGCCGACCCCGACTTCGTCCGCCTGTGGGCCGAGCACGGGGTCGCCGAGAAGACGTACGGGACCAAGCGGCTGCGCCACCCCGAGCTGGGCGAGCTGGAGTTCGGGTACGAGACCCTCGCCGTGCCCGGCCAGCCCGACCTGGTGATCGTCATGTACACGGCCGACCCGGACTCGGACACCGGTCGCGTGGTCGCCCGGCTGCGGGAGGAGATCGGCTCCGCGCGGGAACTCGCCCGGTCCGGCCGTGGTTGACCCGGGCACGGGCCAGTGGGCATCGTGGAGCGGGTGACCGCCGATGACGTCGCCCTGACCAACCTCGACCAGCCGCTGTTCGACGGGTCGGGCGCCACCAAGCGCGACCTGGTCGACTACCTCGACGCGGTCGCCGACCGCATCGTCCCGGCGCTGCGCGGGCGCGCGCTGTCGGTGCTGCGGGTACGGCCGGGCCAGGAACCCTTCATGCAGAAGAACCTGCCCAAATACGCCCCCTCCTGGATCAGGACCGTCACCGTGTGGGCCGAGGCGTCCCGCAGGGAGGTGTCGTACGCGCTGTGCGACGACCGGCGCACGCTGCTCTGGTTCGCCAACCAGCGGGCCGTGGAGTACCACCCGGCGCTGTTCCTGGACGGCCGGCCCACGCACATGATCCTCGACCTCGACCCGCCCGAGGGCGACGACTCCTTCCCGCTCGCCGTACGAGCCGCCCACCTCGTCCGCCAGGCGCTCGGCGACGCCGGGCTGGCGGGCGCGGTCAAGACCAGCGGCGCCAAGGGCGTGCACGTGTTCGTCCCCGTCCCGCCCGGCACCGCCATGGACGACCTGGCCGCGGCCACCCGGGCCCTGGCCGCCCGCGCCGAGCGGCTCGACCCGGCGCTGGCCACGACGGCCTTCATCAGGGAGGACCGGGCGGGCAAGGTGTTCATCGACTCCACCAGGGCCGGCGGCGCGACGGTCGTGTCGGCCTACAGCCCGCGGGTGCGGCCGGGCGTGCCGGTCTCGTTCCCCGTCCCCTGGGACGAACTCGACCAGGTCGTGCCCGCCGACTTCACCATCCACAACGCGGCCGGGCTGCTCGGCGGGCGCGACCCGTGGGCCGAGCTCATGCCGGAGCCGCGCGAGCTGCCCGCCGACCTGGTCGCGGAGGGGCACACGATCCCGGTGGCCCGCGTCCAGGCGATGCACGAGGGCAAGCGTCGCGCCCGCGCCCGGCGGGCCGAGTCACCGTAGTGTCCGGATATTGACGCACTGGCGTAGGCCGGTAGACCTTCTCAGGGCTGCTTCGACGGGCTACCTTGCGAATCATTGCGGCTCGGGGGATTTCTCCGCATCTCACTCCTAGGGGAGCCTGCATGCGCAGAATCATCATCGCTTTGGTCGCCGCTCTCGCCTTACCCGTCGCCATGGCGGTCCCGGCGAGCGCGGGCCCGCTCGACGACGTCTTCGCCAAGCTGCTGGTCAAGCAGGTCAAGGGCGAGAACGTGCAGAAGCACCTGGAAGCACTCCAATCCATCGCCAACGCCAACGGCGGCACCCGCGCCGCCGGCACACCCGGCTACAACGCCTCCCGCGACTACGTGGCGGGCAAGCTGCGCAAGGCCGGTTACAAGGTCACCCTCCAGCCGATCAACTTCGTCGAGAGCTGGACCGAGAACAGCCCGCCCACGCTCAACCGCACTGCGCCGGACGCCAAGTCGTACGTGCCGAACGAGGACTTCTACTCCTTCCAGCCGTCCCCCGCCGGGGACGTGACCGCGCAGGTCCAGGGCGTGGACCTGATCCTGCCCCCGACCCCGACGCCCACCTCGACCAGCGGCTGCGAGGAGTCGGACTTCGCCGGGTTCGTCGCCGGGCGCATCGCGCTCATCCAGCGCGGCACCTGCGCGTTCGCCCAGAAGATCCGCAACGCGGGCCGGGCCGGCGCGTCCGGGATCATCGTGTTCAACGAGGGCCAGCCGGGCCGGACCGACGCGTTCCCGCTGGACATCGGCGAGTGGCGGGCGAACGTGCCCATGGTCTTCGCCGACTTCGCCGTCGGCAACGAGCTGGCCACCGGCTCGCCGACCGTGCGGCTCAAGGTCGACGCCAACCTCGTCCTGGGCGCCAACGACAACGTGATCGCCGAGTCCCGGTTCGGCGACCCGCGCAACGTCGTCATGGTCGGCGGTCACCTCGACAGCGTGACCGTCGGCCCCGGCATCAACGACAACGGCTCGGGCAGCGCGACCATCCTCGAAGTGGCCGAGGAGATGGCGCACTTCCCGGTCAAGAACAAGGTGCGCTTCGCGTTCTGGGCCGCCGAGGAGATCGGCCTGCTCGGCTCCGACCAGTACGTCGAGAAGCTGTCCCAGGCGCAGCGCGACCGGATCCGGGTCTACCTGAACTTCGACATGGTCGCCTCGCCCAACTACGCGTACAAGCTGTACGACGGCGACGACTCCGACGGCCAGGGCTCGCCGGCCGGTCCGCCCGGATCGGCGCAGATCGAGCGGCAGCTCGCCGACTTCTACGCCTCCCGCCACCTGCCCACCGTGGGCACCGACTTCGACGGACGCTCCGACTACGGGCCGTTCATCGCGGTCGGCATCCCCGCGGGCGGCATC
Organism: Nonomuraea sp. NPDC049637; assembly: GCF_040675235.1. Lineage (NCBI taxonomy): Bacteria > Bacillati > Actinomycetota > Actinomycetes > Streptosporangiales > Streptosporangiaceae > Nonomuraea > Nonomuraea sp. NPDC049637. The sequence goes on from NZ_JBFAOM010000006.1 coordinate 155,327, forward strand.
TTCACCGGCGCCGAGGGCATCAAGACGGCGCAGGAGGCCGCGCTGTTCGGCGGCGTCGCGGGACAGCCCTACGACTCCTGCTACCACCAGGCGTGCGACACGATCGCCAACATCAACGCGACCGCCCTCGACGTGGACGCCGACGCGGTGGCCGACTCCACGGCCAGGTTCGCCTTCAACCTGAACGGCATCCCGCCGCGGACCGCCGCCGCCGCGAAGACCGCGCTCTCTTCGCAGTCGGCACGCTGAGCAGGCGATCCCGGGCGGGTCGCCGCCCGCCCGGGATCCTTCAGCGGGTACGGCTCGGGGAGCGCAGGGCGGCGACCGCGGCGGCGGGGTCGTCGGCGAAGAAGCGGATCGAGGTGACCTCGGCCCGCTTCCCGAGCGGCCGCACCGCGACGACCGGCTCGGTCAGCTCCACCGTCACGTTCGTCCTGGAGGCGACCGCGACGCCGAGCCGCCCGCCGTCCACGCTGATCAGCCGGGCCTCGTTGTAGTTCTGGGCGGTCCGGACGGAGGCGATGAGGGCGCGCGGCACGCGGAGGTCGAAGTAGGCGGCGTACCGGACGCGCAGCTCGTCCTCGGTGACCACGTGGGGCCTGGTGACGGAGGCGGCGGCCATGAAGACCACGAACAGCAGGCTGTACAGGTCGCCGACCAGCACCGGCACGCGGATCGCCGCCGGCACGCCGTTCGCCACCAGCAGCAGGTCCACGACCGCCGTCTCGACGACCATCGCGAACGCGAACAGGCCCAGGGTGAACGCCTGCTCCTTGGCGTACGACACGGCGGTCGCCCCCGCCGGGACGCCGTGCCGCCGTCCGGCCGTCCACAGGGCCACGCTGGTCAGCCCCGCCAGCTCGAACCTGAGCACCGCGCGCACCACGCCCGTCATCACGTCATCTCCTTGGCGTCGGTCTCCGTGAGTTCGGCGAACAGCAGCCGGAGGACCTCCGCCTGCGCGGGCGACAACTCCCCGATCATCGTCTCCATCCAGGACAGGTCGGCCCCTGGGCCGGCGGGCACCATCGCGGCCAGCTCGTCCGGGATGTGGGCGGCCAGGTCCGCGGCGAGCGGCCCGATCCGGTCGTCCCCGGCCGGCGCGTCCGCCAGCTCGTCCAGCCGCCGGTACAGCTCCTGCCCGGCGGCGAGCGCGCCCGGCTCGGTCATCGGGCGCATCAGCTCGGCCAGCCCCGCCTGGCCCTCCTCGTCGGACAGGACGGCGGCCAGGGTCAGCAGCTCGTGGTCGAACGCCCCGAAGGCCGACCCGCCGCCGCCCAGGTCCCGCAGCACGGCCGCCGCGTCGGGGGACATCATCGAATCCGGGCTCAGGCCGGGCTGCGCGAGCAACGCCGCCAGCCGGGCCCGCCGCGCCGCGATGGCCTCCTGCTGCCTGGCCAGGTCGGCGTCCAGCTCCTGCAACGCCTCCCGGAAGTCCACGCCCCGGTCGTCGGCCAGCGCGTCGCGCAACTCCTCCAGCGACAACCCGAGCCCGGCAAGGTGCCGCACCCGCGCCAGCCGTACGGCGTCGCGCAGCCGGTACTCGCGGTAGCCGTTGGGAAGACGTTCGGGCTCGGGCAGTATTCCCAGGTGGTGGTAGTAGCGCACGGTACGGGTGGAAACCCCGACCAGCGCGGCCAGCTCGCCGATCCGCATGCCCTCATTGAACAGTTTGACGCCACGTCAAGGTCAAGCCGGCCTCAGGCGGTGCGGCCGGCGAGGACGTTCAGGTAGCTGATGAGATCGATGCTTCCAGGCGAAGTGCTCATCGAACGAGCACTCTCCGCACGGTCTGAGGAACGTCTGGTCCGGGCCGTTCGTCGTCATTGCGTGAGCCTCTCCCCGGAACTTGACGAACGGCTGCGCGAGGCGTCGGCCAGGATGCACCGCGCCGAACACGTCCGGCGTCTGCGCAGGAACGCCGCGCAGCAGCTCGCGGAGGTCCGCGAGACCCTGAAGGGTCTGGAGTCCGAGCTGGCCGGCGAGGAGCGCGACGTCGCCCGGCTGGAGGGCGGGCTGTCCGCCGTGCTGGCCCGCATGGTGGGCAACCGGGAGGAACGGCTGGCGCGCGAGCGCGCCGAGGTGGTGGTGGCCAGGGAACGCGTGGACGGTCACCGCGCCCGGCTCGCGCAGCTCGAAGCCGACGTCGCGGCGGCCGACGCCGAGCTGGCGGTGCTCGACCCCGCCTCCCGCGAGTACGCGCGGCTGCTGGCCGAGAAGGAGCAGCAGCTCGTCCGGAGCGGCGATCCGCGGGCGCGGAAGCTGGCCGATCTCGGCGCCGCGCTCGACCGGCTGAGCGCCGAGGTGCGCGAGTGCGACGAGGCCCACCAGGCGGGGCAGGGCGCGCACGACGCGCTGGCCGTCGTGCTGCGCCTGCTCGACTCCGCCAGGACGGCCTCCACCTTCGACGTGTTCGGCGGCGGCCTGATCGCCGACGCCTTCGAGCACGACCGGCTGACCAGCGCCGACAAGGCCGCCTGGCACGCTCAGCGGGCTCTGGACGTCTTCTCCCGCGAGCTGGCCGACACCGGCATCGCGGCCCGGCCGGTGATGCCCAAGGTGGACACGCGATGGTTCGTGGACGCCTTCTTCGACAACGTCATCAGCGACGTGCTCAAGCATCAGCGCATCGAGAAGACCAGGGCCGAGGTGCGGAGACTGGCGCAGTGGGTGCGCGAGACCAGGGCGCACCTGAGGGGGCGGCGCGGCCAGTTGCTGGCCGAGCAGTCGCGGCTGCTGACCAGGCGCGAGGAGCTGCTGCGTCCCGAGTAGCCGTTCGTCGAGCGCCACCGATCACTGTCGTCACGGACAGTAGTCATGAGACTGCTCTGCGTGAATGATGGCGAGGACGCCGGCGCCACGGCGCCGTACCTCAAGGGACAGGAACGCGCTCATGCTCCGTACCACGACCAGCCTGACCGGCCTCGCCTCCGCCGCCGCACTCGTCCTGAGCCTGGCGGCCCCCGCCTCGGCCGCGACCGGCACCCTCTACATCAACCGGGCGCAGTACGACGACCCCAGCGGCTGCTACAGCTCCGACAGCGCGAACCCCTTCGTCTACAACCGGACCAACGAGGTGGCCATCGTGTTCCTCCGGCCGGGCTGCGAGGGACCGGTGACCGGGACGGTGCCGCCGAACGACGGCCAGGAGGTGTTCGGCACCAGCGTGTTCATCCGGTAGGGGAAATCGTCCGGCCACGGCCCCGCAGCGTTGTGCGGGGTCGTGGCCGTCGTCGTTCCAGGGAAGGGGCCTCTCACACCGCGGCCGCGCCGGAGGCGAGGGCGACGATGCCGACGACGGTCATCAGGAGCGTCGTGCCGGGGTGCATGGTGATCGAGATGCGGATGTCCTGCTTCTTCCAGACCAGCCAGACGCCGGGGTAGAGGAAGACGAGCTTCGACAGGACCGTCCAGGGGGCCCAGAAGTGGTACACGGAGAACAGGAGGGTGTTGAAGATCGGGGCCCACTTGCCGAGCTGCGGCAGGCGGGGCAGCAGGAAGCCGCGGAAGTAGTACTCCTCGATCAGCGGCAGGGTGAAGCCGGTGAACGGCCCGCAGACGATCAGCGTGGTGAGCACGACCGCCTGGGGGTAGCCCTGGAGGTAGGTGGTGCCGTCGGGGCCGGCGCCCTGGTAGTCCACCCAGGTGAAGAACCAGTCGTAGACGAGGTTGTCCAGCGGGGTCAGCGCGAGCGAGACGACGGTCATCCACACCAGGCACGCGCCCCCGAGCCACATGACCTTGCGGCGCGTGAGCGGCTTGCCGCGGTAGCGGACGACGCCCTCCAGCGTGAAGCGGCCGGTCTGCTTCCTGCCCAGCCACAGCAGGAACAGCTGGAGCGGGAAGAGCACGATCGCGAGGGCCATGGCCCAGGCCGCGAAGATCGGCGCGTCCATCGCCCGCACCAGCGGGGCGGCGACGAACGCGTACACGGCGACGATGGCCGCGCCGGGCACCAGGTGCAGGGCGATGGAGAGCGGGACGGAGTGACGGTCCGCGAGGAGCTTCGCGACGAAGCCTGTCGGGTGGGCGCCGGCCGGGGGCCGCGTTGCTGTGTCCATGCCGGCAATCGTGGCCGGGCGACCCGACACGGCCCTGACATCGTTCTGACACGGCTCCGAGCCCCGTGAAAGGCGCACGTCATGAGGGGCCGGAGCGTCCCCGCGGGGCGGGCAGGCGTCAGGCGGGCCACCGGCCGGTGGTCTTGGCGCTCTCGATCGCGGCGTGGCCCGCCGGGCGCATCCGGCCGGCCGCCGTCAGCGCCTCGGCCTTGGCGACGTTGATGGCGGACCAGGGGCTCCGGCGGGTGCGCGGCGAGTAGCGCTGGAGGTAGTAGTCGCTGTCGAAGGCCCTGCGGTGGCTGTCGATCCAGCCGTGGCACAGCGCTTCGTCCAGGGCCTCGTCGAGGGTGACGGTGGTCGCGGCGCTGTTCTTCTTGGCGATCAGCAGCCAGACGTCGGCGGCGGTCCCGTGGTGCTCGGCGAGCCAGGACTGCCAGGCGGCGGCGTCGTGCAGGATCAGGGCGTCGTCGGTCATCGTGGTCAGCCCTTCCGGCTCGCGAGGACGTTCAGGTAGTGGTGGTTGATCATGACGCCGAGGATGTTGCCGAAGGGGTCGCGGACGGAGGCGGTGGTGAAGCCGGGGCCGCGTTCGGTGGGCTGGTCGTAGGGGGTGGCGCCCATCTCCAGCAGCTTCTTCCAGGTGGCGTCGAGGTCGTCGACGGCCCAGTAGGCGATGGCTCCGCCGTCTTCGGTGCTCCAGCCGTGGGGGGCGTAGCGGGCGTCGATGATGCCGAGTTCGTGCTGGTAGTCGCCGACGCGGAACTCGACGTAGGCGGGGTCGCCCTGTTCGGGGCGCTGGAAGTAGGCGGGGATGTCGAGGAGGTCGGCGTACCAGTCGCGGGCGGCGGCGACGTCGTGGGCGTAGAAGCTGATGGTGGTGAGTCCGCGGAGCATGTCCTGTGGCCTTTCGCGTGGTGGCTGGTGAGATCGATGCTTCCAGGCAAAGTGCTCATCGAATGAGCACTTTTTCTGGCATCGTCGAAGACATGAGAGCGGATCGACTGGTGGCCGTCCTGCTGCTGATGCAGGCGCGCGGACGGGTGACGGCGGCGGACGTCGCCGCCGAGATGGAGGTCTCGGTCGCCACCGCGCGCCGTGACCTGGAGGCCCTGTCGGCGGCGGGCATCCCCGTCTATCCGCAGGCCGGGCGCGGCGGCGGGTGGGCCCTGCTCGGCGGCGCCCGCACCGACCTGTCCGGGCTCAAGGCCTCCGAGGCCAGGGCGCTGTTCCTGCTGCTCGGCCCGGCCGCGGCGATCGCGCCGGAGGCCAAGGCGGCGCTGCGCAAGCTGGTCCGCGCCCTGCCGTCGACGTTCCGGCAGGAGGCCGAGGCGGCGGCGGACGCCGTCGTGGTCGATCCGGCCCGCTGGGGCGAGCACCGCCGTACCCGGCCCGTGCTCGTCAACCTGCTGGAGGACGCGGTGGTCCGGCGCCGGAAGGTCCGCCTCACCTACTCCGGACGGGAGCGCGTCGTCGCGCCGTACGGCCTCGTCGACAAGGACGACACCTGGTACCTGATCGCCGGCACCCCCGACGGGCAGCGGACCTTCCGCGTCGACCGGGTCACCGACGCCGAGGTCACCGAGGAGCCGGCCGAACGCCCGGCGGATTTCGACCTCGCGGCGGCCTGGGACGAGGTCGTCACCGCGATGGAGGCCCGGCGCGCGACGACCACGGCCACCGCGACCGTCGAGGCCCGCTACCTGCGGGTGCTGCGCGACCGCTTCGGCCGCCACTGCGAGGTGATCTCCCGCGGCGACCGGGTCCGCGTCAGGCTCACCGCGCCGACCGCGCTGGACATCGCCCGCCAGCTCGCGGGCTGGGGCGACCTCGTCGTCGTGGAGGGCCCGGAGTCCGTCCAGAAGGAGCTGACGAAGCTGGCCGCCCAGATCGCGGCGCTGTACGGCGGCCTCTGACGGCCCCTACCGGGCGGCGTCGCGCCGGTAGGTGTAGAGGATGAGGCCCTCGTGGAACCTGCCGATCTTGTCGTACAGTGCGCGGGCCTGGGCGTCTTCGAGGGTGTTCCAGTAGAGGCTCGGGTAGCCGTGGGCCTCGGCGTCGCGGGCCACCCACTCGATCACCGCCGTCGCGATGCCCCGCCGCCGGAACCCGGCGTCCACGAACAGGTCCGCCATGTAGCACCGCCCGGCGTACCAGACGCTGGCGTGGAACAGGTAGTGCGCGATGCCCACCATCTCGCCGTCCAGGCGGGCGGTGATCCCGCGGGTCTGCTCGTCGTCGATCAGGCGTCGCCAGGTCCGTTCGTAGGCGTCGTCGTCGCGTTCGGTGTCGAAGTAGGCGTCCTGCCCGCGGGCCAGCACTTCCCAGCGGGCGCGGTCGGGTTCGGTCAGGAAGTCGATCTCCAGCATGGCGCCATCCTGCCGTAGGCCGCCGGTCAGCGGTCGCGGACGAGGGCGAGCATCTCGTCCACCGAACCGGCCGGATCGCTGATCGGGAACTGCACGGCCCGGACGACCGAGCCGGGGTCGGCCAGCAGGGTGAGGCGCTTGAACCGGTCGACGCCGGCCGTCCGGAAGGTCGGCAGCAGCAGCCCGGCGGCGAGCCGGTCGTTCTGGTCGGACAGCAGGGGATAGGGCAGTTTCGCGTGCGCGACGAACGCGGCCAGCTGGTCGGGACGCTGGGTGCTCACGCCGCGGATCGTGGCGCCCGCCGCCTCGAAGTCGGCGAACCGTGACGCGTAGGCGAGGGCCTCCAGGGTGCAGCCCGTCGCCCCGGGGATGTCGGCCCAGCCGGGCGGGTGGTCCTGGGCGCCCGGGGCGAACGCGCCGGGGAAGAAGTAGAGCACCGTCCAGACGCCCGGCGCGCCGGGGGCGACCGGCTCGCCGTCATGGCGTTCCAGCAGGACGTCGGGGATCTTCCGGCCGACCAGCTCGTGCACGCGACGGCTCTCGGCGGAGCCGGTCTCGCTGGTGGCGGTCAGGGCGCCGTCGCCCATCACGTGCCTGGTGCCCCAGTCCTGGAGGGCGATGAGCGCGGGCAGCAGACCTTCGCCCTTCGCCGTCAGCACGTAGTCGTGGCGCGGCGGGCGGGTGGAGTAGGGCCGGCGTTCGAGCACGCCGTGTTCGACCAGCTTGGCCAGGCGTTCGGCCAGGGCCCGGCGGCTGACGCCGAGCTCGCGCTGCAGGCCGTCGAAGCGGGTGGTGCCGCCCGCGATGTCGCGCACGACCAGGAACGTCCACCAGTCGCCGATCACGCCGAGCGCTTGCGCGATGCCGCAGTCGGAGTCGGGGAGATCGGCGCGCTTCACGGGCTCCAGTATAGTGCGTTCCAGTTTGGAACTTACTAGGCGGAGGTGCGGGATGGGGCTCGGCGGCAAAGGCGGCGCGGCCGTCTTCTGGCGGTGGTGGGCGGCCGGCACGACCAGCGGGGCCGGCTCGGCGGTCGGCGCGGTGGCGTTACCGCTGACGGCCCTGAACGTGCTCGACGCCTCCGCGTTCGAGATGGGCCTGATCGCCGCCGCCGGTTACGTCGCCTGGATCGTGATCGGCCTGCCCGCCGGGGTGATCGTGCAGCGGCTGCCGATGCGGACGGTGCAGGTCGCCGCCGACCTGGCGCGCGCCGCGGCGGTCGCATCCATCCCGCTGGCCTGGTGGCTGGACGAGCTGACCATCGCCCAGCTGGTGATCGTGGCCCTGGTGATCAGCTTCGCGAACGTGCTCTTCGACGTCGCCAACGCGACCTTCCTGCCGTCGATCGTGAGCAAGGAGCAGTTGCAGTCCCGCAACAGCCTGATCTCCGGCACCCACGCCACCACCCAGCTCGGCGGGCCGTCGGTCGGCGGTGTCGTCGTCCAGCTGCTCGGGGCGGTGCCCACCCTGCTCGTGGACGCGGTCAGCTACCTCGTCTCGGCCCTGCTGCTGCGGACCCTGCCCGACCGCCGCCCCGAGAGCCCCGACAGCCGGCCGCCCATGCGCGAGATGATCCGCGAGGGCTGGCGGTTCGTCGCGCGTCACCCGGTCATGGGTCCGTGCATGTGGGCCGCCACCGCGGTGAACACGGTCTGCGGGGCGCAGCACGCGCTCTACGCGCTCTACCTGGTACGCGAGCTGCACGCCGAGCCCGGCCTGGTCGGCCTGCTGCTGGCGGTGGAGGGCGTCGGCACGCTGGTCGGCGCGGCGTCGGCGAGCCGGCTCACGGCCCGGTTCGGCACCGCCCGTACGCTGGTCGGCTCGGGCTTCGTCGCGGTGGCCGGAGCGCTCGTCATCCCGCTCGGCGACGGCCGGCCGGGCTTCGCCGCGTTCGCCGTCGGCAACGTGGTGTTCGCCGGCGGCGTCGTGGTGCTCAGCGTGCTGACCAGGACGTACCGGCAGCTCGCCAGCCCGCCCGAGCTGCTGTCCCGGGTGATGGCCACGGTCCGTTTCGTCTCCTGGGGCGCGATCCCGGTCGGCGGGCTGGTCGCGGGGGTGATCGCCGGGCTGCTCGGCGCGCGGGCCACCCTGTTCGTCTTCGTCGTCGCGGCCGTCTGTGCGCCGCTGGTGCTGCTGGCCTCGCCGATCCGGCGCCTGCGCGACCTCACCGACCATCAGGAGAGCACCGCAGGCTCGCAGGGCGTGCCGATCACATGATGATTCGCGGAAGTGGCGGTGACGTCACGGCGATCTTGCGGCGACAGGATCACAGCCATGAAGCGCATCCCCCTCTTCCTCTCCACCGCCGCGCTGCTGACGCTGGTCGCCACGCCGGCCCAGGCCGCCGCGCTGCGCCCGATCGTCGTGCAGCCGTACGGCGACCTCACCGAGGGCGTCACCGTCGCCCCGGACGGCACGATCTACGTCGGCCTGCTGACCAAGGGCGAGATCAGGAAGGTCGACACCACCGGCACCGACAGCCTGCTGGCCGCCCTGCCCATCGGTGAGGGCAAGCTGAACGGCCTGGCCACCGACCGCCAGGGCAACGTCTACGCCGCGCTCAACTCCGGTGCAGCCGCCACCAACGGCATCTGGCGGATCACCCCCTACGGCGAGGCCAAGCTCTACGCCGCGCTGCCGATCGGCTTCGCCAACGGCCTGGCCTTCGGCCCCGACCGCGCGCTCTACGTCACAGACACCACGAACAGCGTCGTCTACCGCGTGACCGACGGCAAGGCGGCGGTCTGGGCCAAGTCGTCCCTGTTCGTCGGCTCGGACGGCACCGGGGCGAACGGCATCGCCTGGCGTTCGGGCGCGTTCTACGTGGCCGTGTCCGACGAAGGACAGATCGTCCGCGTCCCGTACGGCAAGGGCGGCAAGGCCGGCGTGCCGACCGTGTACGTCAAGGACGCCAAGCTGGCCGGCGCCGACGGCGTGGCCTTCGACGTGCGCGGACAGCTCTACGTGCCGAGCTACACGGGCAACACCCTCAGCATCGTGCGCACCGGCGGCGGCGTGGAGGTGCTGGCCGACAAGCTGGACAGCCCGGCCAGCCTGGCCTTCGACGGCAGGGCGCTCTACTTCGTCAACATCGGCGGCAACGGCGCGCCCAGCCTGATGAAGACCAAGGTCAAGCTCCCCGGCCAGCCGCTGCTGCGCGGCTGACCCCGCTCCCGCCACCGTCGGCCGGCGGGCCGATCAGGCCGAGGAACGCCGCGGCCGCCGCGGACGGGTGGGCGCCCCAGATCAGGTGCTCCACCCGGGCCGGGGCGTCGCGGAGGCGGACGAGGCCGAGGTTCGGAAAGCGGGGGGCGTACGCGGCGGGGAGCAGGCCCACGCCGAGGCCGTGCCGGACCAGGTCGACCATGAACTCGGCGGAGGTGACCTCGAAGGCGACCTCGCGGTGGACGCCGGCCGCCGCGAACGCCACGTCCGACTGGATGCGCCCGGCGTGACCGGCGCGGAAGTCGATGAACGGCTCGTCGGCGAGGCCGCGCAGGTCGCTCTCGCCACCCGCGAGTGGGTGGTCCGGCGCGACGACGGCGACCAGTTCGCCCCTGGCCAGCGGGCGGCTCTGGACGGCCTTCGGCTCCGCGCGGGTCGGCAGGCCGAGGAAGGCGACGTCCGTCTCGCCCCGCCGGACGCGTTCGATCAGGTCTTCGCTGCCGGCGGAGACCAGCGTGATGCGCACCCGCGGGTGCCGGCGGCGGAACTCCTTCAGCACGACCGGCAGGTCCACGGCGGAGACCGTGGGGATCGAGCCGACCGCGAGCCGCCCGCGGATCTCCCCGCTGGCCGCCGCGACGTCGGTGCGCGCCCGGTCGGCGGCCTCCAGGCAGTCGCGGGCCGCGGGCAGGAACGCCTCCCCGGCCGTGGTCAGCCGCACCCGGCGGCTGGTGCGCTCGAACAGCCGGGCCCCCAGCTCCCGCTCCAGGGCGGCGATCTGGTGGCTGAGCGCCGACTGCACGACCCGGCAGCGCTCGGCGGCGCGGGTGAAGTTGCTGGTCTCGGCGACGGCGAGGACGTACCGCAGCTGCTGAAGCTCCATGGATCAATCGTGTCAGACGATCGATCGTGATGAAAACTATGTGTTGGACTCATCGATGGAGTGTCGGCAGGCTGGTCGCATGACGCAAACTCTTTCTCCGCAGGCGACGCGCTCCGCCTTCCGGGCGTGGGCGGGGGTCGCCGCGATCACGGCCAGCCTTTTCGTCTTTCTCACGACCGAGTTGATGCCGGTGGGACTGCTGACCCCGCTCAGCGAGGATCTGGGCATCTCCGTGGGCGCGGCCGGGTTGATGGTGACGTTGCAGGGCGTGTCGGCCGGGCTGGGCGTGCCGTTCATCGTGGCCTGGTCGCGGCGGGTCAACCGGCGGGTGTTGTTGTCGGTCCTGCTGGCGGTGCTGGCCCTGGGCAACCTGGTGACCGGCATCGCGCCGAACTACGGCGTGATCCTGACGACGCGGCTCCTGCTGGGCTTCGCCAGCGGCGTGTTCTGGGCCATCGGCGTGAGCATGGCGATGCGGCTGGTCGAGGAACGGCACGCCAACCGGGCCGCCGCCATCGTGATGTCCGGCATCTCGATCGCCACCGTGGTCGGCATCCCGCTCGGCACCTTCCTGGAGAGCCTCACCGACTGGCGCACCACGTTCCTCATCTGGAGCGGGCTGAGCGGGCTGGTGTTCCTGGCGGTCGCCTTCGCGATCCCGTCGCTGCCGTCGGCGAACGCCGTCTCGGTGCGCGAGGTGTTCGGGCTCCCGCTGCGGAACGTGCCGCTGCGCATGGTGCTGTTCACGGTGGTGCTGTTCGTGCTCGGCCACTTCGGGGCCTACACCTTCGTCCGGCCCTTCCTGGAGGCCAACGCGGGCGCCTCGCCGCTGCTGGTGACCGGGGTGCTGATGGTGTTCGGGGTCGCCGGCGCGATCGGCAACTTCGTCGCCGGGCACACCGTGAGCCGCAGCCTGCGGGGCAGCTTCGTCGTCGGCGCCGCGGGGCTGGTGGCGGCCATGCTGCTGCTGCTCGCGATCGGCGGCAGCGCCACGGGGGCGATCGTGGCGCTGGTCGTCTGGGGGCTGTCGTTCGGGGTGGTGCAGCTCGCCCAGGTCAACATGACGCTCGCCGCCGCGCCGGAGACCTTCGAGGCGGCCATGTCGCTCAACACGATGGCGTACAACACCTCCATCGCGCTCGGCGCGCTCTTCGGCGGGCTGTTCGCCGACAACGTCGGCGTCACCAGCGTCGTGTGGTTCGGCGTGGCGCTGACCGCTGGCTCGCTGCTGCTCAACCTCGCCACCGGCCGGCGGACCTCGCGGTCCGTCCAGCCGGTCGCGTGAACGACGGGGACGCCCGCCTCACGGCAGTCGCCGCGCGGCGGTCGCCTCCCAGGTCCGCAGGTACGATTCCGCGCCGCCCGCCAGGTCACGGACGATGTCCTGACCGGCGAGCAGGCGCATGTCCTCGATCCAGTCGGGGACCAGGCCGTAGTTGGCCACGCCGTCGACGTTGACGTCCCAGACCCGCTGCCCGGTGCGCTGGCGGTCGAGGCGCACGCTCCCGTCGAAGGACGTGAACGGGTACGTCACCGGGTTCGCGGCGTTGCCCGCGCGCGGGGCGGGCAGGCGGCCCATGCCGTTGACGTCCAGGCCGTAGCCGTATCCGGGCACGTTGTACTGCTGCCGCAGCGGCGCGGTGCGCCGCCACTCCGCGACGAAGTCCGGGGAGTTGTGGCCGTACTGGGTGATCATGCCGCCGAGGGCGTAGATGCGGCCGAAGAAGCCCGGGTCGGCCCAGCTGTGGGAGGAGATCACGCCGGGGTAGCGGGCCGCCTCCAGCAGGCCGAGCGTCTGGGCCGCGGCCTTCACGCTCATGTGGTCGATCTCCACCATCATGCCGCGCCGGATCAGCCCCTGGACCATGTACGTGCCGAGCGAGGTCAGCCCCCGGGTGTTGCAGTGGGGCGCCGGCGGATACAGCGGCAGCGAGACGCCCGGCGGCAGCAGCCGCGCGATCTGGTCGGGCAGCACGCCGGCCGGGTCGATGGTGTTGTCGTGCTCGGGGCCGGTGCAGGTGCGGGCCTGCCAGAACGAGCCGGTGGACAGCAGGTTGCCGACGTTGACGATCGCGCCCTGGGTGCCGGAGTCGAAGCGCACGCCGCACAGCGCGTTGTCGTACTTGTGGCAGACGAACATGCTGCGCACGCCGAGCGCGTACATCTCGTCCAGGCCCCGGTCGATCTGGGACTTCGTGCACTGCGGGATGCCGAGGATCTGCCGGCAGCCGAACGGCTCCGACGTCTCGATCCCGAGGACGACGGTCAGCTTGCCGGCCGCGGCCACGCTCCTGGCCTCCGCGGGGTCGTTCACGAGGCGGAACCAGCCGCGTCCGGGGCCGCCCGACTCGGCGTCGATGTGGTCCTGCAGCTCGCGGGCCCGCTGGGCCTGCAGGCGGATGGACGTCATCTCGTCGCAGGAGTACTTCTTCAGCGGGTAGATCGCGCACAGCTGCCGGTTGGCCACCAGGTCGTTGACCAGCACCCGGAGCCCGCCGCGCCAGGCGCGCTCGACCCAGGTGTAGTACGCCTGCTGGTGGGTCAGCGAGTCGTGGGCCGGCCAGTCGCGGAAGGTGGGCCAGCCCACCGGGTCGTGGGTGCCGGTGGGCTTGCCGGTCCTGGTGAAGTTCTCGTACCAGGCCAGCTCGCCGTTCGGGTAGTGGTCGGGGCAGTCGGTCAGCGCGTGCTCGATGCCGTCGGGGTCGAACGGCTTGCCGCACATGAGCATGCCGCCGAACGTCTCGTAGGAGAACAGGTGGCTGTGGCCGTCCACGAAGCCGCTCACGGCGGCGGCGTGCGCGGCGGCGGTCGGGACGGACGGCGCGACCAGCGCGCCGGTCAGGAGAAGGACGGCTGCGGCCGCCCGGCGGATGAGACGGTGGAACACGGGACCACCTCCCAGGCTGCGGTACCGGGGTCGCCGCAAGCATCCACCGCCGGAAGGGTCCCGGCAAGACCGAACATGAGCTGATCTCATCTAAATCCGCTCTAAATCCGCGACCGAAATGTCAGGCGCCCACGTCGTCGGCCAGGCGGCCGAGGTAGGCGCCGAACCGCCGCCGGTCCGGCTCGTCCCAGGACGCGGTCAGGTCGTCGAAGACGTGCCGCTGCCATTGCCGGGCGGCGGCCAGCAGGGCCTCGCCGCTGCCGGTGACCCGCAGCGCGGCCCGGCGGCGGTCGTGCTCGCTGGTCTCGCGGACGAGATGGCCGGCGGCGACGGCGTCCCTGACCATGCGGCTGGCGCCCGAGTGGTCGAGGCCGAGCTGGTGGGCCACGGTGGCGACGTCCGCCTCGCCGGGGGAGCTGCGCACCGCCTCCAGGACCAGGACGTGCCCGGCCACTACGCCTTCCTGCTGGACGACGACGCCTTCGACGCGCTCCTGGCCCGGCTCGCCGCCGACCCGGACGTCGAGTACGGCTCGGGCCCCTGGAACGGCTGGGACCGGCGGACCAACGACCTGGGCGGCGGCAGGGGCGTCTACGTGCGCGACCCGAACGGCCACAGCTACGAGTTCTTCACGGCCGTTCCATGAGTTTTCCGCATGGGAGCCGTTGAACCCGGGCCGCGGGGGACGGCGTACACCCTGACGACGAGCACCGAGCCGGAGGACGGCGATGGACAGTCAGGGATGGGGTGGCGGGCTGGCCCTGCGGCCGCGCGACTACCTGGGGATGGGCGAGCCGCTGGCCGACGTGGTCGCGGCGGCGGGGCCGTACGAGGGGGAGGCGTTGCACCGGCTCGCGCTGGGCACGGCCGCCACCATGGCCAGGCTGCATCTGACCGGGATCGCGGGGCTGCGGCTCGGGCCGCACAACGTGCTGGTCGGGCCGCTCGGCGAGGCGTCGTTCGCGCCCGGCCCGAGGAGCAGCGACCTCCCGCCGGCCGACGTGCGCGAGTGGGCCGACGTGATCGTCTTCGCCGCGGCCGGGCACGCCGGGCACGTTAGGGGCGGCGCGGGCCTCGATCGGTTGCCGCCCGTGCTGCGCGGCCTGGTCGACCGGTGCCGCCGGCCGGACCCGGCCGCCCGGCCGACGGCCATCGAGCTGGTACGCGTCCTGCTCGGGCACGCGGCCTCGGCCCGGCACGCCTCGGTGCGCGACCTGCTGCGCGAGGCCGAGGCGTGGGCCGGCCCGCACGAGCCGGCGCGTCCGGAGGCACGTACGGAAGCACGTCCGGAGGCGCGGTCGCGAGCGGCGGGGCGGCACGGGCGGGCGTCATCGGGTGAATGATCAGCTTTTATCGTTGAATGAACAGGTGGGGCGATTGATGCAAATCCCGTATCTTGTTCCTCGCCCGTGCTAGGGCAATAATTCAATATCAGTAGTTATCCGGGCGACATTTCATGATGTACGCAGCGCGAGGAGTCGCCGCGTGAATCATCGTGTGACCGACGAGGCCATGGTGCGGGCCCTGTACCGCGAATACGGGTCCCCGCTGATGGCCTTCGCCGTGCGGCTGACGGGCGGCGACCGGCGCTGGGCGGAGGACGTCGTCCAGGAGACGCTGGTACGCGCCTGGCGCAACCTCGGGGACCTGCGGACCGACAACGGCTCGTTGATGCCCTGGCTGGCCACCGTGGCCCGCCGGGTCGTGATCGACGACCGGCGCCGGGCCGGCACGCGTCCCCTCGACACCGTGGAGGAGGTCCCGGAACGGGCGAACGCCGTGGCCGCCGAGGACGACCGCCTGCTGCGCGAGATCGTGGTGACCGACGCCATGCTCTCGTTGTCGCCGGCGCACCGCCAGGTGCTCACGGAGACCTTCCTGCGCGATCGTACGCTGCAGGAGGCCGCGGAGACGATCGGCGTGCCCGTGGGCACGGTGAAGTCCCGCGTGTACTACGCGATGCGGGCGTTACGCGTCGCATTGGAGGAAAGGGGGGTGGGGCTCCCGTGAACGAAGTGCACCACGAGGACGTGGCGGCGTACGCGCTGGGCCTGCTGGACGACGACGAGCGCAACGCCTTCGAACGCCACCTGCACGGCTGCCCGAGCTGCGCCGGCGAGGTCGGCGCGTTCGCGGCGATGGGGGAGCTGATGCGCGGCGTCGACCCCGACGACCTGCGCGCCGGGCCGGTCGAGTCGGAGCTGGAGTCGCCGGTCGAGTCGCTGCTGGTGCGCCGGGCCGCCGTGGAGCGCCGCCGCCGTGCCCTCCACCGGGGGCTCATGTCGGCCGCCGCGTGCTTCCTCGTCGCGACCGGCGTCTTCCTCGCCGTCAACGCGGCGACCTCGGGCCCCGACCCCGACAGCGTGCACAGCCCCGCCCGCGCCCTGCTCATGACCGGCCGCACCTACCCGGTCAACGACCCCGCGACCGGCGTGTCCGGGGTGGTGGGCGTCGAGGACAAGGGCTGGGGCACCCACGTGGCGCTGGAGCTCAAGGGCGTCAAGGGGCCGCTGAAGTGCCGGCTGGTGGCCTTCGGCGACGACGGCCGCTCGGAGACCGTGGCGAGCTGGGGCGTGCCCGACAAGGGGTACGGCGTCCCGGGCGCCCCCGACCCCCTGCTGCTGCACGGCGGCACCAGCCTCACCCAGGACGACCTCAACCACTTCACCATCGAGACCCTGGACGGCCGCATCCTCGCGACCGTGCAGGTGTGACCGCCTACCATCGAGCGATGCGCATCGACCTGCACAGCCACAGCACCGCCTCCGACGGCACGCAGCCGCCGGCCGACGTGGTGCGCCGCGCCCGCGAGCGCGGCCTCGACGTGCTCGCGCTGACCGACCACGACACCGTCGCCGGCCACCGGGCGGCCGCCGAGGCGCTGCCCGAGGGCCTGACGCTGGTGCCGGGCATGGAGCTGTCGTGCCGGCGGGCCGGGCAGAGCATCCACCTGCTCGCCTACCTCTTCGACCCCGCCGACCCCGAGCTGCTGGCCGAGTGCGAACGCATCCGCCAGGCCCGCGAAGAACGCGGCAGGCTGACCGTCGAGCGGCTGGTCGAGCTGGGCGTGCCGATCACCTGGGAGCAGGTGTCCGCGGTGGCCGGCGACAGCCCGGTCGGACGGCCGCACATCGCCCGCGCCATGGTCGCCGCGGGGGCCGTGGCCGCGCCGGAGGAGGCGTTCACGCCCGAGTGGATCGGCGCGGGCGGCCGCGCGCACGTCACCCGCTACGCCCTCGACCCCGTACGCGCGGTCCGCCTTGTGCGGTCGGCCGGCGGGGTGCCCGTGCTGGCCCATCCGAAGGCGGTCCGGCGTGGCGAGGCGGTGCCCGACGAGTGGATCGCCGAGCTGGCCGCGGCCGGGCTCTTCGGCGTGGAGGCCGACCACCTCGACCACGACGACGAGGCCCGCGCCCGCCTGCGCCGCCTCGCCGCCGGGCTCGGCCTCGAAGTGACCGGGTCGAGCGACGACCACGGCGAGCTGACCGGCCACCGCCTGGGCTGCGAGACCACCGACCCCGAGGTCTACGCGCGCCTGCTCGCCGAGGCGAAGGGCGCCGCACCGATCACGGGCCGTTGAGAGCGGCCCGATCAGGGGCCGTTGAAGGCCGCACCGATCACGGCGCGCTGAAGTACGTGGTGAACCAGTCGCGGGCGTGTTCGGCGACGCTCTCCAGCGCGCCCGGCTCCTCGAACAGGTGGGTGGCGCCGGGCACGACGGTCAGGCGGTGCTCGGCGCTCAGATGCCGCTGCGCCTCCTCGTTCAAGTCGATCACGATCGGGTCCCGGCCGCCGACGATGAGCAGCGTGGGCGCGCGTACCGCGGCCAGCCGCTTCCCGGCCAGGTCCGGCCGCCCGCCGCGGGAGACGATCGCCGCGATCCGGTTGTCCGGCTCGGCCGCCGCCCACAGGGCCGCCGCCGCGCCCGTGCTCGCGCCGAAGTAGCCGATCGGCAGCCCCGCCGCCTCCTCGTGCCCGCGCAGCTCCTCCGTACGCTCCAGCAGCCGCCCGGCCAGCAGCCCGATGTCGAACACGTTGGCCCGGTCGGCCTCCTCCTCGGGCGTGAGCAGGTCGAACAGCAACGTCGCCAGGCCGGCCCTGTTCAGCACCTCGGCCACGTAACGGTTGCGCGGGCTGAGCCGGCCGCTGCCGCTGCCGTGCGCGAACACCACCACCCCCCGGGCGGCGTCAGGGACGACCAGGTCGCCGGTCATGCTTCACCTCCGACGGGCGCGCTGCCCCGCTGCGCCACAACCTTGCCGCTACCCAGGCACGGCGACCTCTATCCACCGCTCGAATGGGCATTGACCTGGGAGTATGAACAAAGAGCCGGGGCGCAAGCAGCAGAGCGCCGGCGCGCCGCTCGGGCGGATCGTCTCGGGCGCGGCGGCCGGGCTCGCGCGCCTGCGCGCCCAGGGGTTCCGGGAGTGGCTGAGGGCCGAACGGGAGGCGTTCGCCCAGACGGTCAAGGTGACGCTGGCCTGCGTGTTCGGGTGGTGGCTCGCCACGTTCGCGCTGAAGGTGCCGCTGCCCGTGCTGGTGCCGATCGGGGTGCTGCTCACGGTCTCGGCGACCGCCTACAGCACGGTCGTACGCGGGTTCCAGCAGGTCGGGGCGGTCGTGGTGGGGGTGGCGGCGGCGTCGGGGCTGATCTGGCTGATGGGCGTCAACGCGCTGACGCTGGGCGTGCTGGTGGCGGCCGGGCTCGTGCTGACCCGGCTGCTCAACCTGCCGGCCCAGAACGTGCAGATCCCGATCACCGCCCTGCTGGTGCTCTCGCTCGGCCGCACGTACGGCTTCGCGCGCCTGGCCGACGTCCTGCTCGGCGCGGCCATCGGCATCGCGGCGAACCTGCTCATCCTGCCGCCGCGCTTCGTCGAGCACGCCGCCAGGCAGTTGTGCGACATGTCGGCCGAGCTGGCCGACCTGGCCCAGGACATGGCCGACGGGCTGAGCGGCCACTGGACCGAGGACATGGCCCGCGACTGGCTCGACCGCGCCCGCGAGCTGTCCCAGCGCCTGGAGGAGACCAAGGACACCGCCGACCAGGCGGCCGAGTCCCTGCGCCTGACCTTCCGCCGGCGGCGCCGCTACGACCGGCGCCTGCGCCAGTCGGCCGAGGCCGCGACCTGCCTCGACCACGCCGGGCACCAGCTCAGGAGCATCGCGCGCGGGCTGGTGGACCTGATCGCCGGCGCCCGCGGCCTGCCCGGCGAGAAGGCCGCCGACCTGCCCGAACCCCTGGCCGGCGAGCTGCGCGCGCTGTCGCGCATCTTCCGTGACTTCGGCCTGATCCAGGTGGGCAAGGCCGCGTCCAGGGACATGGCGAACCTGTGCGCGGCCCTGCGCGAGGGCGAGCACCAGCAGCGCCACCTGGCCGCCGAGCTGGCCGGCTCCCCGCCCAAGGGCCCCCTGTGGCCCCTGTACGGCGCCCTGCTCGACGACTGCGCCAGGATCCGCCACGAGTTCGACCCCGACACCGGCCCCCACCAGTCCGCCTTCCCCTGACCCCGCCCCTGCCCCCGCCACTGACCCCCGCCTTCCCCTGACGCCGGCCCGACCGGGCCGACGACACCCTCGCCGAGGTCGTCCGCCGCCGTGCCCCCGTTCAGGCCAGGAGCAGCGCGGTGACGAACTGGAGCAGGTGCCAGGCCACGTACGCGGCCAGCGAGCAGAACGCCCACTCCTTGCTCCTGCTCACCCGCGCCACCCAGACCAGCACCTCCACCGGTTCGGACCGCGGCCTGACCGCCCGTGCCGCGAAGTAGGCCGCCATCAGCCAGGCCGCCCCCGACGCGGTGAGCAGCCCGACCGAGAGGGCGACCAGCACCCCCGGCCCGGCCGGCGGGTCACCCGGCGAGAGCTGACGGGTCCAGGCCGCCAGCACCCCGGCCAGCAGGCCGAGCGTGACCCGCCGATCCCTGCGCGCCTGTCGCTTGAGTGACTGCAGGTCTCGGCGCATGTGGTGCTTGAGCATCCGGATCACCTCCGTGTCGTCGCTGGTGGCACCAGCTAACGAGAAGGCGCGGAGAAGATCTGCGACCTCACTTCCGAGATTTCCCGACTTTTAGCGGCTTTTCAGGAGAGCTCCCGCAGCTCCTGCGCCGCCCGCCGGCCCTCGAAGACGTCCCCCACCTCGTCCAGCGTGCGCACCGCCTCGGCCAGATGGGCCACCGCCGCCGCGCGGTCCCCGAGCCTGGCGGTGATCAGGCCGAGCGCCCTCAGCGCGCACCCCAGGTCGCGCCGCGTCCCGCACTCCAGGTGCACGTCCCTGGCCTGCTTGGCGTGCACCAGCGCCTCCTCGGCCCGGTCCAGGTCGAGCAGCACCATGGCCAGCGTCGTGAGCGCCGCCCCCCACCGGTCCCTGGTGCCGGTCTCGTTCTGCAGCTCGGCGGTCTGCCTGGCGTACTCCAGGGCCGCCGCGGGCTCGCCGCCCGTGTGCAGGGCCTGCGCGATCGACAGCAGCGCGCTGGCCCTGTTGTCGCCCGTCTCCTCCCTGAGCGCCAGCGAGGCCCGCGCTGCCCGCAGCGCCTGCTCGTGCCACCCCAGCGACAGGTACGTGTACGCCAGCGTCTCCTGCACGTCGGCCTCGGCCCGCCGGTTGCCCAGCCCCTGGACCAGGTCCAGGGCCTCCAGCGCGTACACGAAGGCCACCTGCGGCTGGCCCTGGCGGCGGCGCACCCGGGCCAGCCGGTTGAGCATGCGGGCCTCGACGGGCTCGTCGCGGATCACCCGGCTGATCCCGAGCGCCTGGTTCAGGTAGTCGTCGGCGCGCAGGTAGTCCGACAGCCGCCAGTGCACCAGCCCGATGTCGCCGAGCGTCTCGGCCTTGCCCTGCTCGTGGTGGAGCTCGACCTGCACCGCCAGCGCCTGCTCGTAGCAGGCCAGCGCCTCGTCGTAGCGCGAGCCGTTGCGCGCGATGCGGCCCAGGGCGCACAACGCCCGTCCGCAGCCGTGCTGGTCGCCGGTGGCCGTGTACCCGGCCAGGGCGCGTTCGGCGTCGCGGCGGGCGTCCTGCTGCAGCCGGAGCCGGTCGTAGATCTCGGCCAGGCAGAGCAGCGTCTCGGCCTCGGCGTGCTCGTCGCCCAGCTCGTGGCAGATCGACAACGCCTCCAGGCCCTCCGACAGCGCCGCGTCCGGCTCGCCCAGGCTCTGCCGGACCCGGGCCGAGACGATCAGGCTCTGCGCGGTGCCCCTGCGGTCGCCCAGCTCCTCCCGCACCCGCAGCGCCTGGCCGGCGTACCGCAGCGCCAGGTCGTGCCGTTCCCGCGACAGGTGCAGCAGGGCGAGCGTGTGCAGGCACGTCGCCACGCCGGCCAGGTCGCCGATCTCCTGGTACACCTCCAGCGCCTCGCCCGCGCGGCGCAGCGCCGCGTCCCTGTTGCCCGCGATGCCGTGCACCTCGGCCAGGTCGTTGAGCGCGCGGGCCAGCCCCGCGCGGTCGCCCAGCGAGGTGAAGTCGGCCAGCGCCTCGCCGATGAATCTGGCCGCCAGCGTGGACGGCCCGATGTCGCGGTGGATCGAGCCGAGATGGCTGCGCATGAGCGCGACGGCCCGCCGGTTTCCCACCTGGATGGCCGAGGTCAGCCCGGCCTGCTGCACCTCCAGGTTGTTCTCGTAGTACCGCAGCCTTCTGAACGGCTCGAACACCGCCTCGGCGAGCTGCCAGGCCATCCCGTACGCGCCGCTCTCCTCGGCCAGCCGCACCGCTGAGACCAGCGACCGCCGCTCGGCCTCGAACCACTCGCGCGGCGTGTCCGGCCCCGTCGCGACCGCCAGGTAGTGGTCGAGCAGCCGCACCCTGGCCTCGCGCACCCCCGCCTCGGCGTGCCGGCCGAGTTCCCTGGCCTGCCACTTGACCAGGTCGTGCACCCGGTACCGCGACCCGGGCAGCGGCTCGACCAGGTACGCCCGGTGCAGCCCCTCGACCGCCGCGACCGCCTCGCCCACCGGCACGCCCAGCGCCGCCGCCAGCACCTCCGGCGCGAAGTCCCGTCCGGGAAGCAGCCCGACGTGCCGGAAGGCCCGCCGCTGGGCGGGGCTCAGCGACTCGTACGCCAGGTCCAGCGCCGACCTGAACGCCTCCTCCGGGTCCCCGGCCAGCGGCCGGTCCGGCGTACGCAGCTCCGCCGCCCGCGCCCGCACGCTCAGCCCCGGATCCTCGGCCAGCTTGGCCGCCGAGATCCGCAACGCGTACGGATGGTACGAGCACACCCGGGCCAGCTCGGCCAGCGCGTCCCGGTCGGCGGCCCGCGGCGAGCCCTCGCCGAGCACCGACACCAGCAGCGCCACCGCGTTGCCCGGGTCGAGCACCGACAGGTCCATGAGGTCGGCGTGCCCGGTGGCGCGCAGCGGCGCCATCCGCGTCCTGCTGGTCACCAGCACCACGCAGTCCTTGCCGCCCGGCAGCAGCGCCCGCACCTGGGCCGGGTCGGCCGCGTTGTCCAGGACGAGCAGCAGCCTGCGCCCGGCGATCCTGCTGCGGTAGAGCAGCATCAGCTCGGCCTCGTCGGAGGCCGGCATGTGCTCGCCGACGCCGAGCGAGCGCAGGATCTGCCCGAGCGCCTCCGCCGAGCTCATCGGCGGCTGGGTCGGCGAGTGGCCGCGCAGGTCGATCATGATCTGGCCGTCGGGGAACCGGTCGGCGTGCAGGTGGCCCCAGTGCGTCACCAGCGCGGTCTTGCCCACGCCGGTCAGGCCCTGCACGACCATGGTGTTCGTCCGCCGCGGCCGGTCCAGCCAGGCCGTGAGCAGGTCGAGGCTCTGCTGGCGGCCGGTGAAGTCGGACACGTCGGCGGGCAGCTGGCGCGGCTTCGGCAGCTCGCCGACCGGCAGCGGCCCGGCCTGCGCGCCCGGCCGCGTGAGGAACGGCGTCACCCGGCCGCGCCACGGCTCGGACAGGTGCTCCCAGGCCCCCGCGGCCTCGCGCAGCGCCACCGCGTCGGCGATCCGCAGCCTCCGGTACCCCGGCCGCACCAGCCAGCCGCGCCTGACCCACTGCGTGAGCTGCCGCTGCACGACGTCGGGCGCGCTGCCCACGAGGTCGGCCAGCGTCTCCATGGACAGCGGGGGCGCGGTGGGGGAGGCCAGCTCGTACCGCTCGTCCAGGTGCAGCAGCCACACGGCCAGACGGGCGGCGACCGGGGCCCGGGCCAGCGCCTCGTGCCTGCGGGCCGCCAGGTTCCTGGCGAACAGCTCCTGGACGAGCGCGGTCGCCACTGCCGGGCCCGCCGAGGCGTGCTCGCGTAACCGCCGCAGGTCGATGGGCCAGGCCCGGACCTCGGTCAGGGCGTCCACCTTGACGCGCTCGCCGGGGCTCCAGAAGGCCAGCTCGCCCACCAGGTCGCCGGGGCCGCGCAGGTCGTGCACGACCTCCCGGTCGCCGCCGGGGACGTGCTCGCGGGCGTACCCGTGGTCGATCAGGTGGACGCGGTTGACCGGCCGGACCGGAGAGCAGATCAGCTCGCCGCGGCGGAAGAGGCGAAGGCTCGCGCCCTCGTCCACGAGTGACCTGAACAGACCCACGCCGCCACCACCACCAATCTTGGGGACGGCGGTGTCCTCGACATGACAGGTTGGAAACAGTCCCAACGACAAAGTGTCACATCAGGCGAACACGGGTCAACGGATCACACGTGCGCCGAATCGCTGCGATCGGGCACGAACCGGTAGCCGACGTTGCGGACGGTCCCGATCAGCGACTCGTTCTCGGTGCCCAGCTTGGCGCGCAGCCGCCGGACGTGCACGTCGACCGTCCGAGTGCCGCCGAAGTAGTCGTAGCCCCAGACCTCCTGCAGGAGCTGGGCGCGGGTGAAGACCCGGCCGGGATGCTGGGCCAGGTACTTCAGCAGCTCGAACTCCTTGAACGTCAGGTCGAGCACGTTCCCGCGCAGCCGCGCGGTGTAGGTGGCCTCGTCGATCGACAGGTCGCCGCTGCGGATCTCGTCGGGGACGTCCTCGGCGGCGGCCTGCGACCTGCGCCCGGTCGCCATGCGCAGCCGCGCCTCCACCTCGGCGGGCCCGGCGGTCTCCAGCAGCACGTCGTCGACCCCCCACTCGGCGGTCATCGCGGCCAGGCCGCCCTCGGTCACCACCACCAGCAGCGGGCAGTCGATGCCCGTGGTGCGGATCAACCGGCACAGGCTCTTGGCCTGCACGAGCTCCTTACGCGCGTCCACGACGACGGCGTCGGCGGGCGGCGTGTCGATGAGCACCGACGCCTCGGCCGGCGAGACACGGACGGAGTGGAGCAGCAACCCCAGCGCCGGCAGCACCTCGGAGGACGGCTCGAGGGCGTTGGTCAGCAGCAGCAGGTTGCTCATCACGGCCTCCTCTAACACACAAGGACCCGGAGGCGACGTCGCCCAGGTCCTGTACGCGAGGATATCCCACGGCTTAGTCGCGTCCATTGCGCGTCCACCAGATGAACAGCGGGCCCTTTGAAACAGGCGTGTTAAGGGCGTCGCACAATAGAGCGAAGGCGATTGTGAGGCAACGCGTGGCCACAGGAAAAGTACGTTATTGGGCGGCGGCCAAGGAGGCCGCCGGAGTCGCGGAAGAGTCGTTCGAGGCGGCGACTCTTGAGGAACTGATGACCAAAATCACACAGAACAGGGCCGAGCTCGCCCGGGTGGTCGGCCGTTCGTCGTTCCTCGTGGACGGCGCCCCCGTGGGCCGGCGCGCCCACGACACGGTGGTGCTCGGCGAGGGCGTCACGGTGGAGGTGCTGCCGCCCTTCGCCGGCGGGTGATCGACGGCTCCGGCGGGGAAGGAGACCGCCGGATCGATAGGCTCGACACCCCCGCCGACGACAGGGAGCCCCATGCGCAAGCTGATCATCTTTCTGATCGTGCTGGTCGTCCTCTTCGTCGTGGTCGACCGCGTCGCCGTCGCCGGGGTGGAGCGTGACCTGTCCAACCGGATCGCCGCCGCCACCGACCTCAGCGGCACCCCCAAGGTGACGATCGAGGGCATCCCGTTTCTCACTCAGGCCGTCTCGGGGCACTATCCCGAGGTACGGTTCGATCTCGGCACCCTCACCTACGGAGGCGTGCCGGTGAAGAACCTGCGCGGCGTCGCCTACGACGTGACCGCCCCGCTGTCCGACGTGCTGCAGAACCGTGCCGACGTCCGGGCTGGGCGGGTCACCGTGAGCGGCGTGCTCACCCGGGCCACGATCGACAAGTACGCGCCCCGGGGCATCAAGATCAGCGGCAACGGGCGGCGGCTCGTGGCGTCGGGAGAGGTGACGGTGGGGGTGCAGAAGGTGCAGTTCACCGCCGAGATGCGGGTCGACGTGGCCGACGGCGCCATCAGGCTCCAGGCGGAGAAGATCCAGGGCGTGCCCGACCAGCTCGCCCGCTTCGTCACCTACACGATCCCGTTCAAGGGCGGCCTGCCCTTCGACGTGAAGATCACCGGGGTCAAGAACGTGGCCGACGGATTGGAGTTCTCGGCCGAAGCGTCTGACGTGCCGATCCGTGGATGAGCCTGAACCGCTGCGGCCCCCCGTACGTGATGAGGGCGTGAGCGCAGCAGGCACCGCGGACGAGGAGCTCGTACGCACCCTCTTCGACGAGCACGCCGGTCCACTCTACGGGTACGTGCTGCGACTCACCGGTGATTCCGGACGTGCGGAGGACGTGGTGCAGGAGACGCTGCTGCGGGCCTGGCGGCACCCCGACGCGCTCTCCGGCCGTCCCATCCGGGCCTGGCTGTTCACGGTGGCGCGTAACCTCGTGGTCGACCAGCACCGCGCCAAGAAGGCCAGGCCGCAGGAGACCGGCGACGAGGCCCTCGCGGTGCTGCCTGCCGACGACGAGCTGGAACGGGCGGTCGAGTCGTGGGCCGTGGCCGAGGCGCTGGCCGCGCTGCGGCCCGAGCACCGCGAGGTGCTGCTGGAGGTCTACTACCGGGGGCGATCGGTGAAGGAGGCGTCGGCGACGCTGGGCATACCGCCGGGCACGGTCAAGTCGCGCACCTACTACGCGCTGCGCGCGCTCAAGCTGGCGCTCGAAGAGCGGGGGCTGGCGCCGTGATGACCTGCGAAGAAGTGCGCATCGCCATGGGCGCGCACGCCTTGGGCGCGCTCGAACCCGACGAGGCGCTGGAGATCGACAACCACCTGGCCACCTGCGAGAGCTGCGGTGCCGAGCTGCTCGAACTCGAAGGCGTCGCCGCCTTCCTCGGCAAGGTGTCCGAGCGCGACGTCGAGCTGGTGGCCAGCCCGCCGCGCCAGGTGCTCGACCGGCTGCTCAACGCCCGCGCCAGGCGCCACCGGCGCGGCCGGGTCATGCTGGCCGTGGCCGCCTCCGTCGCGGTGATCGCCGTCGGCGGCACGGTCTGGAGCGTCACCCGGCAGGACGTCACGCAGCAGACCGCGGCCGCGCCCGCGGCCGCCCCCCAGTCCTCCGCGGCCGCGAAGTCGCCGGAGACCGAGGGCTTCGTCGCCAGCGACGCCGCGCCCGACGCCCAGCTCAGGAAGGCCGTCCCGTCGCCGAGCGCGATGCCCACCACGGCCCTGAGCACCACCGGCGACGGCCGGGCGTTCAAGGGCGAGAACCGGGCCAGGGACTACTACGCCACGGTCTACGCCCTGCCCGGCGACGGGCGCACCGAGCTGCTGGTGACCGTGCGGAACGTGCCGGTCGGCACCGCCTGCAGCCTGGCCGTCTACGACGACAGGGGGCGGCGCGAGGTCGCCGGGAGCTGGACCGTCAGCCGCGCGAGCTACCGGGAGGAGACCGTCTTCCAGATGGCGACGCCGGTGCCCATGCGGCGCATCGACCGCTTCGAGGTCGTCGACCGGCGGGGACGCGTCCTGGTGAACGTCGCCGGCCCGGCCAGGAAGTAATCGCGGCCGCCCGTGGTTGGCCCTGAGGTGACGGGTCTGTGGATCGCGCTGGCGACGCTGGCGCTCGGCACGGTGATCGGGGTGGTTCGTCTGCGCCGCGACGGACGGGTGCGCGCGGCGGCCGGGGAACGGCTGACCGCGGACATGCTGGGCGCCGCCATGGGCGAGCGGGCCACGCTGGTGCAGTTCTCGACCGCGTTCTGCCAGCCCTGCCGGGCGACCAGGCGGGTGCTGGCCGACGTGAGCGCGCTCGTGCCCGGGGTGGCGCACGTGGAGATCGACGCCGAGTCCCGGCTCGATCTGGTAAGGCGATTCGACGTCATGCGCACGCCCACTGTGTTTGTGCTGGATCCGTCAGGCAATGTGGTCAAAAAGGCCTCTGGCCAGCCACGGAAGGCTGACGTGCTGGCCGCGCTGGCAGCCGCGATCCCCTCCGGGGAGTCACGGCCGTCTCACGAACTGTCTCAGAACTCGGACGAGATGTGACAGATGGCGAGACGACGAGTAGGGTCGTCGCTATGAACCCGTCGACAGAGCTGCTCACGAAGCGGCGCGCGGTTGATTTCTGCCGCGTGGCCACCGCGCTCTGTCGCGCTGCCTGAGGACGGTCACCGCGGACATCTGGTCCGCCCCAATCGACCCCTTCAGGAGCATCCTGCGATGCGTGCTGATCCCAGAGCGCTGCGCTTCGGCGCGGCCGTCACCACCTTGGTCCTCGCTCTCGTCCTCGTGACGGGGAGCGCGTGGCTGCTCGCCGTCCAGGCGGTGGTCTTCGCGCTGGGAGTCGCGCGCCGCTCGCCGTACACGATGCTCTTCAAGGCGCTCGTCAGGAGCGCGCCGAAGGAGACCGAAGACGCCCGCCCGCCGCGGTTCGCGCAGGGGGTGGGGCTGCTCTTCGCGGTCGCGGGGCTGGCCGGGTTCGCCGCCGGGATCACACCGCTGGCCCTCGGGGCCACGGCCGCGGCTCTCCTCGCCGCCTTCCTCAACGCAGCCTTCGGATTCTGCCTCGGCTGCGAAACGTACCTGCTCATTCGCCGTCTACTGCCCGCCGCCAAAATGGAGGTTTCCCAATGAGCCGCTCCGCCGCCCTGGTGGACGCCGACTGGGTCGAGGCCAACCTCGACACGCCCAACGTCGTACTCGTCGAGGTCGACGAAGACGTCAGCGCCTACGACAAGGGCCACATCCGTGGCGCCGTGAAGGTCGACTGGCGGCAGGACCTGCAGGACCCGGTCCGCCGCGACTTCGTGGACAAGACCGGTTTCGAGGCTCTGCTGTCGGACCGCGGCATTTCCAACGATGACACCGTCGTGCTCTACGGCGGCAACAACAACTGGTTCGCCGCCTACGCCTACTGGTACTTCAAGCTCTACGGCCACCAGGACGTCAAGCTGCTCGACGGCGGGCGCAAGAAGTGGGAGCTCGACTCCCGCGAGCTGGTCCGCGACGTGCCCGAGCGCGCCAAGACCCAGTACGTCGCCCAGGAGCAGGACACCGCGATCCGCGCCTTCCGCGACGACGTGGTCGCCGCGATCGGCAAGCTCAACCTGGTCGACGTGCGCTCGCCCGACGAGTTCACCGGCAAGCTGCTCGCCCCGGCCCACCTCCCGCAGGAGCAGGCGCAGCGCGGCGGCCACGTGCCCACCGCCCGCAACATCCCGTGGTCCAAGGCCGCGAACGACGACGGCACCTTCAAGTCCGACGACGCGCTGCGCGCCCTCTACGGCGAGGCCGGCGTCGACTTCGGCAAGGACACCATCGCCTACTGCCGCATCGGCGAGCGCTCGGCGCACACCTGGTTCGTGCTGCACGAGCTCCTCGACCAGGGCAACGTGAAGAACTACGACGGTTCGTGGACGGAATACGGCTCGCTCGTGGGCGTGCCGATCGAGCTGGGGGAGGCCCGCTGATGACCGCTGCACAGGGTTGCGGAGCGCCGGAGCAGACCATCGCGCTGCCGGCCGGGATCGATCTGTCCAACCAGGCCGTCATCCAGGGCGTGGTGACGGGCGCCACCACCGCCTACGCGCGGCTGCTCGACCACTCCGGCGAGTTCACCGGTGAGGTCGTCGTCTCCGACGACGGCGTCTTCCGCTTCTTCGCCGCGCCCGGCGACTGGACCGTCCGCATCATCGCCGGCGGCGGCGTCACCCGCGACGTTCAGGTGGAGGCCAGGCTGGGTGAGGTCTCCCAGCTCGCGGTCGCCGTCTGAGCCCAGACAGCGCCGAGACGGGGCCCGTGTCCACACCGGTCACGGGCCCCGTTCCCGTTCCGGGCGAGCGCAACGAAACCCGGCGCTGCGGTGTTGTAGAGGGCGTGAGTGGAACCGACTGTCTCGACCCGGTGCGCAAGGCGCTCCTCGACGACCTCGACGAGGGCTTCGCCGAACTGTACGCCGCCCACCGCGGCCTGGTCTTCTCGACCGCGCTGCGGCTGAGCGGGCGCTGGGCCGACGCCGAGGACCTCACCGCCGAGGCGTTCCTGCGGGCGTACCGGGCACTGGCGGGCTACGAGCCCGACCGCCTGGCCGCGCTGCAGCCGCGGGCCTGGCTGATGACGATCCTCATGAACATCTGGCGCAACTGCGCCAGGGCGAAATCCCGCAAACCGCCACCCGACCTGCGTGACGAGCCCGTCGACGAGCCCGACCCCGCCCAGGACGTCGAGGAGGCGGCGGTCCGCAGGGAGACCGGCGACGAGCTGTCGGAGCTGCTCGGCCTGCTGCCCGACGAACAGCGGGCCGCCGTGGTGCTCAGGCACGTCGTCGACCTGCCGGTCAGCGAGATCGCCACCGTGCTCAGGATTCCGCAGGGCACGGTCAAGTCGCACGTGTCGCGAGGGCTGCGGCGGCTGCGCGAACTGGGAGGTGCCCGATGAACGACGATTCACTGCTGGCCGGGCTGGCCGCGCTGGCCACCGACGCGCCCGCCGGACTGCTCGACCGGATCGCCGCCCGCTGGGTGAGCGTGCCCGCGCCGATCGGCGAGCTGCGGGTGGCCTTCACCGACCAGGGCGTGGCGTACGTGCACACCGGCGACGACTTCGCCGCCTCGTTCAGGAAACGCTTCGGCCGGCCGCTGCTGGCCGCCGACCGGCCGCCCGCGGGGCTGGTGCCCGCGCTGCGCACCGGCCGTCTCGGCAAGGTGCCGCTGGACCTGCGCGGCGTCAGCGGCTTCCAGCGTGACGTGCTCGACGCGGTCAGGACGATCCCGAGGGGCGAGGTCAGGCCGTACTCGTGGGTGGCCGAGCAGATCGGGCGTCCGCGGGCCGTACGCGCGGTGGGGACGGCGCTCGGCGCCAACCCGGTGCCGCTGCTCGTGCCGTGCCACCGGGTCGTCAGGTCCGACGGCGTGACCGGCGACTACGTGTTCGGCCGGGTGGCCAAGGAACGGCTGCTGCTGGCCGAGGGCGTCGACCTGGACCGGGTGCGCGCCCTCGCCGGGGAGCGGGTGTTCTACCTGGCCAGCGACACCACCGGCGTGGTGTGCTTCCCGACCTGCCACAACGCCCGCCGGATCACCCCCGCGCACCGGCACGGCTTCCGCAGCGTCGCCCAGGCCAGGGCGGCCGGCTACCGGCCGTGCCGCACCTGCCGGCCGGCTCAGGCGGGCGGCTTGGCCGGGTAACGCATCAGGAGGGTGGCGCGCACGACGTCGGGGCCGTGCGCGCGGTAGCCGTGGGGGACGTCGGCGAGCCAGGAGATGTGGTCGCCCGGCCCGGCCGTGAGCGGCTCGTGGATCGGGCCGGCGCTGAGCGTGCCGGTGAAGACCGTGACGTGCTCGCTCACCCCCTTGTGGTGGGCGGGCGAGGTCTGCGTGACGCCCGGGGGCACGCGGACGCGGTAGAGCTCGTAGGTGACGCTGTCGTCCTCGAAGACCTCCAGCAGGTCGGCCTCGATGGCGGTGCCGCGCATGGTCCGCGGCTCGGGCGGCGAGTCGAGTATCGCCCCGATGGGCACGCCGAGCTGCGCGGTGATCGCCCAGAGCGTCTCCAGCGTGGGGTTGCGGGTGCCGGTCTCGACGCCGGACAGCGTGGCCTTCCCGATGCCCGCCCGCTTGGCGAGCTCGGACAGCGAGACTCCGCGCGCCTGGCGCAGCCGTCGCAGCCGGTCGCCGACGACGGCGGGGTCCTGGTCGAAGGCGGGCAGCGGGTCCATAACGCCATCGTGCCGCACGGCTCGTCCGGTGTGACCGCCTCCCGGGGACCGAATCGTCGTTTCCCGCCTTCGCCACTGCTCAGGAGTGGCCTGGAAACACCCTGGCCACAGGATGTCCACGGGTTGCGGCTGCGGCGTAAGGTACGGACCGCTACGATTCAGCAGATGTCCGGATCGACAGGTGTGATGGCGCCGCCCCGACCTGGGCCTACGCCGGCTCAGCGGATGCCGTCGCCGTACTCGCTGCCCCTGCACGCGCTGCGCCTCGCGGGGAAATGCGCGCTGCCGCTGATCCTCTGGTACGCGGCGGGCCAGGTCGTGCGCTTCGTCCTGCTGTACGCCGCCACCGAACTCGCCTACGGCGACCTGCGACAGCTCCGGCTGGTGGGCACGGTCACCTTCCTGACCCTGATCGTCCTCGCGGCGATGACGGTCACCACGGGCATGCTCTACACCCTGCGCGGCGCGCTGTGGGAGATGCGCGCGAGGAGGGAGGAGGGCGTCGAGGACGAGCGCTTCTTCCGGGTGCTGGACCGGGTGGCCCCCGCCTTCGCCGTGCTCTACCTGTCGTGGGGCTGGCACGTGGAGGACGCCCGCGCCCTGCAGCGCATGGACCTGAACCACCACTTCTACGACATGCAGTCGGCGGCCTGGTTCGGCGAGGAGACCCCCGTCGGCAAGGGCCTCACCGACCTCGACTGGCGGGTCTCGCTGGGCGCGATGGTCGTGCTGTTCGGCCTGAAGTGGCTGTTCGCCAAGCTCGTGGAGCAGGGCAAGGGCAAGCTGTACGGCTTCGGCGCCGCCTTCTCCGAATTCGCCTTCGTCTTCTACGGCCTGAACGCCACCGTCGCCATCGCCGGGCTGCGCTCGGAGTGGGTGGAGCACCGCAGCGTGGTCGCCGGCACCAACGACCTGCTGGAGCAGGCGGAGAAGAGCGTGCCGCTGTGGAAGACGGTCACGGACGCGGTGAGCGACTTCTGGCCGTTCTTCATCGGCGGCGTCGCCGTCCCGCTGGCCTGGCTGACCGTGGCGATGCTGGTGTTCGGCGCCTACTCCGACGAGACCCGCAGCCTGGTCAAGGGCACCCGGCTCGAACGGGGCGTGGACCGGCTGGAGGACAGCCACGACCTCACCAAGAGGACGTTCGACCAGCTCACCGGCGGCTTCCGGGACCGCTGGCTGCCGCTGGCCAACTCCCTGCGGATGATCGCCAAGGGCGGCGCGCCGCTGTTCGGCATGATGTGCCTGAGCTACGTCGCCCTGACCGTGGGCGCCGAGTACGCCGAGCGCGCCGTGGTGACGCTCGTCGGCGCGCAGGCCGACTGGGTGTGGGCGTACAAGCAGGGGCCCCTGGCGTTCGTGAGCGGGCTGGTCGTGACCGTGCTCACCATGGCGCTGCTGGCGGCCACGTACGACCTGGCCGCCACGCGGGCCCGGCTCAGGGGCGAGCCGCTCACCGACGTGTGAACCGCAGCGCGTCCACCTCCGCTTTGCCGACCTTCTCCCGCTTGAAGAAGTCCGCCGTCGGGGTGTCGGAGCGGTAGTCGCTGACCCTGAAGGAGAGCTCGACCTCGTTCGCGACCGGCGTCGGCACGATGGCCATGCCCTCGAACTTGTACTCCTTGCCCAGCTCCAGCCGGTCCGTCGGGCGGTCGCCCGGGGTGAACTCCACCGTCCAGGTCCGGCCGGAGCGGTCCTCCAGCTTGGCCCGGTCCGGCGGGGCGGTCATGGTGGCGCTGGACTCGTCGAGGAGCTTCTGGGTGATGTCCACCTTCAGCCAGGTGACCTCGGGGCCGTGCTTGCTGCCCTCGGGGGCCTGGACGGCCTTCAGGGCCGCCTTCCACTCGATGTGGTGGACCTTGCCCGACTGGCCGGGGGCGACGGCGACCTCGTTGACCTTGACGCCGTCGGTGATGGTCGTGTCGTAGAAGCGGTAGCCGTCGTAGGTGTTGAGGCCCATCGCGACGACGGACGCCACGGCGGCGCCCACGGCGACCAGGATCACCCGGCCGCGCCTGGGCGGGCGGGCGTCCTGCGGGCTCGCCGGCGGCTGCTGCGCGGGGGGCGCCGCGGCTGCGGCCGCGGCCGGGGAGCGCTGCGGGGACGGCATGGCCATGCCGGGCCGGATGGCGGGCAGCGGCTGGGTGCTGCGCCCTGAGGACTCGCGGGGGGCGGGCGGCCACACCTGCTGGTCCGGATGCACGAACCGCCCCCGCCCTGGTCCACCGGGCATCCCCTGGCCGCCGGAAGCCGTGGGCCCACCGGTAGCCGTGGGGCCGCCGGGCATCCCGGCGCCGGCGGGTGCGGCCGGTCCGCCCGGCGTTCCAGGGCCGGGCTGCTGCGCGCCGCCACGGCCGGGAGGCCGCGCGTCGTGACCGGGAGGCGCCCCCGCGGGGCCGGGCGGGGGAGCCGCGTGGCCGGCGAGGGCGGGGCCCGAGGGGTCGGGGCCGTAGCCGGGAGGCGGCGTGGGACGGGCCGGCGGCGGGGTGGCGCGGTCGCGCGGCGAGCCCGTACGGCGGCGTCGGGGCCTGGCGGGCAGCGGCGCCTGCGGCGACGGCGGTATCGATCCGGCTCCGGGCTGCGGCGCAGGCGGCATCGGTCCGGCTCCGGGCTGCGGTGACGGCGGTGACGGCGGGTCCGCGGGTGCGGGGAGAGGTGGGGGAGGTGGGAAGGCCGAGGGGGCCGGGGCGGGGTCCTCGGGGTGGTGGTCGGTCCTGGGGGCGAACCAGTCGCGCTCGTTCGTGCTCACAGTGCGATCACTTCTTGACGGTGGAGTAGACGGCCTGCGGCGAGGCCGCGAGCTTGCGCGCGGCCTCCTCGTCGAGCCCGAGGTCGATCTCGACCTCCGGCTGGAACGGCTCCTCCAGCATCTCGGCCGGCAACCCGAAGATCACCCGCGCCCCCGGCAGCGCCGATGAAGGAACCTCGAAGAAGAACCGCCCGCTGACCCAGATGTCGGGCTGCACCCACGTGTTCGCCAGCGTCAGAGTGCTCGCCACGCGGTCGGTGGCCTGGAACTTCTTGCCGTCCGCGGTCAGCAGTTGCGGCTGCCCCAGGTGGTACGGCTTGAGGCTCGACTTGGCCGAGGCGTTGACCACGAGGAACAGGTTGTCCGTCGTGATGGTCTGGTCGCTGTTCTGGATCGTCCTGGTGGCCAGGAACGAGTCGAGCCGGACGGTGAACCGCCGGGCGTCCACGTCCTCGCCCTTGGCGCCCGTGTAGGTCGCCTTGGCTCTCGCCTCGTTGGCGGAAAGGTGGAACGTCTGCAGCCCGACGGCGGCGGCCGCCAGCAGCAGCCCGGCGCAGGCGTTGAGCACCTTGGAGCCGCCGCCCGGCCCGCGTCCGGCACGGCGGCCGGGACGCTCAGGACGCTCGGGGACGGCCGAGGAACGCGGCTGGGTGGCGGTCATGCCCCCTCACCCGCCTTGACCGGCAGCGTCACGCGGGCCTTCACCTCGGGGTAGTACTTGTTGTCCTTCTCCTTGGCGACCATCTTCCAGCGCAGCTGCTCGTCCTGGAAACCGGAGACGTACTCGAAGGTGGCCACGTCGAGCGTGATCTTGTCCGGAGGACGTTCGGTCGCGCCGAGCCGGTACCGGACGAGCACCTGGCTGGTCACGCCGGGGTGGAGCTGCCGGGTCTCGTCGCCCTTGTCCAGGGCGTAGACGAAGGGCCCCGACTCCTTCGGGAACTTGGGGCTGATGGCGACGAGCGAGTCGGCGAAGAACATGCCGAGCCACGCCTTGTCCGGCTCGGCGGGGTCGGGGGGCAGGCCGACGCTGGAGGTCTCGTCGCCCTTGTTGGTGACCTCGAAGACCAGCTCCACGAACCGCTTGTCCTCGTCGAACTGCGTCTTGGCCCGCTCGACCTTGACCCGCGACTCGACGAAGCGCGTGGAGTAACGGCCCTGGTCGAGCGTCGCGCCCTGGCCGAGCAGGTCCGGGCCCTTGTCGGGGGCCTCGTTCAACCCGCCCAGCAAGGCCGTGATGCCGACGGCCGTGACCGCCACGAGAGCCACGATGGGCACCGCCACCGGGCGTCTCGGCCTCGTGCTGTCGCCGGAGGGTTCCGTCATGGGTATGGATGGTAATAGGTCACGGTTGCCCCATCTGCCGCAATGGTCCCTTCTGGCGGGGGGAATTGCCGCGAACCCTGCCGCTACGGGGGTGGAAGCTCATACGCTGTCACGGAGCGGAAAAGGGCTGGCCCCTGCAACTAACGACATATCGCGGCCGGAGGGTCACGTGGCGGACGTGCATCCCGAGCATGCCCAGCTCCAGGCGGACCGCATCTACCTGGGGTGGCAGTACATCCTGCTGCATCCCGACCCGGGGCCGCCGCCCAAGCGTCCCTCGCCCGAGAAGGAGCCGGCGCCGGACGCGGAGTCGTCCGGCCGGCGGGCGGCCGAGGCACTGCGCCGCGAGCGGCTCCAGGAGGACATGCTCAACCGGCCCGTACGCGCCATCCGGGCCATCAGCCTGACCATGTCCGCGCTGATCCTCGTGGCCGCGGTCAGCGGCTACCTCGGGTGGTCGTTCGCGCTCCTCGGGCTGGTCGCGGCCGGCGGCGTGGCCGGCATCTGCACCTACGCCCTGCTCCAGGGCGACCGGGCGGTCCGCTACCGAGTGCTCGAACAGCAGGCCAGGGACGACCGGCAACGTCAGGAACGTGACAAAGAGCTGTTCCGCGCCCAGGAGGAGCACGCCCGGCGCTACCGCGACTGGCAGGAGTCGAAGGAACGCCACGAACGCCAGCTCACCTGGTACGCCGTCGCCGTCCCCGACGAGATCGACCGCATCGACGTGGCCGGCGGCACGCTGCCCGGCTGGTCCGCGCTCATCACCCTGCTCGGCGCCACCCGGCTCTACAGCGGCGGCCACCTGACCGTGCTCGACCTGTCGGAGGGCGCGATCGCCAAAGACCTGATCGAGCTGGCCCGCAAGGGCGGCGACGACCCGCTGGTCTGGGTGCTGCCGGTCGACCTGCCGAAGCTCGACCTCGGGGCCACGCTCAAGCCGGAGGCGTTCGCCGACGTGCTGGCCCACGTGGTGAGCGTGAGCGAGGAGCACCGCACCACCCGCGACCTCAGCTTCGACAACGCCATCCTGGAACGGGTGCTCGAAGTGCTCGGCGAGAACGCCACCATCAGCCAGGTCACCGCCGCCCTGCGGGCCCTGGCCCAGGTCGGCGACCCGCGGGACGACCTGCGCTTCGGCCTGATCACCGCGACCCAGCTCGAACGCATCGGCACGCTGTTCGGCCGCGGCGTGAGCGACCGGGTGGTGATCGAGCGTGCCTGGGCCCTGGAGTCGCAGCTGCGCAAGCTGGAGACGCTCGGCACCCAGGCGGTGCGGCTGCCGCCCGCCCGGCTGCGCGTGGTGAGCATGGACCGGCAGGCCGGCGTGTTCGGCAACCGGGTGCTCGGCACGTACGTGGCCACCGCGCTCACCCACATCCTGCGCCAGTCGCCCGCCTCCGACCGGCCCTGGTACCACACGATCATCGTGGCGGGCGCCGACAAGCTCCGCGGCGACGTGCTCGACCGGCTCATGGACGCGTGCGAGACCTCGCGTACCGGGCTGGTGCTGACGTACCGGAGCCTGACCCCCACCGTGAAGGAGCGGCTGGGGCGCGGCCACGCGGCCGTGGCGTTCATGCGCCTCGGCAACGCCGAGGACGCCCGGGTCGCCAGCGAGCATGTCGGCACCGAGCACCGGCTGGAGCTGGCCCAGCTCACCGAGACGATCAGCGACGCCCTGCCGGGCCTCGACGGCGGCTACACCTCCACCATCTCCCAGGTGGACGACGCCCGCCATGACCGCGGCGACGGCCACGCCGACCTGGTCGAGGACATCACCGAGTCCACCGAGTGGGGCCGGACGGCCGACAAGATCTCCGAGACCGAGCGCGTGCTCCACCGCTCGCGCGAGTTCCTGGTCGAGCCGCACCAGCTCCAGCAGCTCCCCACGACGTCCGTGATCGTCACCGACGCGACCGCCGAGGGCAGGCGGGTGCGGCTGGCCGACGCCAACCCGGCCATCCTCACCTTCCCCAAGACCACGCTCGGCGACCTGGAGGAGGTGCGCGAGGCCGTGCTGGCCCTGGAGGCGAAGGACGAGGGCGAGGAGCCGCCACCCAACCTCGGGCCACCACCGCCACGCCTTGACTGGCGCAAGGGCAGGCAATGACCTGGTCAAGGGCGTGGTGAGGAGCTGACGATCAGCGGGATTTTACTGAGAACCGACTGTGGGGGAATTGAAGATGCAGCCGAGTGTCTCGCTGAGCGGGCCCTGGTATCGGATCCAGTCGATCGCCGCACCCTCGCGAAGCTCGTCGGCGGAATGGGATTTCGTCACCGTGCTGCCCGCCGTGTTGTCGGCGGCGCAGCGTGACCGGCCGTTCGTCATCGGGTGGCTGTCGCGGGGTTCCGGCGCGCCGCTCGAACTGATCACCAATGCCGGCCCGCTCTCGCCGCCGCGCCAGCCGCGCCGGGCGACCGACGTGCCCGGCCTGCCGACCGGGCCCCAGCCGCTGCTGTTCCCGGGCGGCGCGCGGGGGATCGAGCTGGACGAGGAGTACCTGGCCGACCTCGCCGACCTGGTCTGGACGCCGTGCCCCGGCCGGCAGGCGCCGCCGCTGGGCGGGCGGGGGCGCGAGTTCGCCGGGTCCGACCCCGACGAGCTGAAGCGGCCCACGCTGTTCGAGTCGACGCTGGTCACGCTCATGTCGCGGCCGTTCGCCTGGCTGGTGGTGGCCGAGCCGACCGACCTGCTCGACGCCGAGGTGGCGCACCTGCGCACCCAGCTCAACGTCCTGCGGCAGTACGGCGACGCCTCCGAGCGCTCCCGGTTCGACGCCGAGCGGGCCGAGCGCCGCATGCAGGAGCTCGACGCCTTCCGCGAGGCCGGCCTGTGGAACGTGCGCGTGCTGGCCGGCGGGGCCACCGCCGAGGAGCTGCGGCAGATCGCGCCCGTGCTCGTCGGGTCGGTCGAGATGAGCCACCACCCGTACCGGCTGCGCAGCGCGCACGGCGCGGTCTACGCGCTGTCGGAGGCCCTGGCCATCACCATGCAGGACCCGGCCGACGGCGCCGCCGCGCCCTTCGCGGCCACCGCCGGGGCGCTCGCCGCGCTGGCCGGGCTGCCCAGGCGCGAGGTGCCCGGCGTACGCGTGCTCGACTCCGGCTTCTTCGACGTGACGTCCGAGGCCGACGGCGGCGAGCTGGAGCTGGGCGAGATCCTCGACGGCCAGGACAGAGGCGTGGGCAGCTTCCGGGTGCCCCTGGCCACGCTCAACAGGCACGCCTTCGTCACCGGCGCGACCGGCTCGGGCAAGTCCCAGACCGTCCGGCACCTGCTGGAGCAGCTCAGCGAGGCGCGCATCCCGTGGCTGGCCATCGAGCCGGCCAAGTCCGAGTACGCGGCCATGGCCGGCCGCATCGCCGACCCGGTGACGGTGATCAACCCCTCGGCCCCGGAGGGCGTGCCGCTCAGCGTCAACCCGCTCGAACCCGAGCCCGGCTACCCCGTCCAGGCGCACATCGACATGATTCGGGCGCTGTTCATGGCCGCCTTCGACGCCGAGGAGCCGTTCCCGCAGATCATGTCGCTGTCCCTGCAACGGGTCTACGAGGCCACCGGCTGGGACGTCGTGACCGGCGGCGCCGTGCCCGGCTCGAACGTCCCGCCCAGCGTGCCGACGCTCGAACAGCTCCAGCAGCACGCCATGGACGTCATCAAGGAGATCGGCTACGGCCGCGAGGTCCAGGCCGACGTCGAGGGCTTCATCTCGCTCCGGCTGCGGTCGTTGCGGGTCGGCTCGGCCGGGCGCTTCTTCGAGGGCGGCCACCCGGCCGACATCGGCGGCCTGCTGGAACGCAACGTCGTCCTGGCCATCGAGGACGTCGCCAACGACGAGGACAAGGCGTTCCTCATGGGCACGCTGATCATCCGGATCGTCGAGCACCTGCGCATGCGGGCCAGGAAGGAGAAGTCGGCCGGGCTGCGGCACGTCATCGTGATCGAGGAGGCCCACCGGCTGCTGCGCGACCGCGGCCACGGCCGGGCCTCCACGCACGCCGTCGAGCTGCTGGCCGGCCTGCTCGCCGAGATCAGGGCGTACGGCGAGGGCATCGTGGTGGCCGAGCAGATCCCGACCAAGCTGGTCTCCGACGTCGTGAAGAACACCGCGCTGAAGGTCGTCCACCGGCTGCCCGCCGAGGACGACAGGAAGCTCGTCGGCGCGGCCATGAACCTCAGCGACGAGCAGTCCAGGCACGTCGTCTCGCTCCAGCCGGGCTCGGCCGCGGTCTTCGCCGACGGCATGGACCGGCCGCTGCGGGTGCGCGTCCCGCTGGGCGAGTCGCGGGAGAAGCCGCTGCCGGGCCCCCAGCCGCCCATCCGCGGGCGCAGGTCGGCCGCGTGCGGGGCGCAGTGCCGTACCGGCCAGGCGTGCACCCTGGTGGAGCTCAGGGAGGCCGACGTGCTCGCCGACGGGCCCGACTGGGCCTGGCTGCGCATCTGGTGCGACACGGTCGTGCTCGCCTTCGTCAGCAACCGGCCGCTGCCCGGCGTGCCGCGCGCCCTGTCGGCCGCCTGGAGCGAGCTGCCCGCCCGCCGCCGCGAGTGCCTGCTGGCCACGCTGGTCGAACGCGCCGTCCAGCGGCGGGCCTGGTCGTTGCGGAGCTGGTTCGACCCGGCGCTGCTCACCGAGAAGGCCGCCGAGGTCGCCGCGCGGCTGCTGTCGGGGGCCGAGCCCGGCGGCGATCGTCCGGGCGCGTCGTGGGTGATCCCGCAGGTGCGCTGGCTGCACGAGGTCGACCGGCTCTTCCCGTACGGCCAGCCTGCCCCCAACCTGCGCAGCCCGGCCCCGCCCATGGAGTACGCCCTGTTCCGCCAGTCCAACGGCAACGGCACGGCCGACCTGGTGCACGCCGAGCTGCTCGGCCACCGCGCCAAGGCCCTGCGCCACCACCCGCTGTCCATGGAGGTGGACCACAACCGGGCCCTGGCCTGGCGGGTCATCCTGGGCGACGACGAGAACGAGAGCGTGCAGCGCGACATCACGAACGTGGCGATCGGCATCGAGGCGTCGGCCAGGATCAGGCACGTCGGCCAGACGATGGGCGCGGGCTGGCTGGAGGGGGTGCTGTCGTGGCCGCAGCGGTTCGTCCTGCCGTTCGACCACGGGGGCGCCCCGGAGATCGCCTTCGTCGACGCCCCCTCGGCCTGACGCCCCCTGCACCCTGGAGCTCCCTGGAGCTCGCCCGGGGGCGGGTCAGCGGTCGCGGCGGCGTTCGAGGCGTTTGCGGCGGGCCACCTCGCGCTTGTGCTCGGCCAGCTCGCGCCGCCGCTCCCGCCGTCCCTGCGCGGCCTGCTGCTTGCGGCTCTCCAGCTCCAGCCGCATCGCCTCCTGCGCGGCCGTGCTCCGTACGGACACCTGGGCGGCGGCCCGCGCCGCCAGCTTGGCCGCCCGCTTGGGGTTGACCCGCCGCTCGCGCTCCCCGCCGGCCACGGCGGGCGCGGCATGGGCCTGCTCCAGCAGCGAAACGCCATGGCGCATGAGGAACGCGTGCAGCTCGGGATCGGTGGGCTCGGACCCGAGGGTGAACCGGGTCGCCCGCAGCCGCCCGCCCTCGGCGACCTCCAGCACCCCGACCCAGAACGGGCCGTCCAAATAGACCGACAACGTGACCATCTTCTCCGCCCTTCACCAGACATGCCGGGAAAGCGACCTGGACAGGCCGCTTCCGGCACACCGGACATCCCTGGAAGGGCGGATACGTGATGCTTCGCCCGGGCTACCAACCGGGCCGCGTTTTCGTGTGCAACTCCAGAGTAGGACTCAACGGCGACTAGGATCCATGTGCATGACCCAGCTTCCTCTGCGGGCTCAGCTCGCCAGCGCCCTGGGACGCAGTGCCGCCACGCTCTCGCGGATGACCGGGCGCGGTGACGGCTCGGTGATCGGCGGCAGGGTGGGCCTGATGCTCGAGCCCGACCTCCTGCGCAAGCTGGCCCGCGACCGCAAGCTGGCCCTGGTCAGCGCCACCAACGGCAAGACCACCACGACCAGGTTGATCACCTCCGCGCTGCTGGAGATGGGCGAGGTCGCCACCAACGCCTTCGGCGCCAACATGCCGGCGGGCCACGTCTCGGCGCTCTCCCAGCACAAGGGCGCCCCTTACGGCGTGCTGGAGGTCGACGAGAAGTACCTGCCGGAGGTGCTCGACACCACCGGCGCCGGCGTCGTCTGCCTGATGAACCTCAGCCGCGACCAGATGGACCGCGCGGCCGAGATCTGGCTGCTCGCCCAGAAGTGGCGCAGGGCGCTGTCGGGCAGGCCCACCCACGTCATCGCCAACTGCGACGACCCCCTCGTCACCTGGGGGGCCTCCACGGCCGCCAAGGTCACCTGGGTCGCCGGCGGGCAGCGCTGGAAGGAGGACTCCTGGTGCTGCCCCGAGTGCGGCGGCCCCCTCGACCGCAAGGACGCCGACTGGTCCTGCCGTGAGTGCACCTTCCATCGTCCAGAGCCGCAGTGGGTGCTCGACGACGACGTCGCCATCGACCCGCGCGGGCAGCGCTGGCTGCTCGACATCCAGCTCCCCGGCCTGGCCAACCGCTCCAACGCGGTGATGGCACTGGCCGTGGCCGAGGCGTTCGGGCTGCCCGCCGACCGGGCGCTGCCCCGGCTGCGCGAGGTCACCTCGGTGGCCGGCCGCTACACCACGGTCGAGCGCGAGGGCCGCCACGCACGGCTGCTGCTGGCCAAGAACCCGGCGGGCTGGCTGGAGGCCTTCGACGTCGCCGACCCGCAGCTGCCGATCATCCTGTCGGTCAACGCGCAGGGCCCCGACGGCCGCGACACCTCGTGGTTGTGGGACGTCGACTACCGCATCCTGCGCGGCCGTCCGGTCTTCGTCACCGGTGAGCGGCGGCTCGACCTCGCGCTCCGGCTCGACGTGGCCGACGTGCCGTTCACGTTGTGCAGCTCCTTCTCCGAGGCGCTGGCCATGCAGCCGCCCGGCCGGGTCGACGTGATCGCCAACTACACCGCCTTCCAGCAGATCCGATCGGAGTTCGGACGTGCCGTCTGACAGCGCCCTCAGCATCGTCTGGATCTACCCCGACCTGCTGAGCACCTACGGCGACCAGGGCAACGTGCTCGTCCTGGAGCAGCGTGCGCAGCGCCGGGGCATCGAGGTCGAGACCGTCTACGTCCGCTCGGCCGACCCCGTGCCGGAGACCGGCGACATCTACCTGATCGGCGGCGGCGAAGACCGTCCGCAGATCCTGGCCGCCCAGCGCCTGCGCCGCGACGGCGGGCTCCAGCGGGCCATCGCGCGGGGCGCGGCGATGCTGGCCGTGTGCGCCGGCTACCAGATCATGGGCAGCACGTTCGGCGGCGAGGAGGGCCAGCCGGTCGACGGCATCGGCCTGCTCGACATCGCCAGCTCGCGCGGCCCCGCCCGGGCCGTGGGCGAGCTGGTCGCCGAGGTCGACGCCGCGCTCAACCTGCCCACGCTGACCGGCTTCGAGAACCACATGGGCGTCACGCACCTCGGCCCTGGCGTGCGGCCGTTGTCCAAGACGGTCGCCGGGGTCGGCAACGGCGACGGCTTCGAGGGCTGCTACGCGGGCCACGTGGTGGGCACGTACCTGCACGGCCCGGCCCTGGCGCGCAACCCGGCCCTGGCCGACCTGCTGCTGTCGTGGCGCGTGGGCGAGCTGACGCCGCTCGACGACTCCCGCTACGAGGCCCTGCGCCAGGAGCGGCTGAGCACCGTCCTGTCCGGCTGACGGGCCTAGTAGACCAGGGCCTGGGCGCCTTCGCTGACCGCCTCCTCCACGAAGGCCGGCGCGCCGGCGATGCGCACGCCCTCGATCACGTCGTCGACCGTGATGTCGCGGCGGGCGGCGCACTGCGTGCACAGGGTCACCCGGCCGGCCGCCAGGACGGCTTCCAGCAGGTCAGCCAGCGGCGCCGCGTGCGGCAGGGAGAACTCCTTGGCCCGCCCCGGCAGGGCGAACCAGGACGACTCGCCGGTCAGCCAGAGGGAGACCGGCACGCCGCTCGCGAGCGCGGCCGCCGCCACCGTGAATGCCTGGTTGCACCGCTCAGGGGCGTCCGCCCCCGCGGTCACCTTGATCACCAAAGATCGTGCCATGGCGTCACCCTAACCCCGACCGACGCGGCCCCACACGTACGGATCGGCCTGGGCGCTGCCGAACGGCGACCAGGCCAGGCGCGTCTGCCCGGTCCTGTCCCCGGTGTCGGAGTCGTAGACGAGCACGTTCGCTCTCAGCGCGGTGGGCGGGGCGGGCAGCAGCGCGAACGGGATGCGTACCTCGACGCCGTACCCGCCGTCGTGGGCCGCGGACGCCACGCCCACCCGCGGGGCGGGGCCCTGGCGGGCGTCGGCGTCCCGGGCCGCGCACGGGCCGCCCTTGGCGGTGTAGGGCAGGACGCCCAGCTTGAACGTGGTCGAGGTGTCGTCGGAGTCGCCGCGCGGGTCGAGGGCGATCTCGACCGCGTCGGTGCGCCAGTGGCGCTCGCACTCGTCGAGGGCGGCGCCGCGCGCCTCGTCGGTGACCTCGACCTGGACGTAGAGGTCGGCGCCGTGGCGGGTCAGCCGGGCGGTCGCGGCGCAGTCGGCCGCCGGGCAGCGCTCGCCCTCCCAGTGGGCGAGGGGCAGGGCGGGGCCCGCGTACTCGCCGGGTGAGGCCAGGCCGTCGAGCTTGGGGGCGCGTCCGGCGACCGGGAGGGTGGTGGCGGGCGGCTCGGGATAGTCGGGCTGTGCCCGATTGGCCAGCCAGGGCAGGCCGGTCGCGCGTGCCCAGTCGCGGAACTCGGCGTACAGAGGGCGCAGGCCCGCCTGCTCGACGACGGGAGCGGGCACCGGCCGCCCGCCGTCGAAGACGACCGAGAACCAGTCGCAGCCGAACGGCCCGGTCACCTTCGCCGGCCGCGCGGCGAACCCCTGCGTGCGGTACGCGCGCTCGGCGTCGCGCTCCCGCTGGGCCCACGTGACGCGGTGGCGCGGCGACCAGGCGCCCGCCCAGACGCCGAGCTGCGGCAGCCCGGTGGCCGGGTCGCGCATGCCGGCCGTCGCGCAGCCGGGGCCCACGGGGCCGCGCAGCCCCCAGTTCTGGGTCAGCAGCCGGGTGGCCCGCCAGGGCGCGCCCGTCCCGGGGAACGCGGCGGGGTCGGCGGCCAGCCGGAACGCCTCGACGGCCAGCCGGGCGGCGAGCTGGTGCCCGCCGTGCTGGTTGAAGGGCCGCGGGTCCATCGTCACCACGGTCGAGGGCCTGGTCGCCCTGATCGTCTCGACCAGCCGCCGGAGGGTGCCCGGACCCCACGCGCGGGCGGTCAGGGGCGCCGACAACGTGTACCAGAAGTCCGGTCTGTCCAGGTAGAAGACGTCGCGGATGCCCGCGTGCGCGACCGCCTCGCGCTCCTCGGCCTCCCTGATCCGGCCGAGCGCGGCGCCCTTCTCCGGCCCGGCGGCGTTGCCGCCGCCCTCGCCGCGGGTGATCGTCACGACGCCGGTGGTCAGCCCCAGGCGTTCGCGCCACTGCCCGAACGTGGACAACGACTGGTACTCGTCGTCCGGATGGGCGCCCACGAACAGCACGTCGACGTGCGGCGGCACGGCCCAGGCATCCAGCATCGCGACTCCCCCCGGCTAGACCTCTCCCCGATCCAGAAGGTTAGTCACCGGCGCTAGGCTTGGTGAGCATGGAAGAACCTGAGGTGCACCCCGCTCTGGAGCAGATCGCGTTCCTGCTCGGCCGCTGGGAGGGCGCCGGCGTGGGCGGCTATCCGACGATCGAGAGCTTCAACTTCGGCCAGGAGATCGAGTTCGGCCACAACGGCAAGCCGTTCCTGACCTACGTCAGCCGCACCTGGCTGCTCGACAACGACGGCAACCGGGTCAGGCCGCTGGCCACCGAGTCCGGCTACTGGCGTCCGCAGCCCGACCGGCAGATCGAGGTGGTGCTCGCGCACCCCACCGGCATCGTCGAGATCTACATCGGCGAGGTCGTCTTCCACAAGATCGAGCTGCGCACCGACGTCGTGGCCCGCACCTCCACGGCCAAGGAGTACACCGCGGGCCACCGCCTTTACGGCCTGGTCAACGGCAACCTGATGTGGGCCTACGAGATGGCCGCCGTGGGCCACCCGCTCACCGACCACATGTCGGCCGAGCTGAAGAAGGTGTCCTGAGCATGACCTCGCCGTTCACCCCCGACGCCGTCGAGGCGATCAAGCGCCACATGAACGACGACCACACCGGCGACGCCCTGGTCATCGTGCGCGGGCTCGGCGGCCGGCCGC
Organism: Nonomuraea sp. NPDC049637; assembly: GCF_040675235.1. Classification (NCBI taxonomy): domain Bacteria; kingdom Bacillati; phylum Actinomycetota; class Actinomycetes; order Streptosporangiales; family Streptosporangiaceae; genus Nonomuraea; species Nonomuraea sp. NPDC049637. Next base: position 200,038 of record NZ_JBFAOM010000006.1, read on the forward strand.
AGGCCACCTCGGCGGTGACCAGCGACGTCGACGCCGAGGCGATGGAGTTCACGGTCGACGGCGGCGAGCGGGTGCGCGTGCCCTGGGGCGAGACGCTGACCGAGCGCGCCCAGGTGCGCAAGGCGGTCGTGCGCCTCTACCGGGCGGCCTGCGCCGAACTGGGGATCGAACCCCACGGGGAACACTGAGGGGGACACTGAGGGGAGAAAACAAAGAAGGGCCCCGGGCAACACTCCGCCTGCCGAGCAGACGGGCCGGATGGACCATGGTCGGGATGCGTCATCCCGCCCTCCGGCTGCCAGGGGCCCCGGTGGTTGCCTCGGATTCGCTTGCGACACGAGACAACAGTCCGCAGCGCTAGCGGACAACCACCTCGCTAGCCCGACTATGACTATCCATTATTCGGACCACCTCCTTTCCGCGTACTCATGAAGCTATGCGGTCGCGAGCGCCGGGGGCAAGTAATTATCGGACGGCCGCGAACAGGCGATCGTGCGCTTTACACTCGGGGGCATGACCGAGACGCAGTGGCACGAGGAACTCCGCGCCAAGGGCTACCGGGTCACCCCGCAGCGGCAGCTCGTGCTCGAAGCGGTCAAGGATCTGGAGCACGCCACGCCCGAGGAGATCTGCACCAAGGTGCGCGAGACGGCGCGCGGGGTCAACATCTCCACGGTCTACCGCACGCTCGAACTGCTCGAAGAGCTCGGCATGGTCACCCACACCCACCTCGGTCACGGCGCGCCGACCTACCACCTGGCGGCCGAGGCCGACCACGTCCACCTGGTGTGCCGGGGCTGCGACGAGGTCTTCGAGGTGCGTCCCGAGCTGGCCGAGGGGCTGGTGAAGGGGCTCGACGAGGAGCTGGGGTTCGCGGCCGACGTCCATCACCTGACGGTGTTCGGCCGCTGCAGCAACTGCCGCTGACCCGCGGCACCGGCGTCGGGCGCCGTCGCGGGGGCGGATAGCCTTGGATGCATGCGTAGCCCTCTGCTCGATCTCCCCGGCGCCGTCGCGGCCGACGGGCCGGACGCCGACGTAGCCGCGCACTATGGCGACCTGTTCGCCGAGCAGCGCGCGCTGGCCAAGGGTGAGGCGGTCGTCGACCGCAGCAACCGCGAGGTGGTCCGCATCTCCGGCGCCGACCGGCTGAAATGGCTCAACGACCTGACCTCGCAGAAGCTCGACACGCTGACGCCCGGCCAGTGGACCCAGACGCTCGACCTCGACCTCCAGGGCCGCGTCCTGCACCACCTCACGCTGGTCGACGACGGCGAGAGCGTGCTGGCGCACGTCGAGCCCGGCACGGCGCAGAGCCTGGTCGACTATCTCGACCGCATGCGGTTCATGCTGCGCGTGGAGGTGTCGCGGGCCGACGACCTGGCGGTGCTCTCCACGGCCACCGAAGACTTCCTGGTGCCGCGGGCCGAGCTGGCCGATCATCTGGGCCGGCCCCTGGCGGGGTTGTGGGCGTACGAGGCGCTGCGCATCGAGGCCCACCGGCCGCGGCTCGGCTTCGAGACCGACCACAAGACGATCCCGCACGAGGTGGGCTGGATCGGCTCGGCCGTCCACCTGAGCAAGGGCTGCTACCGCGGCCAGGAGACGGTCGCGCGCGTGCACAACCTGGGCCACCCGCCGCGCCGCCTGGTGTTCCTGCACCTCGACGGCAGCGTCGACACCCTGCCCGCGCACGGCGACCCGGTGATCTTCGAGAGTCAGGAGATCGGCGTCGTGGGCTCGGCCGCCCGCCACCACGAGCTGGGCCCGATCGCGCTGGCCGTGGTCAAGCGCACGGTCCCGGTCGACGCGCCGCTGCTGGCCGGTGGCGTGGCCGCCGCCCAGGAGGTCGTCGTGCCGCCGGACGCCGGCCGCAACGTCAGCATCGACCCCTCGCTGCGCCGCCGGATCCGCTGACCCCGCTAGGCGTCGATGTCGAGGACGAGCGTGATCGGCCCGTCGTTGACCAGCGAGACCTTCATGTCGGCGCCGAAGCGGCCGGTCTCCACGTGCGCGCCGAGCGCCCTCAGCTCCTCGACCACGGCCTGCACCAGCGGCTCGGCGACCGGCCCCGGGGCCGCGGCCTGCCAGGTGGGGCGCCGGCCCTTGCGCGCGTCGCCGTAGAGGGTGAACTGGCTGATCACCAGGAGCGGGGCGGAGACGTCGGAGCACGACTTCTCGCCGTGCAGCACGCGCAGGCCCCACAACTTGGCGGCGAGCTTGGCGGCCTCGGCCCGGGTGTCGGTGTGCGTCACGCCGACCAGGACGAGCAGCCCCGGTTCGTCGATCGCGCCGACCGTCTGCCCCTCGACCTCGACGGAGGCCGAGCTCACTCGTTGTACGACTGCCCGCATGGCATCCCATTCTGGCGCAGAAAGAACTGTTCGTAGACTCATGCCGAAAGGGGGCGCGTAATGTCGCTTGTTGTCGAGGTTGTCCGGTCTGGGTTCGTGGAGTCCACCCATCAGGCCCGCATGCTGACCGTGGACGCGCAGGGCGTCCCGGTGGAGACGCGGGGGGCGGTGCACGTGCCGGCCTCGCCGCGATCGTCGATGAAGCCGCTGCAGGCGCTCGGCATGCTGCGCAACGGCCTCCAGCTGGAGGGTGAGCTGCTGGCCCTGGCCTGCGCCTCGCACTCAGGCGAGGCGTTCCACGTGGACGGCGTACGGAAGATCCTGACCGGAGCGGGCCTGGACGAATCCGCCCTGCAATGTCCGGAGGACCACCCGGCCGAGCGCACCTCGACCGAGTTCGGCCGGGTCTACATGAACTGCTCCGGCAAGCACGCCGCCATGCTGGCCACCTGCGTGCTCAACGACTGGCCGGTCACGACGTACCTGGAGCCCGCGCACCCGCTCCAGCGCGCGATCCGCGCGACGGTCGAGGACCTGACCGGCGAGCGGGTGGCCGCCTCCGGCGTGGACGGCTGCGGCGCGCCGCTGTTCTTCGTCTCGATGCTCGGGGTGACCAAGGCGTTCAGGGCCTTCCCGCTGGCCGCGGAGGGCTCGTTCGAGCGGCGCATCTTCGACGCCATGCGCGCCCACCCCGAGTGGACGTCCGGCACCGACCGGCCCGAGGCCAAGCTCATGCGGGCGATCCCCGGGCTGATGCTGAAGGCGGGCGCGGAGGCGTTCGACGCGTTCGCGTTCGAGGACGGCCGAGCCGGCACGATCAAGATCGAGGACGGCTCGCAGCGGGCCCGGGTGCCCGTCACCGTGGCGGCCCTGCGATCGCTCGGCCTGGACGCGCCCGAGCTGGCCGAGCTGGCCCGGCCGGCGCTGCTGGGCGGCGGCCGGCCGGTCGGCGAGCTGCGGATCCGCTAGCGGGGTGAGCCCTGAGCCGCCGCCACCCGGAGTGTCTAGAGGGTGCGGAACTGGCGGCTGGCGGAGATGGCCCCCGAGGTCGTCGTGGTGAACGTGCGCATCGACCCGGCGAACTTGGACAGGTCCCACTCCGCCGGACCGTGGTACCAGTAGAGGTTGTCGGCCTGGTGGCCGTTGCCGGTCACCGAGGCCACCACCCGCGACCAGTGCTCGACCCCGTCGAAGATCACCGCGTACGGCAGGTAGCGCGAGAACAGCTCCACCCGGTGCTGCTCGGGCACCTCGCCGAGGTCGCCGGAGAACAGGTACTCGCGGAAGCCCATCGTGTGCGCGAGCGCGGCCGAACCCTTGGCGGTCTTGGCCGGCATGTACTGGCCGCCGACGGCCAGCGCGCCGCCCGCGATGACCAGGGCCAGCCCCAGCAGCCCGTACGTGGTGAACCAGGCCAGCCCGACCGTGGCCAGCAGGCCCAGGACGATCAGCACGACGCCGATCGTCGTCCACCGGGTGCGCTCGGTGTCGGGACGGCGGGCGAACCAGCCCTGCTCGACCACGTCGGAGTAGAGCGCGTCGCGCACCTTGCCCAGATGGCCGGCGAACGAGCCGGACAGCTGCGAGAGCAGCACCGCGTCGCGGCCGTCGAAGACCGCGTCGTACAGGGCGCGCTCGTACGTCAGCAGCGAGTTGACCGGCGCGTTCGGCAGCCTCACCAGCAGCCAGTCGGGGGCGTCGTAGGTCTGGCGGGGCTGCTCGTCGATCCGCAGGTAGCCGCGGACGGCCAGGTCGACGATGGTGGCGGTCACGTCGACCACGTCGGCCTGCTCGTCCACCAGCGTGCCGATCTGGCCGGGACGCACGCCGTCCGGCGGGGTGAAGTGCCCGTTCTGGATGGGATCGACTCCGCCCTTCTCGTGGCCCGCGACCCGGGCGTCCCGGCCGCGCGTCCAGTAGAGCAGGCCGACGCCGCCGAGCAGCAGCACGAGCAGGCCGGCCAGCGCGCCGCCGGTGACCAGGTCGAGGGTGAACGCCGAGGCCAGCGAGAAACGCCGCTCCAGGATGGGCGTCCCGGAGCTGGCCCCCTTGGGGAAGCCGACGACCACCGTCAGGGCCTGGCCGGCGGCGAGGTTGTCCTGCTCGAACTCGGCCCGGGTGGCGCTGTGGTCCATCGAGGCCGAGGTGCAGCCGATCGCCGAGGTCAGGTCGCCGGCGAAGCACGACAGGTTCTGCACCTGGCCGGGCCCGCTGACCTGGACGGTCGCCTTGGTGACGGGGACGTTCCAGCCGCTGACGGCGAACCAGCGCAGCTCCTCGGCCCCGCCGGAGGTGGTCACCGCGCCCTTGACGTCGTACTCGACGGTCTGGCCGGTCACGGTCAGGACGTCGCCGTCGAGCTTGCCGCCCTTGACGTCGGTGACCCGGTAGACGCGGTCGTTGTCGTCGTCGTAGCGGGTCTTGGTGAGCAGGGTGCGCTTGAGGCCGCCGGACGCCCCGGTGATCTTCTCGACCACGTGGAGAGTGCCGTCCTTGGCGAGCGTCATCGTCACCTGGTCCGTGATCCCGGCCTCCGCCAGGGCGGGGGTGGCCAGCAACGTCAGCGCGGTGGCTCCCAGGGCGGCCAACGTGAGTCTGAAACCCGTCATGGCGGGACATCGTAGCGGTTGCGGGTGTCAATCCAGGGTGATGGCGTCGGCCGCCCGGCGTACGCTCTCGGGCGCGGCGGCCATGCCCGGGTTCTCCAGGGCCAGGGCCTGGTTCAGGGCGACGTAGGGCCGCATGCGCCGCTCGTACCGGTCGAACGCCCCCTCGGGGGCCCGGCCCAGCTCCTCGGCCAGCACGTACGCCCCCACCAGGGCCAGGCTGGTGCCCTGCCCCGACAGCGGCGAGGGGCAGTGGGCGGCGTCGCCGACCAGCGCGACCCGGCCCTGCGACCAGCGGTCCATCTCGACCTGGGCCATGGCGTCGAAGTAGAAGTCGTCGGCCTGCCACATGGCCGCCAGCAGCTTGGGCGCCTCCCAGCGCAGCCCCGAGCAGTGCTCCTGGACCAGGCGCTTCTGCTGCTCGACGTCGCGGTGGTCGTAGTCGATCGGGCCCGCGGCGAAGCCCATGTTCACCTTCATCACCGCCGGCTCGCGGTCGCTGAACAGGCCGAACCCGGCCTCGCCCGCGCGGTGCCAGAGCTGCCAGTGGTCCAGGCCGAGGAAGTTGTCGGCGGTGTAGATGGAGACGTACATGCCGAGGTGCTTGAGGAAGCGCTCCTCCGGGCCGAACGCCAGCCGCCTGACGTTGGAGTGCAGGCCGTCGGTGCCGATCACGTAGTCGTAGCGGTCCCGGACGCCGCTGTCGAAGGTCACGTCCACGCCGCCGGCGTCCTGGGCGAGGGTGGCGATGGAGTCGCCGTAGCGGCAGGGGGCGTCGGTGACGGCGCCGACGATCGCGGTGAGGTCGTCGCGGGCGATCTCGACGTCCGGGCTGTCGAGCCGGCCGCCGCTGATCGTCTCCTCGGTGCTGCGCATGATCTCGTTGCCGTCGCCGTCGACCATGGACATGCCGCGCATGGTCGTCCGCGCGGCCCTGACCTGCTCCAGGACGCCCATGCGGTCGGCCACGACCAGGGCGGCGCCGCGCAGGTCGACGGCCTGGCCGCCCTTGCGCGGGCGCGGCGCGCGCTCGACCAGCGTGACCTCGAAGCCGCGCCGCCGCAGCCAGTGAGCCAGGACGGGACCGCCGACGCTCGCTCCTGAAACCAGAACTCTCATGACCCGCTCCTTGTGTTGACGTTGTACGCGAAGCTGAATGTACGTCGTACATACAGCAGCTCACAAGGTTTCACTGGTAAGATCTGTACTAGTACAGAGAAGGGGTAGTGATGACCGCTCCGCCCTACGCGCGCATCGTCGAGGACATCAGGCGCCGCATCGCCGACGGCCGGCTCCGCCCCGGCGACCGGGTGCCCTCCACCAGGCAGCTCGCCCGCGACTGGGAGGTCGCGCTGGCCACGGCCGCCAAGGCGCTCACGGTCCTGGCCCAGGACGGCGTGGTGGTCGCCGAGCCGCGCGTCGGCACGATCGTGGCCGAGACCCGCGGCGGCAGGGCGCGGCGGGCCCCCGTCCCGTCCGGCGACGACCTGACCCGCGACCGCATCGTGGCCGCGGCCGTCGAGATCGCCGACGCCGACGGGCTCGCCGAGCTGACCATGCGCGGCGTCGCGGGCCGGCTGGGCGTGGCCACCATGTCCCTCTACCGGCACGTCGGCGGCAAGGACGACCTGGTCATGCTCATGATCGACCACGTGATCAGGGAGTTCCCGCTGCCCGACCCGCCGCCCGACGGATGGCGGGCCAGGCTGGAGACCGCCGCGCGGGTGCAGTGGGCGGGCTACCGCACCCACCCGTGGATGGCCAGGGTCACGTCACTGACCAGGCCGCTGCCCTCGGCCAGCCTGATCGCCCACACCGAGTGGGTCATGCGCACGCTGGAGGGCTCGCCCCTCGACCCGGTCGGCAAGATGCACGTGCACACCCTGCTGTTCAGCTTCGTCCAGGGCCTGGCCGCCAACATCGAGATGGAGCAGCGGGCCCAGGCCGCGACCGGGCTGACCGCCGACGAGTGGATGAGCAGCCGGGAGGGGGAGCTCCAGGCGCTGGCGCAGTCGGGGCGGCTGACCGCCTTCACCGGCGTCATCGAGGAGCTGGGCGGCGAGTTCGATCTCGACCTCGACCGGCTGTTCGCCTTCGGTCTCGACGCGCTGCTCGACGGGCTCGCCGGGCTGGTCGAGGGGCGCTAGTCGGAGATCGCGATGCGCAGCCGGCGGAAGCCGCGGCCCTTGCTCTCGATCTTGGCCACCTTGATGCGGCCGATCTGCTTGGTCGAGGCCACGTGGGTGCCGCCGTCGGCCTGCGTGTCGAGGCCCACGATGTCGACGATGCGCACGTCCTGGACGGCCTCGGGCACCAGGTTGCTTGCCGTGCGGATGATGTCGGGGATCTCGAACGCCTCCCGCCGCGGCAGCACGCGCACGTCGATGCGGCGGTCGGCGGCGATCTCGGCGTTGCACGCGTCCTCGACGGCCTGCTTGAAGCCGGGCGGCACCTCGGGCAGGTCGAAGTCCATGCGGGCGCTCAGCTCGTCCATGTTGCCGCCGGTGACCAGGCAGCCGTAGTCCCTGAACACCACGCCGCACAACACGTGCAGCCCCGAGTGGGTACGCATGAGCGCCGAACGCCGGGCGTCGGCCACGGCGGCCTCGACCACCGTGCCGGCGGGCGGGATCGGGTCGCCCTCGGCGGGGATCAGGTAGAGATCGTCGCCTTTGCGCACCCCGACGATGCGCGTCTCCACGCCCTGCCAGACCAGAACTCCGTGATCGGCGGGCTGGCCGCCCCCGCCTGGATAGAATGCCGACCTGCTCAGCACGATCCCCTCAGGCGTCGCGTCCAGCACGACGGCTTCGAAATCTCGCAGGCTCTGGTCGGACAGTTCGAGCCGCTGCGTGCGCCCGTGGAGGTCGGCGGTCATATCGGCAGCCTAGTGCCCCGGGGTGATTATGCGTGGCCTGACGCTTCGAGGAAGAATCGCCCCGGTCATCGCAATAATGGGGATATTTGCTGGAATTTCAGCATGTACGAGTGCGGTGGCCCGGACGCCGCCGCAGCGGGTGCCGGAGGCCGTTCCGCCGGTCCGTCCGGCGGTTCCGGTGATGATGTTCGTGGGCGACAGCTTCACGGTCGGATCCGGCCCGGTGCCGCCCTGGCGGACCTACGCCTCGGAGTCGGCGCGGCTGCTCGGCTGGCAGCCGGTCATCGCCGGCGCGGGTGGCACCGGCTACCTCAACGAGGGCAAGGTGGGCCGCACGTTCCGGCGGTCGTTCGAGGAGGAGCTGGCCTGGCGGCCGGCCCCCGACGTGCTGGTGATCTCCGGCGGCCACAACGACCAGCGCTGGAGCACCGGGCAGGTGCGCGAGGCCGCGGCCGCCCTGCTCGCCGAGGTGCGCCGCCGCTGGCCGGTCACCAAGGTCGTGATGGTCGGCCCGATCTGGCTGGAGGACACCCCGGCCAAGGCCTACCGGGTGCGCGACGCCCTGGCGGAGGTGGCGGACGCCGCGGGCGTGCCGTTCCTGGACCCGATGCGCCGGAAATGGGTGACCGGCAGGCCGTCGGAGACGGTGCTGCCCGACGGCGTGCATCCCACGTTCGCCGGGCACGAGCGCATCGCCGCCTGGCTGGCGGCGGAGCTGGCCTGATCGGGGCCGGTCCGGCCTACCAGGGGCCGTAGGGGCCGCTGTTGCCGCGGCCCATGCCCTTGACGGCGGGCTTGACGTCGACGATGTAGATCGTGGCGGCGATGACGGCCAGGATGGAGAACAGGCCGAGCCCGTTGAGGCCGATGAACCGGAAGCCGCCGATCAGCATGAAGTCGTTGAAGTAGCCCAGCGCGCCGCCGCCGGACAGCAGGGTCGCCAGCGCGAGGATGAGCACCCAGATCTTCTTCTGCAGCTTGCCCGCCGAGACGAACGCGTTGGTCGGCACGCGCGCCGCGTGCACCAGCGCGTAGACCGACATGCCGAAGATGACGGCGGCGAGCACCAGGAAGAGGAAGTTGAAAACGCCGTTGATCATATTCATGTTGCTGGCTCCACCCAACGCCGCGATGAAATCGGCCCCAGCCTAATAGGCGTCCCCGACAAGCGGGCACCGGAACAGAAACGGGCCCGCCTCCGGGGAGGCGGGCCCGCTCGCTCACTCAGGCCTTGGCCCGAGGCGTACGCGTGGTCTTCTTGACGGGCTCGGCGACGGGCGGCTCTGCGGCCTCCGACACCTCCTCCAGCTCAAGGGCGGCCTCGCCGGTCGTCTTGCTGACGACCTTGCGGCCACGGGTGGCGAACTCCTCGTAGACCTCGGTGGCCTTGTTGCTCAGCTGGTCGGCGTACTCGCGGGCCTTGTCCGGGAACTCGCGGACGAAGCCCTCGGCCTTGTCGGCGTACGCGCGGGTCTTCTCCGGCAGGTCCCGGGCCAGCTCCGAGCGGCGGGACTGGAGCTGACGCAGCTGCTCGGGCAGCTCGCGCAGCTTCTCGACGGCGAAGTCGCCGGCGCCGGCGAAGGCGTAGAAGGGCTTGGAGTCGGTGAGCTTCTTGACCTCGGTGGCAAGCGTCATGGGTTAACCTTCCTTGGTTTCCTGGGTGACGGTCCCGTTGCCGGGGGAGGCCGCGTAGGGCTCAAGCGCGGCGAGATACTCCTCGGGCAGCGATGGCTCGTCGTCCGCGGTGGAGTCGTGCTGAGGGCGGGCGTTCTGGGAGGTCTGCTCGCCCTCGGTGCGGTTCTCCTTGCGGAACGATTCGTAGATGTCGATCAGCACCTGGCGCTGCCGCTCGGTGAGCAGCGTGTCGGCGTTGACCGCGGTGATCACGTCGCTCGGCGGCTCCCGGTCCTCGATGAGGCCGGCCTGCACGTAGAGCGCCTGCGAGGAGATGCGCAGACCCTTGGCGATCTGGTTGAGAATCTCCGCGCTCGGCTTGCGCAGCCCGCGCTCGATCTGGCTCAGGTAGGGGTTGGAGACCCCTGCCGCCTGCGCGAGCTGGCGCAGCGAGATCTTCGCCTGTTGCCGTTGCTCGCGGATGTATTCGCCGATCGAGCCGACCTTCGGTAGTGCCATACCCACAGTCTGCCGTCCCGTGCTTGCAATTGCAAACGGAACGGCTAACACCTGCAAGCGGTTAGAGCTGGTAGACCCACAGGAAGGGGGTGGTGGTGAGCAAGCTCACAGAGAGGGCGAGGTAGCCGTACCGGACAAATGCTGACAATTCCGGCCCTGGCTTGATCAGGCGGTCCACCCTGGCCATGACGTTGTGCGCGTGCACGCCGAGCATGCCCTGCGGGGTCGGCATGGCGCCGGCCGTACCGAACCGCAGCAGCGCCGTCGCCAGCCTGCGGGGCGAGCAGTAGCGGCGGGCGCGGTCGTCGGCGGCCATCTCGATCAGCAGCTCCACCTGCGCCTGCGCGTCGGCCACCACCTTCGACCAGGGCAGCGCCCGGCGCAGCGCGGCGAACGGCAGCAGCACCAGGTCGTGCCGCTCGCGCACGTGAGCGGCCTCGTGCGCCAGCACGGCCGCCATCTCGTCCTGCGACAGCAGCTCGAGCGCGCCCGCGCTGACCACGACCTGCGAGCGCAACCCCGGCACGCAGTACGCCGCCGCGCTGGGATGGTCGAGCACCCGCACCCCCGGCACGCCCGGATCGTCGCGGGAGATGAGCGCGAGCAGCACGCGATGCCGCCGCCGCGCGCGCAACGCCTGCACGCCGGCCGTCAGCAGCACCACGACCAGCACCGCCAGCGACGTGAGACCGGCGATCATGGCCAGGACGTGCAGCGGGTCCCACGCCTCGACCGGCGTCCTGCCGCGGGCGAAGGCGATCAGCCCGGGCAGCACGCCCACGTTGTAGGGCTGGACCGCGTAGGCCAGCATGGCGCCGGTGGTGGCCAGGCCCCAGGCCACGCCCAGGGACTGCCAGACGATGATGGCGAGCCTCGGGGCACGGGAGGTCCACCGGGCCGTCGTGAAACGCCAGGAGCCGAGCGCGCACGCCGTGGCGAGCGCCGCTAGCACCGCTGCCGTGATCACTCTTCCTCCAGCTCCGTGAGGGCTCTCCGCAGGATCTCCGCCTCCGGGCCCGACACGGCCTGGGCGAAGCGGGTCAGGGCGGCCGATCGGTCGCCCGTCAGGTCCAACGCCTCAAGCATAAGCTCGGCGATGTAGGCGTCACGGCTCGCGGCCGGTTCGTAACGCCACGCGCGGCCGTCCCTGGTGCGCTCCAGGAAGCCCTTGCGCGTGAGGCGGTCGAGTACGGTCATCACCGTCGTGGGGGCGAGGTCGCGATCGGCAATGAGCCTGCCGACCTCGCGGGCGGTCAGCGGGTTGTGCTCCGCCCAGAGGATGTCCATGATGCTGCGCTCAAGCTCGCCAAGACCCTTCACGTCCTTCAGGGTAGCTCTACAAAGCGTCGAGCTGGCATCCGGGAGCGGCAAGTGGCGGCGCGGAAGCCCGCCTGGCAGGCTCGGTGAGATGAATGTCACGTTGGTGCAGGGCGACATCACCGAGCAGCGGGCCGACGCGATCGTGAACGCGGCCAACTCCTCGCTGCTCGGCGGCGGGGGCGTCGACGGCGCCATCCACCGCCGCGGCGGGCCGGAGATCCTGGAGGAGTGCAGACGGCTGCGCGCCGGGCACTACGGCAAGGGCCTGCCGACCGGACAGGCCGTCGCCACCACCGCCGGGCTGCTGCCGGCCCGCTGGGTGATCCACACCGTGGGGCCCGTCTACTCCAGGTCGCAGGACCGCTCCGAGCTGCTGGCCTCCTGCCACCGGGAGTCGCTGCGGGTGGCGGACGAGCTCGGCGCGCGGACGGTGGCCTTCCCCGCGATCTCCACGGGCGTCTACGGCTGGCCGCTCGACGACGCCGCCCGCATCGCCGTCGCCGCCGTGCGCGCGGCCGTGACGTCGGTCGAGGAGGTCAGGTTCGTGCTCTTCGACACCGCCGCCTACGAGGTGTTCCTCGCCCAGGTCTCCCGATAGCCCGGATCCCGTCAGCCGGGATCCCGTCAGCCCGGATCCCGTCAGCGCGGGTCCACCGCCGACCAGGGCAGCGTCAGCTCGCCGAGCCGCCATCGGGCTGGGCCGCCGAGCGGCGGGCGCACCGCCACCGGCCACCGCCCGGCCAGCAGCCGCACGGACGCCAGCCAGCGCTGCCGCAGCCCGTGCACCCCGTAAGGGGCGCTGACCGCCCACGCGTGGTCGAAGTCGCGCAGGAACGCATGGATGCGCTCACCCGGGACGTTCCGGTGGATGAGGGTCTTCGGCAGCCGGTCGGCCAGGTCGGAAGGCCGTTCGAAGGCGTCGAACCGGGCGGAGAACGTCAGCGTGCGCGGGCCGTCGGGGGACAGGCCCACCCAGACCGCCCGCCGCCCGGTCTCGGAACAGGTGCCCTCGACCAGCACGCCGCCGGGGGCCAGCTTGCCGCACAGCACGTCCCAGTAGTGCCACGCCTCCGCCTCGCCGTACTGGCGCAGCACGTTGAAGGCGCGGACCAGCGTCGGCGGGCGCGGGACGGGCAGCTCGAAGCCGCCGAGCACGAAGCTCAGCCCCTCCCGCTCGTACGGCTTGGCCAGGGCCACCCTGGCCGGGTCGATCTCGATGCCGACCACCTCGACGTCGGGCGCGACCGCGCGCAGCCGGGTGAACAGCTCGAGCGTGGTCGTGTGCGAGGCGCCGTAGCCGAGGTCGACGACGAGCGGGCGGACGGCGGCGCGCAGGGCCGGGCCGTGCACGGCGGCCGTCCAGCGGTCGACCCGGCGCAGCCGGTTGTGCCACGTCGTGCCGCGGGTGATCGCGCCGACCGGTCTGGCCATCCGGCTCAGCCGCCGCTGACGCGGTGCACCTTGTGCTGGGCGGCCTGGGCGCGCGGCCTGATCACCAGGCGGTCGATGTTGACGTGCGACGGGCGCGTCACGCACCAGGCGATGGCGTCGGCCACGTCGTCGGAGGTCAGCGGGTCGGGGACGCCCTCGTACACGCGGGCGGCGGCGGCCTCGTCGCCGCGGAAGCGGGTGACCGCGAAGCCCTCGCTCCTGACCATGCCCGGCGCGATCTCGACCACCCGGACCGGCTGCCCGACCAGCTCCAGGCGGAGGGTCTCGGCCATCGCGGACTGGGCGTGCTTGGCCGCGCAGTAGCCGCCGCCGCCCTCGTACGAGACCAGGGCGGCGGTCGAGGTCAGCATCACCAGCACGCCGTCGCCCGACTCCACGAGTTTGGGGATCAGCGCCTGGGTCATGCGTAGGGAGCCGAGTACGTTCGTGTCGTACATCTGCTGCCAGTCGTCCAGAAGGGCGTCCGTGACCGATTCCATGCCGAGCGCGCCACCGGCGTTGTTGACCAGCACGTCGCAGCGGTCGAGCGAGCCCACCAGCGCGTCAACCGACTCCTGAGAGGTCACGTCGAGCGTCACCGGCCTGATCGAGGGCACCTCCGCGGCCAGCTTGTCCAGCCGGTCGCGGCGCCGCGCGCCCGCCACCACCACATAACCTTCAGCGGCGAGCCGCCGCGCGGTCGCCTCGCCGATGCCGCCGCTCGCGCCGGTCACCACTGCCGTTCTCTGCATGCCCCTCATCCTGCCAGGGCGGACGCGGTGCGAACCGCGGCAGGGAATGTCGAAAAAATTCGGATAGTTGTATTCCGCTTGGAGGTGATGTCGAGTGAGGCGACGACGGGTCAGCCGGGTCGCGACCATCAGCATGCACACATCGCCATTGGACCAGCCCGGCACGGGCGACGCCGGTGGGATGAACGTGTACATCGTCGAGTCGGCCAGGAGACTGGCGCAACTCGGCGTGGAGGTGGAGATCTTCACCAGGGCCACCGCCCGCGACCAGCCGCCCGTGGCCGAACTCGCCCCAGGCGTCCTGGTACGTCACCTGACGGCCGGGCCGTACGAGGAGATGGACCGCGCGGACCTGCCCGGGCAGCTGTGCGCCTTCCTGTCGGAGGTGCTGCGCACCGAGGCCATGTACGAACCGGGCCACTACGACGTCATCCACTCCCATTACTGGCTGTCCGGGCAGGTCGGCTGGCTGGCCAAGGAGCGCTGGGGCGTGCCGCTCGTGCACACCATGCACACCATGGCCAAGGTCAAGAACCTGCTGCTCGCCCAGGACGACAAGCCGGAGCCGCAGGCCCGCGTGGTGGGCGAGGAACAGGTCGTGGAGATCGCCGACCGCCTCGTGGCCAACACCGCCGACGAGGCCCGCGAGCTCATCGACCTGTACGGCGCCGCCCGGCAGCGCGTGGCCGTCGTGAACCCCGGCGTCAACCTCACCGTCTTCCAGCCCGCCTCGCAGGGCGCCGCCCGGCAGCGGCTCGGCCTGCCGCAGGACGCCCGCGTGCTGCTGTTCGTGGGCCGCATCCAGCCGCTCAAGGCCCCCGACGTGCTGCTGCGCGCGGCCTCGCGCATGCTCATCGACGACCCCTCGCTGCGCGGCCGGCTGGTCGTCGCCTGCGTCGGCGGGCCGTCGGGCAACGGGCTGGCCCGGCCGTCCATCCTCACCGAACTGGCCGGTGAGCTGGGCATCTCGGACGTCGTCCGGCTCGTGCCACCGGCCCCGCAGGAGGAACTGGCCGACTGGTACCGGGCGGCGGACGTGACCGTCGTGCCGTCCTACAGCGAGTCGTTCGGGCTCGTGGCCCTGGAGTCGCAGGCCTGCGGGACGCCGGTCGCCGCGGCCGCCGTGGGCGGGCTGCGCACCGCCGTCGACGACGGGGTCTCCGGCGTGCTGGTGGACGGGCACGACCCCGACGAATGGGCCCGCGTCCTGCACCGCCTGGTCACCCTGCCGGAATGGCGTGAGCAGTTGTCGCGGGGGGCGCGTACGCACGCGGCCGCATTCGGCTGGCAGGCGACGGCGGGCCGGCTCATGGAGGTGTACGCGGGCGCCGTCTCGAATCTGCACAAGGTGCCTGTGGCGCTCAACTTCTAGCGGCTTGCCGGCCCGGCGTCGCGCGCTCCTAAGCTGTATCCCATGCGCGATGTCGTCGAAGCCGCGCTCAAGGCCGCGGACGTCACCTACGACGAGCCGCGGCCCGGGGCGTTCCTGGTCAGGCTGCCCGGACAGCACAAGCTCGCCACGATGACCTGGCTGATCGTCGGCGAGCGGGTGCTGCACGTCGAGGCGTTCTTCTGCCGCCGGCCGGACGAGAACCACGAGGAGTTCTACCGCTGGCTCCTCGGCAAGAACGGCGCCATGTACGGCGTGCACTTCTCCCTCGACCCCGTCGGCGACGTCTACCTCGTCGGCCGGGTGCCGCTGGCCGCCGTCAGCGAGGAGGAGGTCGACCGGCTGCTCGGCTGCGTGCTGACGTACGCCGACGACTGGTTCGACCGGGCGCTGGAGCTTGGCTTCGCCTCCTCCATCAGGCGGGAGTGGGAATGGCGTGCCAAACGCGGCGAATCCCTGGCCAACCTGCAGGCTTTCGCCCGCTTCGCCGACCCCGGGCAGTGACCTGACGGCGCCGCGGGCGGCGGCCATAGGATTGGCCGCATGGCGACTTTGGTGCTGCTACGGCACGGTGAGAGCGACTGGAACGCGAAGGGCCTGTTCACCGGTTGGGTGGACGTCAGCCTGTCGGCCAAGGGCGAGGACGAGGCCCGGCGCGGCGGGCGGCTCCTGCAGGAGGCCGGTCTGCGGCCCGACGTCCTGCACACCAGCCTCCTGACCAGGGCCATCCAGACGGCCCAGCTCGCCCTGGGCGAGGCCGACCTGCTCTGGCTCCCGGTCAAGCGCAGCTGGCGGCTGAACGAACGCCACTACGGGGCCCTGCAGGGCAAGAACAAGGCCCAGACGCGTGAGGAGTTCGGCGACGAGCAGTTCATGCTCTGGCGCCGCTCGTACGACGTGCCGCCGCCGCCCATCGCCGACGACGACGAGTACTCCCAGGCCGGCGACCCCCGTTACGCCCTCCTGCCGCCGGAGCTCATGCCGCGCACGGAGTGCCTGAAGGACGTCGTCGACCGCATGCTCCCGTACTGGTACGACGAGATCGTCCCCGACCTGGCCGCCGGGCGCACGGTCCTGGTGACCGCGCACGGCAACTCGCTGAGGGCCCTGGTCAAGCACCTCGACGGCATCAGCGACGACGACATCGCCGGGCTCAACATCCCCACGGGGATCCCGCTGGCCTATGAGCTGGACGCCGACTTCAAGCCGCAGGTGCGGGGCGGGCGCTACCTCGACCCGGAGGCCGCCAAGGCCGCCATCGAAGCGGTGGCCAACCAGGGCCGCTGACCCCTGCAGCCCGTCGGGCGCGCGAGGGGCTCCCGTCCCTCGCGCGCCCCGGCGTGAGCCGGGGGCGGCGGTGGGAAAGGTATGGCACTGATGCCGGACACTGAAATGTGTGCGCCGTTCTGGGGCGAGGTGCCTATGCTTTCGGGGATGTGAGCACCTCTGCCAGAGCTGAGCGCTCCTGCCCCCTTCCGTCCGCCGGGGAAGCCCGCGTTCCGGGCGGGACGGTCTGACGTGCCGACGTGGGAGCCCTGCGTGTCGCGCGGGCTCGTACGCGTGGTCGAAGCGTCCTGTTGCGAGGAGTACGTCCTGTGCTTCGAGGCCGCGCAGTTCTTCGTGCGGCGGGTCACCGAGCGAGGGGACCACGAGGAGACCGCCAGGGGCCCGTACGCCCGTGCCGCCGCGGTCTGGGCCGAGCTGGCACGGCGGCACGTGTGCAGGAGCCGGCAGGCGGCCTCCTGACGTGACCGGGCCTGAGCACGGCCCGTCAGTCGGACGTCGGGCGCAGGACGAGGGTGACGAACCCGAAGACGTCCCGGTAGACGCGCAGCCATTCGGCGCGGTGGGTGTCGGCCGTCGTGAGGGCCTCGCACCTGTCCGGATGGTCGGGGTTGTCCAGAGCCCAGGACGCCAGCGAGCCCGTCCAGGCCCATTCGTAGTCGTCGAGCTCCTGACGCCTGCTGATGTGGCCGTGCACCGGCGTCCAGCCGTCGGCGGTGACCCGGTCCATCAGGGCCGGCAGGCCGGTGAGCTCGCCCAGCATCTCCACCGCCTCGGCGGACGGCTCCTGGGCCCAGAAACCGTCTCCCACCAGGACGCGTCCGCCGGGAGCCAGGTGCTCGCGCGCCGCCGCGAGCGTGGGGAGCAGGCCGCCGAACGCGTGCGTCGCCCCGACGCTGATCACCAGGTCGAACGCGTGCGGTGAGGTGAACTCGGCGGCGTCCGCACGATGGAGGACGAGCCGGTCGTGGACGCCGAGCGCCTCCGCGCTGTCGCGGGCGTGCGCCAGCGAGCCCTCGGCGATGTCCACGCCCTCCGCCTGCAGCTTGGGGTGCGTGCCCAGCGCGCGCAGCAGCCACTCCCCGCCGCCGCAGCCGAGGTCGAGCACGCGCGAGTCGCCCTGGGGGAGGGCGCGGTCGAGAAGGCGGCGCACCGAGTCGTCGTCGAGCGGAGCCGCGATCGGATGGTCAGCGTGGGCGAGTCGGGAGATCTGTTCACGATTCACCGGCGGAGCCTGCCACATGCGGAGACGTCGCCGCATCCGCTTTTGGCCAGGAGACAGGGCGCTTGGCAGGCGTCTGTCGCTGTTCGCCGCTGTTCGTCCCGCCGGATTGTCTTGCCCCCATGCCGGATTGTCTGGCCCCCATGCCGGGGGACGTGCGAAGCGGGCGGCCCCCCGACAGGTGCCGCCCGCTGCGTCCGGATGAAGAGCCTGCCTCCCGGGGAGGCCGTCAGCTGGGACGGGAGCCGGTGACCAGGTAGACGACGTCCCTCGCCACCCGTACCGCGTGGTCGGCGTACCGCTCGTAGTACCGGCCGATCAGCGTGATGTCGATCGCCGGCTCCACGCCGTGCTGCCAGTCCTTGGCCAGGATGTTGCGGAACAGCCGGCGGTGCAGCCGGTCCATCGCGTCGTCGTCCTCCTCCAGCTCGAGGGCCGACTCCACATCCCTGGAGGCCACGCAGCTCCCGGCCTTGGTGACCAGGTTCTCGGCGATCTGCCCCATTTCCACGATGGTCGAGCGAGTCTCGGGCGGAATCGCCGAGTCGGGGTGCCGCAGCCGGGCCACCTTGGCCACATGGACGGCCAGGTCGCCCATACGTTCGAGGTCGGTGCCCATGCGCAGCGCAGTGATGACCATCCGCAGGTCCACCGCGACCGGCTGCTGCCTGGCCATCAGCTCGAAGATCGACGACTCGATGTCGGCGAAGAGGGCGTTCACCTCCTGGTCACGGGAGATGACGCTCTCGGCGAGCTGGAGGTCGGCGTCGAGGAGGGCCGTGGTGGCACGGGAGATGGCCGAGCGGACCAGCCTCGTCATCTCGACCAGCTTGCCCGTCAGGAGATCAAGTTCTTCATGGTACGCGTCGCGCATGTCGTCACCGTACGTGCCACTCGATGAACGAACCTCTACTGCGAGATGAACTTTCCAGGAAAGGGCTGTTCATCCGCAGGTGAGAGGTCTGTCCCTTGGACTTCGCCACCTACCATCGGAGGCATGAGTGAGATGGCCATGAGCTTCGCGGCCCTGGCCGGGTTCGTCGTGGGAGCCCTGGCGGTCCTGTTCTACCGGAACCAGATCGAGGCTCCGAAGAGGACCGAATCAGCCGACGGCGTCGAGACCGGAGCGGCGCTGCCGCAGGGCGTGGCCTCCGTGCTCGCCGTGCTCCCCTCGTCCGCCGTCGTGCTCGACGCGCACGACCGCGTGCTGCGCGCCAGCTCGGCCGCGCGCGCGTTCGGGCTGGTCAAGGGCGACAGGCTGATGGCCG
Source organism: Nonomuraea sp. NPDC049637 (assembly GCF_040675235.1). Lineage (NCBI taxonomy): Bacteria > Bacillati > Actinomycetota > Actinomycetes > Streptosporangiales > Streptosporangiaceae > Nonomuraea > Nonomuraea sp. NPDC049637. Next base: position 218,676 of record NZ_JBFAOM010000006.1, read on the forward strand.
CGGAGCTGCTCGCACTGGCAAGACAGGTACGCCGCGACGGCGAGATCCGCGAGAGCGAGATCGACGTCGCCGGCCACAAGTTCGGTCAGGAGACGACGAACTTCGCCGTCCGCGTCGCCCCCCTCGGCTCCTACGGCCAGGTGCTGGTGCTGGCCGAGGACCAGACCGAGCGGCGCAGGGTGGAGGCCGTGCGCCGCGACTTCGTCGCCAACGTCAGCCACGAGCTGAAGACCCCCGTGGGCGCGCTGAGCCTGCTGGCCGAGACCATCCAGGACGCCGCCGACGACCCCGAGGCGGTCACCCGCTTCGCCGGGCGCATGCAGCACGAGGCCGCCCGGCTCACCTACCTGGTCCAGGACCTGATCACGCTGAGCAGGATCCAGGGCGCCGAGCCCATCCCCACGCCGGGCCAGGTCGCCATCGACGAGGCCGTCCACGACGCCATCGACCACTGCAACACCAAGGCGGTGGCCAAGGACATCACGCTGGTCACCGGCGGCACCGAGGGCCTGCGCATCTGGGGCGACGACGAGCTGCTCGTCACCGCCCTGCGCAACCTCATCGACAACGCCGTCGCCTACAGCCCCGAGCACACGCGGGTCGTGGTCAGCGTCCGCCCGGCCGGCGACTCCGTCGAGATCAGCGTCAGCGACCAGGGCATCGGCATCCCCGAGGAGTCTCTGGAGCGCATCTTCGAGCGCTTCTTCCGCGTCGACGCAGCCAGGTCGCGGGCGACCGGCGGCACCGGGCTCGGGCTGGCCATCGTCAAGCACGTCGCCGCGGCCCACGCGGGCGAGGTGTCCGTCTGGAGCAAGGAAGGCTCCGGCTCCACCTTCACCCTCCGTCTGCCCGCCTTCGGCGGCACGGCGGTGGCAGTACCACCCTCGATTCCCCTGGAGACCGCAAAATGACCAGAGTTCTAGTGGTTGAGGATGAGGAGTCCTTCTCCGACGCCTTGTCCTACATGCTGCGCAAGGAGGGCTTCGAGGTGTCGGTCGCGGCGACCGGGCCCGAGGCGCTCGACACGTTCGACCGCAACGGCGCGGACCTCGTGCTGCTCGACCTGATGCTGCCCGGCCTGCCGGGCACCGAGGTGTGCCGCTCGCTGCGGCAGCGCTCGAAGGTGCCGGTCATCATGCTGACCGCCAAGGACAGCGAGATCGACAAGGTCGTGGGCCTGGAGCTGGGCGCCGACGACTACGTGACCAAGCCGTTCTCCTCGCGGGAGCTGGTGGCCCGCATCCGCGCGGTGCTGCGCCGTCAGGGCGACGTGGTGGAGGAGCTGGAGACGGCCGTCCTGGCCGTCGGCCCGGTGCGCATGGACGTCGACCGCCACGTCGTCGCGGTGCGCGGCGCGCAGGTGCAGCTGCCGCTGAAGGAGTTCGAGCTGCTGGAGGTGCTGCTGCGCAACGCCGGCCGGGTGCTCACCCGCGGCCAGCTCATCGACCGCGTCTGGGGCGCCGACTACGTGGGCGACACCAAGACGCTCGACGTCCACGTCAAGCGCCTGCGGGCCAAGATCGAGGCGGACCCGTCCAACCCGCGCTGCATCCTCACCGTGCGCGGCCTGGGCTACAAGTTCGACGCCGTCGAGGAGTGAACGACCCTTGTTCTGGTACGTGGGTTCGTACCAGAACAAGGGTTCTCTCATGCCGTCAGTGGGCCTCTTCGGTGGCCGTCGGCGTGGGCGACGCCGAGGGCGTCGCGACCGGGGTGGCGTTGGGGGCGGCCGGGTAGTCCTTGAACTCACGGCTGCGCGTGACCACAGGGACGTTCAGGGTCACTGTCCCGGCGTTGGCGAACTGGAGGTCCAGACGCACGCTCTCGCCGCCCCTGAGGCTCGTGGAGATGCTCTCCAGCATCAGCTGGGGCTGCGGCTTGCCGGTGTTGACGAGCTGGTTGGGGGGAAGCTGGATCGGCGTGGCGACCTTCACGGACCCGACCGAGCCCGCGGAGACGGCCTGGAGCGTGTCGGCGGCGCCCGCGGTGTTGAGGATGTTCAGGTAGATCGGGGCTGAACCGCGCCACGGGAGCTGGGCGCCGGAGTCGGGGCCGAGGATGAACGCCTGCGGGATGTGAATGCCGCGCGTGCCATAAGCACCCTGGTCGATGAGTGCGACCGCCTCGTTCGGGGCGTACGGCTTGTTGGTGTTGGCGTCGAATCCTGCCCCGCAGCCCGCGAGCACGGGGGCTGCCAAGAACGCGGCGGCTACGACAATCCAGCGACGGCTGGTCACGTGCGGGTTCTCCTTGCTCTTGCGCGGTATGGCGCATGGGGTGTTGGGCAGCGCCTACCATATCCACCTGAATCCATGGTCATATCCGCACCCCCGCAGGTCATTCGCTATGTCCGGAAATGCGATTCATACGGTCGAGGACTTGTCAAGCCCCAATATGCGGCTTTGACCTGCAGTTATGAGGATTTCACTGTTCCGGGAGCCTGTGGATGCGTGGTACCCTGGAGTACAGCGGAAGGGGTACTTGTCACATGACTTTCCAGGTCGGCGACACTGTCGTCTACCCCCACCATGGGGCTGCTCGGATCGAAGCAATCACGAAGCGATCCATCAAGGGTGAGGAAAAGACCTACCTGGTGCTCAAGGTCGACAAGGGCGACCTTACCGTCCAGGTGCCAGCAGAAAACGCGGAACTCGTCGGTGTGCGCGACGTCGTCGGCCAGGAAGGCCTTGAGCGGGTTTTCGATGTTCTTCGGATGCCGCACACGGAAGAGCCGACCAACTGGTCGCGCCGTTACAAGGCCAATCTGGAGAAGCTCGCCTCCGGCGATGTGAACAAGGTTGCGGAGGTGGTTCGCGACCTGTGGCGTCGCGACCGCGAGCGCGGCCTGTCAGCGGGCGAGAAGCGCATGCTCGCGAAGGCTCGTCAGATCCTCGTCAGCGAGCTCGCGCTCGCCGAGAAGACCAATGAGGACAAGGCTGAGGCCCTGCTCGACGAGGTTCTCAACTCCTGAACACGAATCTTCCACGGGTGGGCGTCGGAGTCGACGTCCACCCGTTCGCTTCGGTGGACTCGGGGCGTGAGCTCAGCCTCGCCGGCCTTCGCTGGCCAGCGGAGCTCGGGCTCGACGGCCACTCCGACGGCGACGTCGCCGCGCATGCCGCCTGCGACGCGCTGCTGTCCGCGGCCGGCCTGGGCGACCTGGGCGGGCTGTTCGGCACGTCCGATCCCCGCTGGGCCGGTGCTTCCGGGGTCACCCTGCTGGTTGAGACCGCCCGCCAGGTGCGCGCGGCGGGCTTCGAGATCGGCAACGTGGCCGTCCAGGTGATCGGCAACCGTCCCAAGATGGCTCCTCGGCGTGCCGAGGCCGAGCTGGCGCTCGGCGGCGCCGTGGGGGCGCCGGTGAGCGTCTCGGCCACCACCACCGACGGGCTCGGGCTCACCGGGCGCGGCGAGGGGATCGCCGCGATCGCCACGGCCCTCGTGGTCAACCTTTCCTAGGCATTCAGCGTCTTATGTGTGGGATGCGTGAGGGTGTCCCGGCGGGTCGTCGCCGAACCCGCCAACTGTGGGGGCGGCGGTTCGTCACTGGCGCGGTACGGACCGCCGCCTTCCTCAGTGGGTAGTTTCCCCAGGTGTCGGGTATGTCCCCATCTAAGACATGTGAACGTCTCGGGGGGAGCTACACATGATCGGCGCGATCGTTTCCGCAGTAGTCATCGGCGCCATCGTCGGTGCGCTGGCCCGGCTGATAGTGCCTGGCAGGCAGAACATGTCCATTGGCCTGACGCTCATCGTGGGCATCGTGGCCGCCCTGATCGGCACCCTGATCGCACAGGCGTTCGGCTGGGCCGACACCAAGGGCATCGACTGGCTCGAACACATACTCCAGCTCGTCCTGGCTGTGGTCGGCGTGCTCCTCGTGACGCGGATGGGCTGGGGCGGACGCGGTGGCCGCACCGGTCGAACCACGACCTGACCTGCTCGTTCGTAAAGCCGGCGCATAATCGTCGGCGATCGGGTAGCGAAGCTCCCCGTGAGAGTGAACGGCTCACTCTCACGGGGAGGTTTCGTGTCATGACCATTCAGTCCATCCTTGGCGCCATCGTGATTGGCGCCGTCATTGGCGCAATCGGTCGCCTGCTGCTGCCCGGCAGGCAGGCCATCGGGTGGATCCTCACCATCGTCGTCGGCATCGTCGCCGCCCTGCTGGGCACCCTCATCGCCCAGGTGCTCGGCGTCGAGACGACCCCCGGCATCGACTGGATCGAGCTCGTGATGCAGGTCGTCCTGGCGATCGTCGGTGTCGGCCTGGTCGCGGGCCTACGCCGCGGCTCCAGGGTCTAGCGGCGCCAGGGGTGTAGACGAGATAGACGCACACGAAACGGCCCGTCCGGGGTCATCCCGGACGGGCCTCTCGTTTTTTTGCGTTTCCTGGGGGTTGTGGCCGCTATTCCTCGGGGTCCGGCGGGCGCGGAGTGCTGCGCAGGCGGCCGGACGGGGCCTGGGTGTCCTCGTGGATCACCGGGTGTGGCGCGGTGTCCTCAGAGTCGCTCTGGGGCGTTCGAGGCTCGTCGGTGGCGGGGCGGCTTCGGCGGTCGTCCTCGATGACGGGGACGGGCTGGGTGTCGACGTCGCGGGTGTCGGTGGCCCGGGTGTCGGATCGGGGGTGGACCAGGACGTCGGTCGGCTTGACCCGGTCGCCCCACCGGACCGGCCGCCTCAACGGCTCGGGCGCGGGCTCCGGTTCAGGTTCCGGCTCCGGCTTGTGCTCGGGCTCGGGCTCGGGCTGCGGCTCGTGCTGGGGTTCCGGTTCGGGCTCCGGTTCCGGTTCGGGCTCAGGGGCTCGTACGGGCTCGGGTTCCGGCTCCTGCGGGACGGCCTGCCACTCGGACACCTGCGTCGGGACCGGGGGCGTCTCCGGCGCGGCCGTGGGCCCCACCAGCGGCGTGGACTCCAGCACGGGCGGGGGCGCCTCGGTCACCAGCGGCGGCGGCGTGTCGGCCGCGCGGCCCGGATGGAAGGGCACGAAGTCGTCGTCGTCCTCCTCCTCGCGCGCCGCGGCCCGGTGAGCCTGGACGTGCTTGATCAGCAGCAGCCAGAGCCACAGGGCCACGGCCAGCATGACCCAGGGCGCCAGAGCCACGCCCACGGCCACCTGGCGCGCGTCGAAGGTGAACCGCAGCGCGGTCGCCACGTCGGCCGCCGCGGCGGCCACGATGAGCAGGACCAGCACGGTGGCGGCCTGCGCCCGCACCAGCGGCCGGGCTGGGCGCAGCAGCAGCACGCCGAGCAGCGCGACCACGAGCAGCGCGTCGAAGGCGGCCGGATAGAGGAAGGCGAGGTCCTGCCGCGCCTCGCCGGTGACGGCCAGCGCGCGCAGATCGTCGAAGGACAGCGCGCAGGCGGCTCCGGTCAGAGCGGCCACCGCGAGCCCGGCCAGGGCGATGCCCAGGCGACGGAGCGTAGAGGGGGGAGTCACGTCCATGGCGCCTTCGAGACTACAGAAGAATGGGGATCACGACCGATCGAGGGAGACACATGCCCGAGCTGCCGGAAGAAGCGCGCGAACTCCTGGATGCCCCGAATCATGCGACGGTGACCAGCCTCAACCCCGACGGCGGGCCGCAGTCCACCGTGGTGTGGGTGCGCACGGACGGCGACGACGTCCTGTTCTCGACCGTCCGGGGGCGGGTGAAGCCGCGCAACTTCGAGCGCGACCCGCGGACGAGTTTGCTGGTCATCGACCCGAAGAGCCCCGACCGCTACGTGGAGGTGCGCGGCCGGGTGACGATCGAGGAGGACCCCGGGGGCGCGTTGATCCAGGAGCTGGCCCAGAAGTACACAGGCGAGCCTTGGGAGGACAAGCCGGGCACCGAGCGCCTGATCATCCGGATCCGTCCTGACAAGGTCACGGTGCGAGGCTAAGTAATCGGCCTACAAGAGCCTCCGAGGCGTTAGCCTTGCCTTTGTGAGCCTGCACATCTACGACACCAGCACGCGCGCCACCCGTGAATTCGTTCCGGTCGAAGCCGGCCGGGCGTCGATTTACCTGTGTGGGGCGACCGTGCAGGCTCCTCCGCACATCGGGCACATCCGCTCAGGCGTGAACTTCGACGTGCTCAGGCGCTGGCTCACGCGTTCCGGTTACGACGTGACGTTCTGCCGCAACGTCACCGACATCGATGACAAGATCATCAGGGTGTCGGCCGCGGAGGACGTGCCCTGGTTCGTGATCGCCGAGCGCAACCAGCGGGCCTTCACCTGGGCCTACGACACGCTCGGCTGCCTGCCGCCCACCGTCGAGCCGCGGGCGACCGGCCACGTGCCCGAGATGATCACGCTGATGGAGCGGCTGATCGAGCGCGGCCACGCCTACGCCTCGGGCGGCGACGTCTACTTCAGCGTCCAGTCCTACGCCGACCACTACGGCAAGCTCTCCAACCAGAAGCTGGAGAACATGCGGGCCGCGGCCGACACCGACGACGAGTCGCTCAAGCGCGACGCGCGCGACTTCGCGCTGTGGAAGGGCGCCAAGCCGGGCGAGCCGACCTGGCCCACGCCGTGGGGGCTCGGGCGTCCCGGCTGGCACCTGGAGTGCTCGGCGATGGCCACCAAATACCTAGGGCCGACGTTCGACATCCACGGCGGCGGCATCGACCTGATCTTCCCCCACCACGAGAACGAGATCGCCCAGTCGCAGGCCGCCGGCGACGGCTTCGCCCGCTACTGGATGCACAACGGCATGCTCAAGATCGGCGCCGAGAAGATGAGCAAGTCGCTCGGCAACTCGCTGCTGATCCCCGAGATGGTGCAGAAGGTGCGTCCGGTGGAGCTGCGCTACTACCTGGCCGCGCCCCACTACCGTTCCTCGATCGAGTACTCCGAGGAGGCGCTGCTGGAGGCGGCGGCGGCCTACCAGCGCATCGAGGGCTTCGTCACCCGCGCCGCCGAGGTGATCCACGACGTCGACGCCGACGCGCCCCTTCCGCAGGCGTTCGCCGACGCGCTCGACGACGACCTCGGCACGCCGCAGGCGCTCGCCGTGGTGCACGAGGTGGTGCGCGAGGGCAACGTGGCGCTGTCCCGGGGCGACAAGGAGGCCATCGCGCGGCTGCTCGCCGAGACCCAGAACATGCTCGACGTGCTCGGCCTCGACCCTCGCTCGCCGCAGTGGCGCGGGGGCGGTTCCGACCTGTCGCCGGTGGTCGACGCGCTCGTGGCGGTGGCCCTGGAGCAGCGCAAGGCCGCGCGCGCCCGTAAGGACTACGCGGCGGCCGACGCGATCCGCGACCAGCTCGCCGCGGCGGGCATCACGGTCGAGGACACGCCGCACGGCGCCCGCTGGGAGCTTTCCCGCTGACCTTCCGCCGCTCCTGAACTGATGGCGGGCGCCTTCCGCGTCCGTCGTCGGCCACGGCGGGCGCCCCGCGTCCGTCGTCGGCTGCGGCGGGCGCCTCCCGCGTCCGCTGTCAGCCGCGGAGGGCCGCGACGGCGGCGTCGGTGGCATCGATCACGATCGTGTGGTAGCCGTCGATGCGCGAGACGATGCCCTCACGCGGGCCCTGGTGCCATTCCGGGCTGCTGTAGAAGGCGTCCTCCTGCTCGTCGCGGGTCTCTTTCGAAGGGAACGCGCGGATGAGGTACGCCTCCTCGTGGCCGTCCTCGTCCACGAGGGAGGCGCCGCTGCTCACCACGTCGATGCCGGCCTTCGCCAGGAGGGGGAGGGCTTCTTCGTGCATGACCCGGAGGAAGTCTGCGCGGGTGCCGGGTTTGAGGCGGTAGGTGCGGATCTCCAAGATCATGCGGGTGCTCCTTCGGGGGGACGTTCCGGTCGGGGAAGTGCTGGGGTGGGCGGCACGTTATTCGGTGGTCGCTGACATCCTCCGTCAGTGGGGGTTCGGTCTTCTGGGCTGTGGCTAAGAACTGGTGCTTGCGATTTCCGGCTTGGCGGTTGGCTCGTCGGTTGGTCTGTGGGCCAGGAAGAAGGCCTGCCGGCCTGAGCGGGGTCTTTCGCTCTCGTCAGGCTCGCGGATGAGCTGGGCGTCCAGGGACAGGCCGGCCTTGGCGAGGAGGTCGGCGATGTGCTCCGGGGGAGTCCAATAGACGTCCAGCGACAGCTTGTGGCCGTAGCCCTGGCTGAGGTGGCGGCGTTCGTCGCCGACCTTGAACGCGATCAGCAGGTGGCCGCCCGGCGCCAGCACCCGGTGGATCTCGGCGCACACCGTCGGCAGGAGGTCCGGCGGGGTGTGGACGGTGGAGTACCACGCGACGGCGCCGGCCAGGGACGCGTCCGCCAGGTCCAGCGCGGTCATCGAGCCGACGTCGAAGCGGAGGCCGGGGTGGCTCCGGCGGGCGACGTCGATCATCCCTGGCGACAGGTCGATGCCGAAGGCGTTCACCCCGAGCGCGTGGAGGTGGGCGGTGACGCGGCCCGGACCGCAGCCCAGGTCGGCCACCTCTCCGGCATCCGGGCCCCGCACGAGCTCGGCGAACGCGGCCAGCATGGCCCGGTCCAGGGGCTTGGTGTCGAGTTCGTTCCTGAGCAGTTCGGCGTATTCGGGGGCGACGGTGTCGTAGGCCGTTCGGGTGGCGTGGAGGTAGGCGGACTCAGTCATGGCCCAGGACGATAACCGGCCATGGGGGCTCTAGGAGTTGCCTGGGGCCGGTTCAGAGGTGGACGCCTTTTGCGCTGTTCGGGGAGGGTTCGCTGGGAGAGGGGCGGGCGGGCCTGCGATCGTCGTGATGTGCGGCCCGATGGGTGATGTGTTGGCGCAAGACGTTCGGTGAGGCGGTGCGTGCGTTCTGAGGGCAGGCGGCTCGCCGGGTGTGCCGCGGCCGGTCGTATGCGGACGTCGGGATCGGGTGGGGCCTTCCCGGCGGGATCGGGTGGGTCGGCGGGCCGATACCCTTGATGGCATGGCAGCAGGCGGTAGGGCATCGGGCAGGCCCGCGAAGAAGAAGGGCCCCTCCAAGGGCACCGGGGGCCAGAAGCGCCGGTCGCTCGAGGGCAGGGGCGCGACGCCGCCTGCCGAGATGCGCCACTGGTACAAGGACAAGGCCAGGTCCGAGCGCATCACCAGGGAGGACCGCGGCGGCGAGACGCGCCGTCCGGGCAGCGGCCCGGCCCGGCAGAAGCGTTCCGAGGACGCCCCCGAATACATCGGCGGCCGTAACCCGGTGCTGGAGGCGCTGCAGGCCGGGGTGCCCGCCAACGCCCTCTACGTAGCCCAGCGCGTCGAGAACGACGACCGCGTACGCGACTCCATCAAGATCGCGGCGGAGCGTGGGATCGCGCTGCTCGAAGTCACCCGTGACAAACTCGACCGGATGACGGAGGGCGTCGTCCACCAGGGCATCGCGCTCCAGATCCCCGCCTACGACTATGCGCACCCGTCCGAGCTGGTCGAACTGGCCCAGGACGCGGCCGAGGTCCCGCTGATCGTGGCGCTCGACTCGGTCACCGACCCGCGCAACCTGGGCGCCATCGCCCGTTCGGCCACCGCTTTCGGGGCGCATGGCCTGCTCATCCCGTCCCGCCGCTCGGCCGGGGTTACCGGTGGCGCGTGGAAGACCTCGGCCGGCACGCTCGCCACGCTGCGCGTCGCCCGCGCCTCCAACCTGACGGCCGCCCTCCGCGAATACCGCGAAGCCGGCCTCTTCATCGTCGGCCTCGACGGCGCCGGCAAGATCGACATCGGCGACGCCGACCTCCTCGCTGAGCCGCTCGTGGTCGTGGTGGGCTCCGAGGGGAAGGGCCTCGGCCGGCTGGTGCGAGAGCAGTGCGACGTCGTCGTCCGCATCCCCATGCAGGCCGCCGCGGAATCCCTCAACGCCGGGGTCGCCGCCGGCGTGGCCCTGTACGAGGTCGCTCGTCACAGGCGCCGCTAGCGTCTACACTGGTAGGCCGTGCCGACGTAGCTCAATCGGCAGAGCATCTGTCTTGTAAACAGAAGGTCAGGGGTTCGATTCCCCTCGTCGGCTCTGCAGTTCAAAGGCCCTCCGGGATAATTCCGGGGGGCCTTTTGTGATCTCCGTACAGCAGCGCCGTACAGCAACGACCTCGCGCCGAACTCCTTAGAAGGCGTGCGAGGGGTGGTTCGTCGGCAGCCGGTGGATGGTGATCAGGGGTGGCTGAAATGAGTCATGGTGAGTTGGAGTCCGAGGTGGCTGAGCCGGGCTCGTTCACGGCTCTTCTGGGTCGGACCGGCGACGAAGGTCCGTCCTTTCGTCCACACCTCGCCGAGGTGCAGACTGCGCTGCTCGATCTGCTGAGCAGCGGAACTGACGCCGAGAAGGCGGGTTCCGCCCGCGCCTGGTATTGGACGCAGGTCTCCCTGAAATTCGACAGCGCCGAGAACCTCCCGACGAATACCTCCGGCACCGGGTCGAACACCAACTCTGATCACACGGCCTCAGGCGCCGCAACACCCCGGGGATCGCCATCTTCGGTCAGTGTCCGCAGACACGTGCCGCACAAGTAACCATCCGTTACCACTTCGCGCATGTGACGGCCGCTGTGCCCGCATCTCAGCCGGTCCGGGGAAGGCCGGGCCTCATGAAGACCTCGACCGCGTCGCAGCAGCGCTGCTGCGCAAGGCTGCCGCGGATCGAGCGGGCCCTGAGCGGTACCGGATCAGCGGGCAGGCGTTGACAAACCACCACCCAGGCATGCCTGGCGGGGTGGAGAGAATGTGATGACCTGGGAAAAGTCCATGCTTGCTACACGGAGAGCAGTCGACTGATTGCATTGAGTATGCAATGGAAGGGCGTCGTGATGAACGGCGTGTTCCCCCTCAAAAGGAATCCCTTCCATGGCGAGGCCCCAGGATCCCGTGCCGGGTGGCTGCGGCGCACGTGTCGTGCTCACCAACGGCGGTTTCGAGCTGCCGCAGGTGCCCGACCGTAACAACGTGACCTTCCTCAAGCAGGACCAGGTCCCAGGCTGGAGCACCACCGACAGGAAAGGCGAGATCGAGTTCTGGCCGTCGAACTCCGCGACCTACCACGTCCCCTCCGCCGAGGGCACCCAGTTCGTGGAGCTGAACGCCAACTCCGCGTCCATGCTCTACCAGGACCTGCCCACCACGCCCGGCCAGAAGCTCTACTGGAAGTTGTCGCACCGCGGCCGGCAGGGCAAGGACGCCATGCAGGTGCACATCGGCCCCGTGCCCCAGGGCGGCGGTGCCTTCGCGCCGAACAACCCTGATCGCGACCGGAACCTTGAGGACGACAAGGACAAGTGGGGCGAGCACTCCGGCGGTGGCCAACGTGGCCACCGGCGGTTACCTCATACACCAGGACTGGTCCGGGCACAAGGTCGACAACATGCTCTTCCAGGCGTGGACCAGCGGTCCCGTGGACCTCGGCAACCGCTGGTTCTTCGAGGCGCCCCAGGAGAAGGAGGGCTACGTCTGGTTCCGGATGCGGAACGGCAGGTCCAAGAAGTGCGGCGTGCCAGGCGGCGTCGTGCACGGCTCCTATCAGGGCGTCGTCACCAAGTCGTGCAGCAGCGGCGACGAGTTCCTGTGGAGGGCCGAGCCCCAGAACGACGCCGGCAGCAACAGGTGGCGCACGGTCAAGTTCGTCTCCTACAGCACGACGAACGCCATGAAGCCCTATGGCAACAACCCCGACGAGTACATCATCCTGGAGGACGACGGCTACGCCAACAAGTACTCCTGGTCCGTCGGCGGCTGATCCTCACGCGCGCGAGGCCCGCGGGCAACACCCGCGGGCCTCTGCTCGAGACAGACTTCGGCCCAGCGGTGAACGCCACATCGCCGAACGAGTGTCGGTCGAGCGCTCAGCCGTCCGGCTGCATGACCCGTCGGGCGCCTCGAACATCGCGTCACCGACGATGTCGCCGTGTTGGTGAACGCGGCGCCACAGACGAAGCTGATGGCGACAACGGACCGATATGCCGCCACCGTATCCGATCCTTAAAAGGGCGATCGATTTCCTACAGATATGTGACGCGGTTGGGTTGAGACGGTATCCCATCGGGCATCTTGGCCACGGTCCCAGGTGCACCATCATGCGACCAGGGTGGGCGGTCGCATGCTTCGCGCTGTCCGGAACTTTATTGCGGGACTCAGCTTGAAGGAAGAGCCGATGACGGAAGATGCTGCGGGCCCGCAAAACGGCAGGATGGCCTATTGCAAAATTTTCCCGCCCATCGGGATCGCGCGGCTGGGAAACAGCCCCGATGAGTATTTCGTGGGGCCGGAGGTGCCTGGACTGGTGCCGCCCAACGGGGGTTCCTATAAGGACGCGCAGGGCCGCGTCAAGCGCCAGGCCGCTCGCTTCCGCGTCTACGCCTTCGACGACCTGGGGCAGGTCGTCGCCGAGCTTGATGCCGACCACCCGGAGGTCGCCGATATCATCTGGCAGGTCGAACTGGCCAACAAGAAGGCGGAGTGGTGGCAGTTCTCCGGCGCAGAGCGGGTGGATCAGATTCTCAAAGGCGACCTTGGGCAAGCTCGCCGGCGCAATGAGGACGTGCATGGGGATGACAGGAAGGAACTCGTCATAGGACCGGTGTCCGCCAGGGTGAGCGGGCGAGGGCGACGATCGGAGCCGCTGGACGGGAGATTCCTCACGTGGCCGGAGAAGGTCTGCCTGGGCGAGCTGCGCACTGATGATTCCGGCCGCCTCCTGGTCCTGGGAGGCAGGGGCCGGTCAGCCAGTGTCCTTCCGGACAATCCTCTGGCGCATTATGCGAACAACGATCGCTGGTATGACGACACCGCTGACGGCCCGGTCACTGCGACGGTGAAGCTGAACACCGGTGAGGAACTGCCGGTTCGTGGGCGTGCCTGGGTGATCGCCGCCCCTCCGCACTTCTCGCCGCACACCCAGAACGTCGTGACAGGCTATGACGTCATGACCGAGGCCGCGGTCGAGCATGACCTCGCCTGGTCAGAGGCGGAGCTGGGGCCCCGGCCGGCGGGGGACGATCCGGTGATGTTCGTCCGTGACGTCTATCCGATTCTTCGCCGGCTGAGCATGTACCAATGGGTCAGTGACCGGGCGCGCCGGGGCCACTCGGCGGCGAAGCCAGGCGACTTCGTCGACCTGGGGGCGCTACAGGTTCTGGCTGACCCGGAGCTGGCCAAGGCGGTACGATCGCCGCACCGCCGCATCTTCGCGCGCCTGCGGACTCCCCTGTTGCATCATCCCGGTCTGGATACCAGGCAACCGACGGCCGATGAGCTTCATCCTTCCAGCCAGGAGGCGATCAACCAGGCCAATCTGTCGTTCATGCCGCCCCTCTCCGGTGACGAGGGAGACCTGACGCATCCCATTTATGATGCCGAGACCAACCATTACGCACCGCGCACCTGGCTCTCACTGACCGTCACGCAATACAGGAAACTCGCCCGCTGGAAGGAAGGAGACTTCGTCAACGATTGGGACGGGTCCACGCCGCTGCCCTTGGCGCCGCCGCCGTCCCTCGATGCCGTACCCATGGCGCAGCGACCCGCCGCGGTGACTCGCGCGAGCCTTGAAGCGTGCCAGGGCGGAGGATTCTTCCCCGGCCTCGAGTTCACCTCTGTCATTCGTTTCGCGCAGACCTACAGGGAGGCGTTCCGCTTCAGCGACGATTTCGCAGCGGGTGACATCACCCGCTGGATGGCGCTGCCATGGCAGGCCGACTTCTACGAGTGTCGCGACCATTGGTGGCCCTCGATCCGGCCAGACGACGTCGTTCCTGCTGAAGACTACGAGCGAATTCTCAAGGAGTTCCCCACCGAGGCGGGGCGAGGAGACCTCACGAGCCTGCTCATCGATCGCAAACCGTGGGCACGAGGAATCGGCTTGCAGCTGCCGTCCCGTCCGGGGCTGTCGTCCTGGCCGCCGCTGGATCCGGCGGCGCCTGACTGGGCCTCCATCACGAACGCCGCGGCCTATCAGATGCTGTGGCGGCGACAGCTGGCGAACTTCGTCCGTGCCTACCTGGCGGTGGTGCCGAGCCCGGCCGAGGGCGAGTTCGAAGGCGCCTACCTACGCCGCCTGCAGGAATTTCTGGACCGTTCGGGCCTCACTCGTGACTCCGACGCCCCCTTCAGCCTCCCGGAGAAGAGCCCGGACTGGACTCTGACCCAGTACTTCGGCGGTCCTGCGATCACGGACCCGGAGATGATGCGCCGCACCGTCTACGGATCGATCCGGATGTTCCTCCGGGAACAGACTCGGATAGCCGATCCAGAGCCGACGGAAACGCTCGACGACTACGCCGACCGGCTGGCAGGTGAGACGGCGGGCAGGCTCGTCTGGGAGAGCCTTTTCGACATGGAGTGGCGTCGACGGGCACGTCACCGCGGAAAGAACGACCTGGTGGCCGAGAACCACGAAGGAATGCCCAATTGGAGCCGTCTCGGTTTCGTGGTCCCACGCAACGCCTTCGGTGAGACGGTGTACGTGGAAGGAGAGCGAGGGCGCTACGAGCTCCGGCCTTTCCGAGACTACTTCTACTGTCTCCTGAACCTGGAACAGCACGCGGATTTCCTGCCCAAGGCTCGGGAACTCGCCGACGAGTACCTGCGGCTGGCGTGGGAGGACCTGAACAAGTACAACGAGCTGGAGACGTACGGTTTCTTCGCCTATGACGAGGTGACCTTCCGGGCCCGTCTCGAGAAGATCTACGAGCGGGAACGCCGAGCGGCCGAGGCCTACAACCCCGCCACGGGTGAGGGGGAGCCGCTCTTCAGGACGGCGGACCAGGTGATCGAGCGTATTCGGCAGCTCGCTCCCTTCAACCAGCTCGACGGCTCGTGGCTGGAGAGGATCGCGCAGGCCGGGCCCAGCGGCGAGGTGCAAGGGTATCTGTTCGAGATCTGGTCGGACGAGATCGGCAACGGCGACCCGGCACAGAACCACGCCAACGTCTATACCGACCTGCTGCACAGCGCCGGAATCCACCCACCGCCGATCGCCAGCCGCGCGTACGCTGACGACCCAAGCATATGGGACTCGTCCTACATCAGCCCGGTCTATCAGTCGGCGATCGCCCAGTTCCCGGAGACATACGCCCCCGAACTGCTGGGCATGACCCTGCACCTGGAATGGGAAGCCATATTCCTGCCGGCCATGGTGAAGCTGTACGACTATCACGGTTACGACTCGCTCTTCTACAAGCTGCATGTGGCCATCGACAACCCGGTCAACGGCCACGGAGCCAAGGCCCGCGATGCGGTCATCCGCTATCTCGACCACGTTCGGGAGGAGAGCGGGGAGCGGGAGATGCAGGAACACTGGCGCCGCGTCTGGAACGGGTATCTGGCATTCAAGTTCGTAGGCGGCGGGGATTGGTGGTATTTCTTCACCAACCCCCCGTCGCTGGAAGATCGCGTCTGGGACATGTTCGGGCAGAAGCGGCATTTTGCACAGCTGAATCACGGTACGAGACGCCTTGGGCCCAACCTGATCAACGACTGGTTCGACGAGCCCGACGCGTTCCTTCAGCAGCTTGTGCAGTCGGACCTGATCACACCGGGCGACGCGAAGAACAGCCGCATCTTCTCGATGATGGGGTTCGGCGGCCCGATGCTGAAGGTCTTCAGCCTCGAGGACAAGGAACTTCTGGCCCAGTACATCAACTCGCTGCCTCCGGCGCCTCTCGGAACCGCCCTGGATCCCGCCGGCGCGATGCGCGTTCTCCTGCGTGAACTCAGCCCGCGCGCCATGGCGGTCCCCGACCACGCGGGTTTCGAGCTGACCGGTACCTATGTCGATCCCGCCCAAGGCGAAGAACAGCACGTGACGAAGCCGGTGAGCTGGTGGTTTCAGATCGATCAGCCCGGACGGCTGATGGCCGCTCTGGCTGATCCTGACAACGGATGGATCATTCCCGGGAACGTGGATGAGAGCCGATTCGTGCAGGAACTGCTGGCACAACCACGGCGTATGTCTGCTTTCCTGATCCAGGTCATACCGGAGCTCGGTGATCGGTCGGCTCGTGAGGTGATCATCGATTGGATCGCCGCCGGCTGTCCCTTGCCGGAACAGGACGAGCGCATTTCTCGCAAGAAGGCGGTCCCCGTGTCGAGGATCAACGTCCGCGCTGCCGCTCCCGTATCGGCGGAGGATCCCGTGGAACCTCATGCCGCCGTGGTCCAGGAGCGCACGCTGAACTCCACACCTCTGACGGTGGAACAACTGCGAGGGATGGAACGCCGCCACTACGGACCGGGCGGTGGAGCGTGCCACTAATGAAAGGGAAGACGATCGCGAAGGCGCGTCAGCACCGGTAGGTTCTCGTGCCCAAATCCCTGCGTGTGGATGTCGCCGTGGTCGGCTCCGGCCCGGCCGGAGCGACTGCGGCACTGCACCTGGCTCGTCAGGACGCCCGCGTGTTGCTGGTCGGGCGTCATCGGAAGCGGGCGATCAGCATCGGTGAGGGTCTGCCGCCCGCCGCGCAGCCACTCCTGGAGACGTTGGGCCTCTGGGAGCGATTTCTGGCCGGCGGCCATCTCCCGTCGTACGGCAACCGTTCGGCGTGGGGCGCTGCCGAACTCACCGATACCGACTTCATCTTCAGCCCCTATGGCCACGGCTGGCATTTGAATCGTCGCGCATTCGATGCGATGTTCGTCGATGCCGCACGGGACAGCGGAGCTGTGCTGGCCTGCGCCACGCACGTCAAATGGGAGTCGGCCGGCGCGGGCGGGGTCTTGAGGCTCAGGGACACCACGAAGGAAATGGTGATCCACGCGGATGCGCTACTTGATTGCAGCGGCCGTGCCGCGGTAGTCGCCCAGCGTCTGGGCGCGCGCCGGATCCACGAGGACAAGCTCGTCGCCATCTCGGTGCTCCACACCCCCGGAATTCCAGGGGACGCCGATGCGACGACAATGGTGGAGGCGCAACCCGAGGGCTGGTGGTACACCGCGCTGCTCCCGCAAGGGCGCCGGATCTTCGTCTACCTGACGGACGGCGACCTTCCTGGCGTCAGGGCCGTCCGAGATCTGGAGCACTGGCTGACACGACTGAGGCAGACCGAACACATACGGCGGTTGCATCAGCAATTCCAGTATCAGCCGCTGGTCGGCCCGGAAATCTTCGCCGCCGGCAGTTCGCTGCTCCATCCTCCCGGAGGCGAACATTGGCTCGCGGCCGGCGATGCGGCGATCTCAGCCGATCCCCTGTCCTCTCAGGGCATCATCACGGCGATCTCCACGGGACATCGGGCCGCCATGGCGATCGCAGGCGCCATGGACGGGGACCCGCACGCCGTCGATTCGTATCTTTCAGCCGTCGGCCAGTTGGCCCGGCACTATCTGACTGAGCGCGCGAAGTACTACGCCGCCGAACAGCGATGGGCGACATCGCCATTCTGGAGACGCCGTGCCGTGAACGTTCGGCCATGACATGGGAACCTCGTGACCTCCAGCCGGAATCTTCCGGCCAGTTCCGGGCTGTTCACGCTGGACGTCGCAGGCCATTTCCGGCGCGCCGATGACTGAAACCCGCGTTCGGTCCATTGGAGGTCGGCGTTGCGAGAAATTGATGATGTATCTTCCGCGTCGCCCGTTGTGCTGCATCTGCGCGGGGTATCAATGTACACGTTGTTTCTGGAGCGCCACGGGAAGTGAAGGGATCATCGTGACCGGGAACGAGAAGTCGGTCGAAGCCTGCATTGAGCTCCTGGAAAAGCTCAAGGGGATCGACCCGGAAACCCTCACCGAACTAACCGTCGAGACCGACGGCCCCGAAGTGGCCAGGTCCTTCAACAAGGGATACTCGTTCAGGGATTCCTTCAGAAATGCTCGGTAGGTGAATGGGTAGGGGTCGGATCTTGTGCTTCTGGATCCAGAAGCACAAGACGCGTCAAAGGCGGTGTGCATTCGTTGAGAGCGGTCATACGACAGGTCATCCTGCAACCCACGTCCTTGTGTAACCTGAATTGCAGCTACTGCTATGTCCCGCAACGGCGTGACGGCTTCATGATGTCCCGCGCCACGCTGGAGGCGTCGATCAAGAAAGTGCTGCACAGCCCGCTCACCCACCCGGACGTCCAGTTCATCTGGCATGCGGGCGAGCCGTTGACCGCCGGCGTGGAGCACTTCGAAGAAGCCATGCGCCTGATCTCGCTGCACAACATTCACGGTCTCAACGTGGAGAAATCAGTTCAGACCAACGGAACACTGGTCGATGAGCGCTGGTGCGACCTCTTCGCAGAGCATGACATGTCCGTCGGCATCAGTGTGGACGGGCCGCAGTTTCTGCATGATTCCCACAGGGTCAACTGGTCGGGGAAGGGTTCTCACCGTGCGGTGATGAGAGGTTACCGGAAACTCAAGGAGCGGGGGATTCGGCTGGGAGCGCTCTGCGTGCTCACCCGGACCAGCCTCCGGCATCCGGACGAGATATTCGATTTCTTCGTCGATAACGGATTCCAGAGCGTCGGCTTCAACGTGGAGGAGGTGGAGAACGGCAACACGGTTTCATCTTTGAGCGGTGGGAAGGGGGAGGCTGATACGATCGCCGCAGAGTATCGGGCCTTCGTGGATCGCATCTTCGATCGATGGCGCGAGAGTCCAGCCGCCATAGAAATAAGGGAAATCTCTGACTACCTGGCCATAATAAAGAGTAAGATCTCTGATCCCAGCTATCGGCACATGTCGTACGAGACCGAGCCCCTGGCGATCATCACTATTCAGAAAAATGGCGACATGTCGACCTCGAGTCCTGAGCTTGCCGGCGGGAAGAGCGAAGAATTCGATGACTTCGTGATCGCCAACATCAACGCGCCGGGATCGCTGGACTCCCTCCTGCCGGGCCCGGCCCTCGACCGTATTTCTAAGGAAATTTCCCACGGGGTCGCAGCCTGTGCAGATGAATGTCTATATTTCGACATCTGCGGAGGCGCGTACACGTCCAACAAGTACTTCGAGAACGGGTCCCTGCGCAGCACGGAAACAACGTCGTGCCGACTCCATCGCCAGATCCTCGGCGAGGTGATCATCGACAAGTTGAAGGGCTCCGGCAGTTGACGGGTCGAAAGAGACATCGGTCGCGACGGTCTTCAGGCGCCGATCACAGCCATCCCCGAACGGCTGGCCGGCGGCGTTCTTCCACGACGCCAGGAACTCCGCCTGGACCTTGTCGGCCGGCGGTTGTGAGTGTCGGGGGCGCGGAGGTTCCTGGCGATCAGGTTCGGCGCGGACCGGTGAACAGTGACCAGGTCGCCAAGGCCGCCACCGCGGCCTGGCCACATGCGAGCGTGCTTGCGGGCCATGACTGCGGCCACGGGACGACCGCCAAGCCCGGGAAGCTGATGGATCACAGCTCTGCGGGTCCCGCACGCCGATCTCAGGTACGGATCTTGAATGAGCGCCTACGTGGCATGGCTCTCCAGTCGCACGCCACGAGCTCATGGGCGGCTTAGGCACATTTTGATCATCCCGCTTGCCGTCGACACGGGACGAACCGGGCGGGCCTGGGCGACGGCCGCGATGTCGTTCGTCTGGTGGAGCACTTCACCTCGACCTCGTGACCAGGCCCGCTTCCCTCGCGCCACGAAGGAATCGATTGTCGGAGTTGGTGCTTATGACGATGTCGAGGAGCAGGTGGTCGCACAAGTCTTGGCCATTCGTCGTCAGGTGACGGGCAGCGGGCCGGGGTCGTGCATCGCCCTTTTGCGCTCTGTGGCCAGGCGCCTGACGCGTCTCGTGCGCCCCGCCCGGGCGAGGGTTTCGAGCGTCGCCGGATCGGAGGTGGTCGCGGCGAGTCTGAGCTGCAGCCACTCCGACCACTCGCCGGGTTGACCGGCCGGCCCGCTCGTCAGGAGTTCCAGATCTTTCGCGCGGGCCTCGGCACGCTCCCGGTCCTGTCCGGCAGGGGCCAGATCGATCCACTTGCGCCGCTCGTCAGTGGTCACCGCTTCCAGCGCGCGCAGGATCACGGCCAGTGCCAGCTCCCGGTCAGGCTCTTCGGCCAGCGCGTCGCGCAGCAGTGACAAGCCGCGCTCATCCGTATTGTCCAGCGCGTCGAGGTACAGCCGCCGCCGTCGACACGTCTCGTGGTCTTCCGGGACGGACCAGGATCCCGACTCCTGGAAGGCGTCGCATCCGTCATGCTCGAAACGGATCCGGCCGTCGAAGGGGGACGCCGCATTCGCGCACGCACCGTAGTCATTGCCGAGGGCGCCGGCCAGCGGGAACCAGAATCGGCAGGCACCGCACTGCTCGGTGTACCACTCTTCTTGAAAATGGGGATCCTCGGTACGCCGATGACGCTCCGCCAGCCACCGTTCGTGAATTGCGGAGCGCTCGTCCTCGCCGTATCCAGCATGGTCGGGAGCGTCTCTCATCTGCCAGTCACAATCCTCAGGATCCGGTGGACGAGTGATCATTGACAGTTGGCCGGATCCTGGCCCTGGCGGTGACCGCCTGCGAGGGACTGGACGACCGTGCGTTCGGGGGCGATGCTACTGCGAGGCTCTGGTCAGGTTCCGCCAGCGGGACCGGGCCCCGCGCTGATGCGGGGAGGTCTACGCGAACGGGGCCAGGTACGGGCGGTCCTTGATCGAGGCGTGAAGGCGGCGCAGCCACGGTGGCCGAACCGCCGCCAGCCGCTCCAGCGTGTTGCAGAACACGCGGCCATCGGGATGGAACAGCCTGTGCGGCAGCAGCGCGGGCGGGTCGTCGCGGCGGACGGCGGCAGGCATCCCGCACGCCGCGGGCATGAGCCGCCGATCGTCGTTGAAGGCCAGGTACGTCCACACGTCCGCAGCGAGCGGCACCACCGCGCCCGCGTCACACGGCCATGCCTCACCGGTCTGCGGGTGCTTCGGGACCAGGGCCATGTCAGTGATCGGCGTGGACAGGCCGGGGCCGGCCAGGACGAGGTGTCGTTCCGGCGGCCCGGGAGGGAGCAGGCTGTCGATCGTCCGGCGAAACGTCTCCGCGACGAGCCCCTCAGGGACGGACACCCGCCTGCCGCCCGAAACCGCCACCAGGTGTGCCAGGGCCACCGCGATTGCGGCCTCCCACTGGGGGCTCCAAAACCAAGCGGATCAACGGGCGGCGTGCTCGGCAGTTCCGTCCAGTCCATCACCCGCTGGACGGGGCCGGCGACGGCGACGGGGCGCACGGCGTCCGGTTCCAGCCACACCACCTGCCAGAACCCGCAGTCGTCGACGCGGGTCGCCACCGGGCAGCCGCACCTGGCGCAGGCCAGGTTGGGACCGTACTGGCCGTCCCAGCCGCAACAGCAGCCGCCCAACCGGTCCGGGATGAAGACGGTACCGCGGACGTCGCCCGGCGCGATCCCGATCCTGTCCGGAGGGCCCGTGATGTGGCACGTCAGTTGCCGGACGCCGTGATCTTCCGGTTCGGGCATCAAGGGAGCCCATGGTCGGCCATGTCCAGGGTCCACCACGTATGTTCCCGGCTCCGGAAGACCGGGGAGCAGGTCATGGCCGTACTTCTGGCCGGAGTGGTCGGGGAGCGCCACCCGCGCGACCCGCGCGGTCAGCACGGCGCCGCACGACGTACAGGAGAAGAGGACCAAACAGTCTCCCTTGCCGTATGCGAGGCGATCATGGTGGCACAACATCCGGCCTTGGGGGAGCCGGCCGAGGGTGAGAAGGCTCAAGTGATCGCGAAGTGCTGGTCGAGGGCTGCGACGAGCCGGTCGGCCGGCCCCGGGGTCGTGATCGTCGCCCATTGCCGGGCGAGGTCGAGGAACCCGGAGAAGTGCTGTTGGGCCGTGGTGAGCAGGCCGGCGAGCTGGTCGCGGGTGATCTCGATGGACGGGGGGTCATCGACGTGCTGCCGGAGCTGGATGACGTGTCCCACATGGGTGATGTACGGCGTGGGGTCGTGTCCGAGCCAGGGTTCGCGCCCGCGGGCCACCTCCCACCAGTCCCGCCAGTTCTCCAGGCCGAAACAGCAACCGGGCGGGACGTCGACGTCGGTGGTGGTGTCGCGGAAGCGCAGACCGCCCGGAGCGATCAGGCCGCCCGTTTCGGCGAGGTGTTGTCGCAGCTGCGCCTCGGTCAACTCGGCGGCGTGCGTGATCGGGAGGCCGCTGTAGCTGAAGATCACGGCCATGGCCGTCCCGACGTCGGCGATGGACATCCGGCCGGAGAGAGCCAGAAGGCGGTCGTTCGACGGCTCGGTGATCGGCCAGGCCGTGAAGTCCACCGCGTCGTGGGTCTCCAGGACGACTTCGATGATGACCATGGCCGGCAGTATCCAAAGGAATCGGGTGTCCGTGCAGCCGCCGTAGAGGTGGGCGGCGAGGATCTCCTCGGGCGATGTGCTCGAAGAGCCGTCTGGAGGCCTCGACGCGTGTCGGGCTTGCCGACGTCAGGGCTTGGTCGCGGGTGGGATGACGCCCCATCTGAACGTGGAGCTCTTCAGCAGGTGTTCCGTCGCCCTGATGCCGGTCAGGTGCTCGACGAGCAGGAAGGACGGGCCTCTGTAGAGCCGGGGACGCGACGGGTAGAGCCTGTCGATCTCCTCCATCGTGTCCACGAGTTCGGCGGGCGTCTCCGTCAGGAAGCCGTCGTCGCCGCCCCAGCCGAATCTGATCTCGCCGTCCTCGCACCAGTAGAAGTAGTCGAGGTCCTTGACGCCGAGTGCGGCCTGGGAGACGAGGCGGGTGCCCTTGGACAGCTCGATGATCAGGTCTTCGCCGGTGCCGAGCCAGTCGGGGTCGAAGATGAACGTCCAGTCGCCGATGGAGGCGACGCCGACAGGGTCTCCCGGGTTCGAGAAGTAGTCGGGGTCATCGGGGAAGGGGCCCGGTGTGAAGTCCTCCCAGCGGCCGCCGAGGCGCGCGACCACCTCTTCGGGTGTGGCGCGCACGTAGATGAAGCTGTAGCACTCCTCGGCGTATTCGCCGCAGAGCCAGGAGAGATCAAGGGGCTGCAAGGACATGCCGTCATGCTGGCACGCGGCACCGACAGGAACAGCTCGCGTCGTCGGTAGGCGGCCGCCTGCGTGCGTCGTGCGGAAAAGTCCAGAGGTGGTCAGCATCCCTGCTGGAGGACGGCGGCCGCATTCATGACCGTGTATCGCCTGCGGGCGGGGCTGCGGGCGGCAGCCCCGCCTGCCCGCCACCTCGGCCTGCGGGCGGCAGGCCGGTGGCGCCGGGCCCGGTGAAGGGGTCAGAAGGGGCCGGTCTGCGGGTAGCCGGCCTTGATGACGGCCCTGCGGGTCTTCGGGGTGAGCTTCTTCTCGCTGACGACCTTGCCGGCCACCGGCACGTTGATCTTCGCCTTGGCCCCCCAGCCGGAGTACTTGGTGTCGGTGTGGAAGGCCATCTGGCGGTAGGCGTCGCCGTCCGAGGAGGAGGTCGAATCGACGACCGCGCGGGTGAGCAGGTTGTTCTTGTCGAAGTACAGGTGGAACTCGACGCTGCCTTCGCCGGCCGACTTGTCGTGCCGGTAGGCGGCGAGGGTGGCGGTGCCCTGGTATTCGCCGGTGGCCACCTCGGAGGAGTTGTCCAGCATGAACTTCAGGTCCGCAGGGGTGACGCCCGTGTCGAGGATGGGGTTCTCGCGCTCGCTGGTCCGCGAGCCGATCCAGGAGCGTCCGGCGGGCAACGCCTTGGCGATGCCGGGGTTGGTCACGTAGGCGTTCCTGCCTTCGGCGACGACCCGGTAGGGAGGTTCGGCCCCCTGGCGGGACGACATGCGGACGCGCAGGTCGGCGGCCGCCACCTTGCCCTTGCCGAACGCCAGCGTGCCGTCGGTGCGGGTGTTCACCTGCACCTGCATGGCCTGGTCGTCGACGGAGAAATCAACGGTGATGCTGCTTAATTGGGCGATCTTCACGCTCTTGCCCGGTAGTAGTTGGGCTTTCAGGACTTTCACCGCGTCCGCCGGAGCGGCCTGCGCGGTTGCCGGGGATGCGGCCTGAGCGGGTACGGCTGCCGCGCACACGACCGCCGCCGTGGTGGCGAGCCCCGCGAAGAGGAGTTTCATCAGTGTCCTTCTTTTTTTGTGGATATAGCAGGGAAAAGAGTAAGAGAACGGTGTTGGACGTATGGGTGATATCTCGTAACAATCGTGTGCCGACGATTTCCGAGAAACCGGACGTTCGCCGGAAGCTCGAATATTGACCTCGATCAGGCGCGTCGCCAGGCCAGGAGGCCGTCGGGGGCGGCGGTCCGGACGTAACCCGCGCGCACGAGTTCGTCCCGGAGGGTCTCCCAGGCGGGACGGTAGGCGTGCCCGACGAGTTCCTCCTCGCTGAGCACCTCGTCGCCCTGCGCGATCCGGTAGAGGTAACGGCACGTGGCGCGTTCGCCGTCCGACTCGACGATCTCGGACGAGACCGTGTATGTGTGGCGGCCCACCCGGCGGGAGTCCAGTCGCCGCATGGGACGGGGCTTCGGCGGGCCGCCGTCGCGCCAGGTGAGGACGAGAAGACCGCCGGGCTCCAGATGGTCGGCCAAGACGGGCCAGAGCCGCCCGCGGTAGCCGGGTTCCAGGGCGTACAACACGTTGATCATCACGATGGCCTCGACCGGCTCGTCGAGGTCGAGGCTCAGGGCGTCGCAGGGGAGCACGGTGACCCGTTCGAGCAGGTCAGGACGTTCGGCCAGGCGGGAGATCAGTACCGACCGCATCGTGGCCGAGGGTTCCAGCGCGAAGATCTCGGCGGACATCCACTCGGCCATGGTCGGCCACCGTAGTTCAGCCGACACGGATGTTGCCCGGGTCAGGCCCCCGCCGCCGGCGCCCGGTCGAGCGTCACGCCGAAGTGCTCCCGGTAGGCCGGAAGCAGCTCGTTCTCGTTCAGGATGCGTTCGGCGCGCTCGCCCTGTCGGGTGACGATCAGCTTGCGCCCGCTGATCGTGGTACGCCCCTCGGCCGTGCGGATCGAGCACACCGGCGACCTGGTGAAGTGCGAGTCCGGCGAGGTCGCCTGCCACCAGCAGGTCGGCACGAAGTCGGCCAGCTCGTACGGCCGCTCGGTGAGCCGGTAGGCGGGCTCGCCGTTGTGCGACACGTCCAGATCGTCGTGCTCCCCGGGGGCGGGCACGATCTGGAACATCCCCGCGCCGTCCTTCTGCTCGGCGCGCTCGTCGAGCCGCAGTGGTTCGTCGGCGAAGTCGCCGAAGCCGACGTCCACCAGCCACGGCTCGTCGAGGTCGACGCGGAGCGCGAGGTGGTCGAACAGCGGCCCCGGCCGGCCGCCGCCGAACACCCGCGCCGCGAGCAGGGTCACCCGGTAGCCGAGCGCGGTGAGCAGCGCGGCGAACAGGCCGTTCTGCTCGTAACAGAAGCCGCCGCGGCGGCGGGTGACGAGCTTGTCGAACAGGGCGTCGGGCGCGAGCGAGATCGGCTCGCCGAGGTGGATGCTCAGGTTCTCGAACGGCACCGCCCGCAGGTGCGCGAGCTGCAGGGCCCGCAGGCCGTGGACGTCCGGCGGCACCGGCCGGGACGCTCCGAATCTGTCCAGGTAGCGGGTGACTTGCGACTCGTCCATGACCTACAGGAAACCATGTCTCGCCTGCCCGCGCCCGCCGGATGGCGTCGCGGGTCAGCTTCGCACGGCGCACAGCAGGCGGTTGTTCCCGCGCTGCCACAACGTGCCGATCTCGCCGAACCCGGCCTTGGTCAGCGCGCTGACGTGCTGCTCGACCAGGTGGGACTCCGAGCCGTGATGGGATGCGCCGGCCGTGCTGCGCTCCTGGTTGAGGTCGGCGAAGGCGGGGTCGGCGGCGATGGCGTTCCACCAGGCGCGCCAGTCCTCGGGCCGGCGGTCGCCGAAGACGCGGTCGGTCTCCCGCTGGTGCACCGCGTGCTCCAACCGGGCCAGGGTGGGGGAGGAGGAGTCCATGTGGTCGCCGTTGAGCAGGATGCCGCCGGGGCGCAGGACGCCGGCCAGCTCGGCGTACGTCTCCTGAAGCTCCTCGGGCGAGATCCAGTGCAGCGCGGTGGTGCTGACGGCGGCGTCGGCCGGACGGTCGAGGCCGAGCGCCTCGGTCCACCCGCCGGTGCGCAGGTCGGCCGAGACGAACCGCAGCCCCGGGTAGGCGGCCCGGCCGAGCCCCAGCAGCAGCGGGTCGGCGTCGACGGCGATCACGGTGGCCGAGGGCAGGCGTTCGAGCAGCCGGGCGGACAACGACCCCGGCCCGCACCCCAGGTCGATGACCACGGGATCCGGCCGGCCCAGCGCCTCGACCGCGTCGATCAGCGCGGTGAAGCGGGCCTCCCGGTCGGGCAGGTAGCCCTCCTGCTGACGATCCCAGCGCTCGATCCATGCCAGCGCGGCTTCCTGAGTGAGCATCGGATCTCCCTGTAACTGTCGTCTAGGATTTGAGCAGTCACAACTTAGAACGCGAAGGTGTAACTGGTCAAGTGGATTACAACAGTCACACAGATGGGATCGTCCGGGTCGCCGTGGCGTTGGTCAACGCGCTGACCCCAGGCGAGCAGCGCGGGCGCGAGTTCGCCGTCCCCGACGACCTCACCGCGGCCGCCTCCGGCGCGCTGGGCAGCGTCTATCCCGGCCACCGCGGGATCGGCGCGGCCGACGCCGCCGAGCTGGCCGAGGTCGCGGCCCGGCTGCGCGTGGTGTTCCGCGCGGTGGCGGACGGCGACGTCGACACCGCCGCCATGGCCACGAACGCGCTGCTGGAGGAGAGCAGGGCCAGGCCGATGCTCGAACGCCACGACGGCGAGCCGTGGCACCTGCACTTCCACGGCCCTGGCGGCTCGGTGGCGGGCGACTGGGCGGCGAGCTGCTCGACCGGGCTCGCGATCGTGCTCGGCAGCGAGTTCAGCGACCGGCTCGGCGTCTGCACCGCCCCCCACTGCGACCGCGTCTACGTGGACGTCTCCCGCAACGGCACCCGCCGCTTCTGCTCCACGGCCTGTCAGAACCGCGTCAAGACCGCCGCCTTCCGGGCCAGGACGAAAGCGGAGTGAGCCGGGTCAGGCCAGGACGCGGATCGGCGCGCCGGCCAGGAACGCGTCGATGTCCTGCACGGCGTCGCGGAAGTAGGTCTCGTAGTTGCCGCCGGTGACGTACCCGAGATGGGGGGTGGCCAGCACGTTGGGCAGTTTGCGCAGCTCGTGCCCGGCGGGCAGCGGCTCGGTCTCGAACACGTCGAGCCCGGCCCCCGCGATCAGCCCCTCGCGCAGCGCCGACGCCAGGGCGGCCTGGTCGACGATGGCCGCCCGCGAGGTGTTGACCAGGTAGGCGCTGGGCCGCATCAACGCCAGCTCGCGCGCGCCGACCAGCCCGCGGCTGCGCTCGCTCAGCACGAGATGGACGGAGACGACGTCGGACTCGGCGAACAGCTCCTCCTTGGCGACCGCCCGCACGCCCAGCTCGCCGGCGCGCGCCGCGGTCAGGTTCTGGCTCCAGGCGACGACGTCCATGCCGAACGCCTGCCCGATGCGGGCCATCTGCGCCCCGATCTTGCCGAGGCCGAGCAGCCCGAGCGTGCCGCCGTGCAGGTCCATGCCGACGGTGCTCTGCCACGGGCCGTCGGAGCGCATCGCCGTGGCCTCGGGCACCAGGTGGCGGGCCAGGCCGAGGATGAGCGCCCAGGTCAGTTCGGCCGGCGGGGTGGAGGCGCTGCCGGTGCCGCACACGGTGACCCCGCGGGCGCGGGCGGCGTCGAGGTCGACGGAGGCGTTGCGCATGCCCGTGGTGATCAGCAGGCGCAGCCGGGGCAACCGCTCGAACAGCTCCGCCCCGAACGGCGTGCGCTCCCGCATGACGACCACGATCTCGAAGTCGGCCAGGGCCGCCACCAGCTCGTCCTGGCTGGTGAAGTGGGCCCGGAAGCTCGTGGCCCGGACCCGCGACCAGTCGGCCAGCCCGAGGGCCACGCCCTGGTAGTCGTCGAGGACGGCGCAGCGCAGCATGATCCGTGATCCTACGCCGCGGCCCCCTGCTCCAGCTCCCCGGCGGGGCCGGGGAGCTGGAGCCCGTTCATTCGGCGGCTAGCCTTTCCGCCTCTTCGTGCAGCGCCGCGACCAGGATCAGCTCCAGGTTGAGCTCCTCCAGGTCCGGCGATGCCAGACCGTCAAGGACGCGCATGGTGGGCCTCCCTGAACAAAAGACGTCTCAGATGTCACATAGGTTCACATCTATCTGAAACGTTCTCAGGGGAGGCGCGGGCCGGAGGGAAGGGGAGTCATTCCATCGAGGGTTCCGGGAATTGTCCCGGACAAATCATCAGGCAACTCCCGACAGGCCAGAATCACGGTTCAACTCGATGTCCATCTGCATCGCCAGAATCTCCTGCCGCTCCTGGTTGATTCTACGGCAGATCGTGACATATGCGGTCAGCACCTTGGAGTAGGAAGCCCGAGCCTCCTCCAGCTGGCCGCGCAGACGTTCGATGCGGTCGGGGTCGGCGAACTCCTCGGCCTCGGCCTCGGCCAGCAGCGTGCGGGCCTCGTCGACGATCTCCTCGGCCCGCATCCGCGTACGTCGCAGCATCGCCGAGCACTGGAAGAGCTCCGTCAGGCGCGCCGATGAACGAGCGAACTCGGCCTTGCCCATGCCCGTGCCGCCCGCCCGATGCCAGCGAAGATTCGATGCCATTACCGCCACCTCCCCGGTCAAGGTTGCCTAACTGTAGACGTGTGTACCCCGCCGGAGGATGACCTGAGACGCCCACGGAGTACGTCCTTGATCCCGGCGGAGAGTTTTCTTCCTCTGGCAGGTCGAGGATTTTCCCCTGAAACTCATTCGGTCCCTGGTGAATGCGCTGATTAGAGCCATCTGGGGGGTCTATCTGAGGAATGCAACGAATCGCCAAGGTCGGCAAATAGGTGACTCCAAGACGGCCGATCGGCCCCCGCGGCGACGGGCGTTCGTCACATACTGAAACGACATGGCGGCGCAACGTGACTCCGAGGTGACGGCAGTGATGGCGATGGCGGCGGGCAACAACGACGAGACGGTCGACGTCAGCGTCGTCATCCCGGTGCACAACTGCCGTCCCTATCTGGACAGGTGCCTCACCTCGGCGCTCGTGCAGCGGGTGAAGAAGGAGATCATCGTCGTCGACGACGGCTCCACCGACGGCGGCGCCGAGCTCCTCGACCTCTACGCCACCTACCACCAGTCCAGCGTCAAGGTCGTGCACATCGAGGGGTCGGGCGGCGCCGGCCGGCCGCGCAACGTCGGCCTCGCCCACGCCACCGGCCGGTACGTCTTCTTCTGCGACGCCGACGACCACCTCGGCCCCGAGGCGCTGGAACGCATGGTCGCCATGGCCGACAGGAACGGCTCCGACATCGTGCTCGGCAAGATCGTGGGCCACGGCAGGCGGGCCCCCGCCTCGATGTTCCAGCAGAACGCCGAGCGCCTGACCCTCGCCGACAGCAACGTCTACAACAGCCTGAGCTGCTTCAAGCTGTTCAGGCGCGAGATGGTCGAGCGCCACGGCATCCGCTTCGCCGAGGACATGCTGGTCGGCGAGGACATCATGTTCACCGTGCACGCCTACTGCCACGCCGGCGTGATCTCGGTGGTCGCCGACTACGACTGTTACCACCTGGTCTCCAGGTCCGACGGCAGCAGCATCATGCAGCAGGCGGGCAGCCGCGACCCGATCGCCTGGCTGACCATGATCCGGCGGCCCATCCGGCTCATGGCCCGGCATGTCGAGCCCGGCCCGCTGCGCGACCACCTGCTGCGCCGGCACTTCAGGCTCGACGCCTTCAGTCAGCTCGGCACGGTGTTCCTGGAGAGCGACGACGTGCGCCGCAAGGAGATCGCCCAGGAGGTCGCGGCGCTGTGCGACGAGTGGTTCACCCCCGGCGTGCACGACCGCCTCAACACCATCGACAAACAGCGCGTGGCCGCGCTCGGCGACGTCGACCGCCTGGTCCGGCTGGCCCGCATCGAGAGCGCCACCGTGCGGCGGCGGCTGACCGGGCTGCGCTGGGAGGGGGACTGTCTGGTGGTGAGCGGCACGGCCGGGCTGGACGGCATCAGCCAGGACGACGGCGTGGCCCTGGTGCTGCGGGCCCGCAACGACCCGCACGGCGAGCTCGTCGTCCCGGCCGAGCGGCAGGGCGCGGAGTTCACCGCCCGGGTGGAGGCCGCCGTGCTCGCCTCCGGCGTCTGGGACCTGCGGGTGGCGGTCGAGCTGGAGGGAGTGGTGCGCCACGGCCGGCTGGGCGCCGACCGGGACAACGGCGTCACCCGGCCGCAGCCCCGCCTGATCGGCGGCGTGGTGACCCTGCCGTACTTCACCAGGGACAACGGCAATCTGAGCATCGACGTCGGCGGCCATGTCGTCGCCGTGCCCGGCACCGTCCGGCTGGAGCGGACCAGGTGGGGGCTGGGCCACCGGCTCGTCGTGCACGGCGAGGTCAGCGTGGCCGGGCAGGTCCCGGAGTGCGCGGCGATCAGGCAGATCGTCTGGCGCGAACGGCGTACCGGCCGCGAGCGCGCCGAGCGGGTGACGGCGCTGCCCGGCGGCGGGTTCGCGGCCAGGCCGGCGGTGGGCCGGCTCCCGCCCGGCACCTGGGACGCCTACCTGGAGCTCGACCTCGGCGGACCGCCCGCGCTGTTCAGGATCGAGACCGACGCCGACACGGTCGCCGGCCCGCGCAGGTGGCGGGGCGCGGCGTTGCTGCGCAGCGTGCGGCCGTACGCGACCTCGGGGAAGGGGCGGCTGAGCACGGTCGTGCGCCGGCTGACGCCGCGAACGATCCTCAGGAAGCTCCTTCAGTAATTGCCACCTATGTGCAGGTGCAAGGCGATGCTCTAAAGTGAGGAGGATTTGTTCGTCCTTCTGGAGGCGTTGCCGTGCACGTACCCGATGGCTTCTTCAACGCAGCTACATCCGTCTCCGCCGGAGCGGTGGCGGCCGCCGGGGTAGCGGTCTGCCTGCGGGGCGCCCGCCGTGAGCTGGACGACCGGACCGCGCCCATGGCGGGGCTCGTGGCGGCCTTCATCTTCGCGGTCCAGATGCTGAACTTCCCCGTCGCGGCAGGCACCAGCGGCCACCTGCTGGGCGGCGCGCTGGCGGCGATACTCGTGGGGCCCTACACAGGCGTGCTCTGCATGGCCGTGGTGCTGCTCGTGCAGGCCGTGTTCTTCGCCGACGGCGGGCTGACCGCGCTGGGCGTCAACATCACCATCATGGGCATCGTCACCGTGCTGGTCGGGTGGGGCGTCTTCCGGCTGGTCACCGCGATGGCCAGGGGCCGCGGCGGGGTGACGCTCGGGGCGTTCCTCGGGGCACTGATCTCGGTGCCGGCCTCGGCGCTGGTGTTCTCCCTGCTGTTCTGGATCGGCGGCACCGCGCCCATCGAGGTGTCGGCCGTGGCCGCGGCCATGGGCGGCGTGCACGTGCTGATCGGCATCGGCGAGGCGCTGATCACCGCCACCACCGTCGCCGCCGTGCTGGCCGTACGGCCCGACCTGGTGTACGGCGCCCGCGGGCTGGCCAGGCCGCTGGTGCTCAAGGGGGCCGAAGGCGCCACCACGACCGTGGGCGAGCAGGCGCCGGCGGCCCGGCCGGGCGCGCTCAAGCCGTTCCTGCTGGGCGGGCTCGGGCTGACCCTGGTGCTGGCCGGCGTGGTGTCCTTCTTCGCCGCCTCCGACCCCGACGGGCTGGAGGCCGTGGCCGAGAACAAGGGCTTCAGCGGCCAGGCGGCCGACCACGCGTTCGGGTCGTGGGCGCTGGCCGACTACGGTGAGGTGGGCGGCATCCCGGTCGGCGTGGCCGGGATCGTCGGCGTCGGGCTCGTGCTGCTCATCGCCGGGGCCGTGGCGTTCGCCGCGCGCAGCCGTACGAACGTGAGTGTCTGATCTGTGAGAGACGGTGAGTGACGGTGGGCGCGGGGCATCGGCACGATCTCTACCTGCCGGCCGACTCCCTCGTCCACCGGCTGCCGCCGCAGTGCAAGCTGCTGGCCGTCTTCGCCTTCGCCGTCGTCGTGGTGGCCACGCCGCGGGAGCGCTTCTGGGCGTTCGCGGTCTACGCGGCGCTGCTCGGGGGCGTCGCGCTGGCCGCGCGGGTGCCGGTCGGGCACGTGCTGCGGCGGATGGTGATCGAGCTGCCGTTCGTGTTGTTCGCGTTCCTGATCCCGGTGATCGGGATGGGCGAGCGCACGACGGTGCTCGGGGTCTCGCTGAGCGTGCCGGGGTTGTGGGCGGCCTGGAACATCCTGGTCAAGGCCACGCTCGGGGTGATCGCCTCGATCCTGCTCGCGGCCACCACCGAGCCGCGGGTCATCCTCGTCGGGGCGCAGCGGCTGCGGCTGCCGAGCCTGCTGGTGCAGATCGCCATGTTCATGCTCAGGTACATGGACGTGATCCTGGAGGAGATGCGGCGGATGCGGGTGGCCCGCGAGTCGCGCGGGTTCGAGGCGCGCAACTTCCGGCAGATCCCGGTGATCGCGCGTTCGGCCGGGGCGCTGTTCATCCGTTCGTACGAGCGGGGCGAGCGGGTGCATCTGGCGATGCTGAGTCGCGGCTACGCTGGACGGATGCCGATAATTCAAGATATTTCGGCATCCATCGGGCAGTGGGCGGCGGCGCTCGCCCTGCCCGTCGTGGCACTCGCGGTTCTGGGGCTCTCATGGTGAACTCTCTGGAGGTCAGTGACCTGGCCTACGCCTACCCCGACGGCACTCAGGCGCTGTTCGGCGTGAACCTGGCGATCGGCCGCGGTGAGCGGGTGGCGCTGCTCGGCCCCAACGGCGCCGGCAAGACGACCCTCGTCATGCACCTCAACGGCATCCTCACCGCCGGGCACGGCAGCGTGGCCGTGGGCGGCGTCCCGGTGCGCAAGGACACGCTCAAGGAGATCAGGCAGCGCGTCGGCCTGGTCTTCCAGGACCCCGACGACCAGCTCTTCATGCCCACGGTCCGGGACGACGTCGCCTTCGGCCCGGCCAACGCCGGTCTCAAGGGCGCCGAGCTCGACCGGGTGGTCCACGACGCGCTCGACCGGGTCGGCATGCTGGAGGCCGCCGACCGGCCGCCGCACCACCTGTCGTTCGGGCAGCGGCGCCGGGTGGCGGTGGCCACGGTGCTGGCGATGCGGCCGGAGATCCTGGTGCTCGACGAGCCCTCCTCCAACCTCGACCCGGCCGCGCGCAGGGAGCTGGCCGAGATCCTGCGTTCGCTGGACGTGACGGTGCTCATGGTCACCCACGACCTGCCGTACGCGCTGGAGTTGTGCGAGCGCTCGCTGATCCTGTCGGGAGGCGTGATCGCCGCCGACGGGCCCACGCGCGAGCTGCTGGCCGACGCCGAGCTGCTGGCCGAGCACCGCCTGGAGCTCCCGTACGGCTTCGCCGTCCCGGCCGGGTGAGGCAACCTGGTCCCCAGGTCGCGGGACGGACGGCCGGACGGGTAAGAACCCTCAGCGCCGCGTCTAGCGCATGATTAGTCCGGTCTAGTCCTTCTGTATCCGGCTCTTCGTAGTTTGTGCATGCCCGCTATCCGGGGATGTCGAAGTACAGTGGCTCATCGAGGAGGGGCCAAATGAAGCTGCGGCTTGCGCGACACGCCCTGGGTGACGCCGTGGTGGTGGCTGTTGAGGGAGAGCTCGACCTGTTCACCGCACCGTTCCTCCGCGACGAGGTCCGCGACGCCATCAAGCAGGACAGCGCCAGGCTCGTGCTCGACCTGCAGCAGCTGTCGTTCATGGACTCCAGCGGTCTTTCCGTGCTGATCGAGGCCTGGCGGCTGGCCACGGGAGAGGGCGGCGGGGTGTCGCTCGCCGCGCCCCAGGCGCCCGTGGCGCGCATCCTGCGGACCACGGGGCTCGACCGGCGGATCAAGGTGTACTCCGACGTCGACAGCGCCGTGGGGGAGATTTAACCCGCCCCGAGTAGAACTTCATTCGGTTGGCGCGTTAAGGTCCGGGATATGGACGTCAACGGATCTGCAGCAATCATCTCCGGCGGTGCCAGCGGCCTCGGTGAGGCGACGGCCCGCGAGCTCGCCCGCGCGGGCGCCACCGTGGTCATCGCCGACCTCAACGAGGAGCGCGGCAAGGCCGTCGCCGACGAGCTCGGCGGCGTCTTCGTCAGGACGGACGTGTCGGACGACGATCAGGTGCAGGCGGCCGTCGACGCGGCCGTGGCCACGGGCAAGCCGCTGCGCGTCGTGGTCAACAGCGCGGGCATCGGCTGGGCCGAGCGCACGGTCAACCGCGAGGGCAAGCCGCACAACCCGGCCACGTACCGCAAGGTGATCGAGGTCAACCTGATCGGCACCTTCAACCTCATGCGCATCGCCGCGGCCGCCATCGCCGCCACCGAGCCGGTCGACGCCGACGGCCAGCGCGGCGTGGTCATCAACACGGCCTCCGTCGCCGCCCTGGAGGGCCAGACGGGCCAGCTCGCCTACTCCGCCTCCAAGGGCGGCATCGTGGGCATGACGGTCCCCGCCGCGCGCGACCTGGCGGCCATCGGCGTACGCGTGAACACGATCTGCCCCGGCATCATCGACACCCCCATCTACGGCTTCTCCGGCAACGCCGAGGAGTTCAAGGCCAAGCTCGTGGCCCCCGTGGTCTTCCCCAAGCGCATGGGCCGGGCCGACGAGTTCGCCCACCTGGTGCACTCGCTCGTCCAGAACGACTACATGAACGCCGAGGTCGTGCGCTTCGACGGCGGCATCCGCTTCCAGCCCAAGTGAGGTCCCGTGTCTGACGAAGTGCTCGTCGAGGAGTCCGGCAACGTCGCGGTCATCACCATCAACCGGCCGAAGGCGCGTAACGCGATCAACGGCGCGGTGGCCCGGGGGATCGCCGAGGCGCTGGACACCTTCGACGCCCGCCCCGAGATCTCGGCGTACGTGCTGACCGGCGCCGGGGGCACGTTCTGCGCGGGCATGGACCTCAAGGGGTTCCTGTCCGGGGACTTCCCGGTGGTCGAGGGGCGCGGCTTCGGCGGCATCGCCGAGGCGCCGCCCAAGAAGCCGCTGGTGGCCGCGGTCGAGGGGTACGCGCTGGCGGGCGGCTTCGAGCTGGCCCTGTCCTGCGACGTCATCGTGGCCTCGGCGGAGTCCACGTTCGGGCTGCCCGAGCCGAAGCGCGGGCTGGTGGCGGGCGCGGGCGGGATCATGCGGCTGCCGCGGCGGATCCCGTACCACGTGGCCATGGAGATCGCCCTGACCGGCGACCACTACCCCGCCTCCCGCCTGTACGAGCTGGGCCTGGTCAACCGGATCACCGAGCCGGGGGCCGCCCTGGAGGGCGCGCTGGAGCTGGCCCGCAAGATCGCCGCCAACGCTCCCCTGGCGCTCGCGGCGACCAAGAAGGTGATCATCGAGTCCCAGGACTGGCCCCTGGAGGAGATGTTCAAGAAGCAGGGCGCGATCATCAACCCGGTGTTCGGCTCCAAGGACGCCATGGAGGGCGCGGCGGCCTTCGCCGAGAAGCGCGCCCCCCAGTGGAAGGGCGAGTAACCCTCACCCGTACGCCGGCCCCTTCCGCACCTCCGGAAGGGGCCGCGTCAACGCGCGTGCGTGACCTTTCCTGCGTACGGTAAAGGGAGGAGACGACCACCAGGAGAGCGCATGAGCGACCATTCGGGTTCGAGGTTCGAGTCGGCCAGGCGCGGCGCCGGCACCTTCCTGTCGAACGCGATCAAGGCGATCGTCATCCTCGGGTCCATGCTCGCCGTGATGTGGGTCCTGGAGGGCGTCGACTACGTGATGGACGGCGCGCTCGACTCCTACGGCATCGCGGGCTGGGACGCCGACGGCCTGGTGGGCATCCTGTTCGCGCCGTTCCTGCACGGCGGCTTCGGCCACCTGATGGCCAACTCGCTGCCGCTGCTGGTGCTGGGCTTCCTGGCGGCGGTGCGCGACATCCGCAAGTTCCTGTGGGCCACGTTGCTGATCGTGCTGATCGGCGGCCTCGGCACGTGGGTGTCCAGCCCCGACGTGATCACGATCGGGGCGAGCGGCCTGATCTTCGGCTACTTCGGCTTCGTGCTGGCCCGGGGCCTGTTCGACCGCCGTCTGGTGGACATCCTGATCGGCATCGGCGTGGGCGTGGCCTACTACTCGATCCTGTGGGGCCTGCTCCCCAACCAACAGGGCATCTCGTGGCAGGGCCACCTGTTCGGGCTCCTGGGCGGCGTGGTGGCCGCCTGGGTGCTGCGCCGCAGGAAAGAGCTGCCGGCCCGCTTCTGAGCCCTACAGGTGCGGCTTGGTGTGCTCGGCCGGTGAGCTGGAGAGCATGCGGTCGATGAGCGCCAGGCCGATCGCCGAGGCCACGAACGCCAGATGGATGATCGTCTGCCACATGATCTTGTCGTTGGGCACGTCACGCGCTCGGATGAACGTCTGCAGCAGGTGCACCGACGAGATGCCCACGATGGCCGTGGCCAGCTTGACCTTCAGCACGTTGGCGTTGACGTGGGAGAGCCACTCCGGCTCGTCGGGATGGTCGTTGAGGTTGATGCGCGAGACGAACGTCTCGTAGCCGCCGATGATCACCATGATCAGCAGGTTGGAGATCATCACGACGTCGATCAGCGCCAGGACCGTCAGCATGACGACGACCTCGGCCGACGTGCCGTCGCCGGTCGCCGGGTGCAGGAAGACGCTGCTCAGCAGGTGCCACAGCTCGGTCATGAACTGCCAGACGTACACCGCCTGGGCCACGATGAGGCCCACGTAGAGCGGGACCTGCAGCCAGCGGCTGGCGAACATGAGGTAGCCGAGGCCGCGGGGCAGCGCTCGCCCCTGGCCGATCGGGGGCTGTTCGGGCAAGAATGTTTCCTACTGATCGAGCCGGAGGACTGGTGAGTTGGCGAACCTGGGATCCCTGGAACGCGCGATCATGAACGTGCTGTGGGATGCCGGCAGGGCCATGCGCGTGCGGGAGCTCCTGGGCAGCCTCAACGAGGACCGCGACCTGGCGTACACGACCGTGCAGACCGTCGCCGAGCGGCTGGTGCGCAAGGGCCTGCTGGTGCGCACGCCCGCGCGCAACGCCTTCCGCTACGCCGCCGCCTGCTCGAGGGCCGAGCACGTCAGCCGCCTGATGCTGGAGGCCCTCGCCGTCAGCACCGACAGGCTGCCGGTGCTGACGAGGTTCGCGCAGAGCGTCGAGGAGGCGGACGCCCTGGCGCTCCTGGACGAGCTGACCCGCCGCACGGGCCGGCGGGCGATGGGCTAGAGCTGGGCTAGAGGCGCTCGACCACGTGGTCGACGCAGACCGTGAGAGCCTCGACGTCGGACGGCTCGATGGCCGGGAACATCGCGATGCGGAGCTGGTTGCGGCCCAGCTTGCGGTAGGGCTCGGTGTCGACGATGCCGTTGGCGCGCAGCACCTTGGCCACCTCGGCGGCGTCGACGTCGTCGTTGAAGTCGATCGTGCCGACCACCTGCGAGCGGAACTGCGGGGCGGCGAACGGCGTGGCGTAGGACGACTTCTCGGCCCAGGTGTACAGGCGCTGGCTGGACTCGGCGGTGCGGGCGGTGGTCCAGGCCAGGCCGCCGTTGCCGTTCATCCAGTCGAGCTGGTCGGCCAGCAGGAACAGCGTGGCCACCGCGGGCGTGTTGTAGGTCTGGTCCTTGCCGGAGTTGTCGATCGCGATCGGCAGGCTGAAGAACTCGGGGACGTACCGGCCGGAGGCGGCGATCTCCTCGACCCTGGCCAGGGCGCGCGGCGACATGATCGCGATCCACAGGCCGCCGTCGGAGGCGAAGCTCTTCTGCGGGGCGAAGTAGTAGACGTCGGTCTCGGCGATGTCGACCGGCAGGCCGCCCGCGCCGGAGGTGGCGTCGACCAGCACCAGCGAGTCGTCGCCGCCCACGCGGGAGATCGGCATGGCGACGCCGGTCGAGGTCTCGTTGTGGGTGAGCGCGTAGACGTCGACGCCGTCCTCGGCCACCGCGGTGGGGTGGGTGCCGACGTCGGACTTGATCACGCTCGGGTCGGCCAGCCAGGGCGCCTTCTTGGCGACGGCGGCGAACTTCGAGGAGAACTCGCCGAACGACAGGTGCTGGGACCTCTCCCTGATCAGCCCGAAGGCCGCGATGTCCCAGAACGCGGTGGTGCCGCCGTTGCCCAGCACGACCTGGTAGCCCTCGGGCAGCGAGAACAGGTCGGCGAGCCCGGAGCGCACGCGGCCGACCAGGTTCTTGACCGGCTTCTGGCGGTGGGAGGTGCCCATGAGGCTCGCGCCGGAGGCGGCGAGCGCGGCCAGTTGCTCGGTGCGAACCTTCGAGGGCCCGCAGCCGAAGCGGCCGTCGGCGGGCTTGATGTCAGCGGGAATCACGATGTCAGCCACGTGCCAAGCCTACTGAGGCCGTCCGGGTGACGTCGCACGGGTCCGCCGAATGAGACGCGGAACGGCCCGCCCCTTGAGCGGGCGGGCCGTTCATGACACGGGTGAAAAACGTGTCAGATCGTGCCGACGACCTCGGAGGCGCCGGGCACGTCGCTCAGCGGGCGCGAAGCCGGGCCGATGTAGTTGGCGCTCGGGCGCACCAGCCGGCCGGTGAGCTTCTGCTCCAGTATGTGCGCGGCCCAGCCGGCCGTGCGGGCGCAGGTGAACATCGAGGTGAACATGTGCGAGGGCACCTCGGCGAAGTCCAGCACCACGGCCGCCCAGTACTCGACGTTCGTGGCGAGCACCCGGTCGGGCTTGCGGGCGTGCAGCTCCTCCAGGGCGGCCTGCTCCAGCGCCGCCGCGACCTCGTAGCGGGGCGCGTCGAGCTCCTTGGCGGTGCGGCGCAGCACGCGGGCGCGCGGGTCCTCCGCGCGGTAGACGCGGTGGCCGAAGCCCATGAGCCGGTTGCCCTTGTCGAGCTCGCTCTGGACGTACTTCTTGGCGTCGCCCAGCTGCTCCACGCCTTCGATCATGTGGAGCACGCGGGCGGGGGCGCCGCCGTGCAGCGGGCCCGACATCGCTCCCACGGCGCCGGAGAGCGCCGCGGCCACGTCGGCGCCGGTGGAGGCGATGACGCGGGCGGTGAACGTGGACGCGTTCATGCCGTGCTCGGCGGCCGAGGTCCAGTAGGCGTCGATGGCCTTGACGTGCTTGGGATCAGGCTCACCGCGCCAGCGGATCATGAAGCGTTCGACGATGGTCTTCGCCTCGTCGACCCGGCTCTGCGGCACCATCGGCAGGCCGAGGCCGCGCGCGGACTGCGCGACGAAGGAGAGCGCCATCACGGAGGCGCGCGCGAGCTGGTCGCGGGCCTCCTCGTCACTGATGTCGAGCAGGGGCTTGAAGCCATAGGCCGGAGCCAGCATGGCCAGCGCACTCTGCACGTCTACGCGGATGTCACCGGAGTGGACAGGGATGGGGTACGGCTCCGCCGGGGGCAGGCCCGGCTGGAACTTGTTGTCGACCAGCAGGCCCCAAACGTGCCCGAACGGGACACGGCCGACCAGCTCCTCGATGTCGACGCCCCGGTATCGAAGGGCGCCCCCTTCTTTGTCCGGTTCCGCGATCTCGGTCTCGAAAGCTACGACGCCTTCGAGGCCGGGTTTGAAGTCGGACATGCTCGGCCGCCTCCCTTTCTTGCCATGTAACGGCAATGCCTTGATGTCGAGATACCGGCGGGTCAATTTAACCCCCTCCCAGGTCATGGTCGGTCTCGGGACCCGCCGAAACGCCAAACCCGCTGGTAGGGAGCCTGCTGTGGGCACGTGTCCCGCGACCTGCGTCAGGCCGCCGAACGCGCCCTAGCGTGGGATCTGCCACATGAGCGCGCAAGAATACCGTCTCGTGGATGCCACCCCGCGCCCGCCCCTGCTGGCGGCGCTACGCCGAACGTACGAGGGCGAGCCGTTGCTCGAGACCGACCTCGCGTCCGACCCCGTCGCGCAGTTCACCGTCTGGTTCCAGGACGCGCTCGACGCCGGCCTGCCCGAACCCAACGCCATGGTCCTCGCCACCGCCTCCGCGGGCGGCCGGCCGAGCGCCAGGACGGTCCTGCTCAAGGGCTACGACGAGAACGGCTTCGTCTTCTACACCAACTACGAGTCCCGCAAAGGCCGCGACCTGGCCGAGAACGGACGCGCCTCGCTGCTGTTCCCCTGGCACGCCATCCGC
The DNA here is from genome assembly GCF_040675235.1 of Nonomuraea sp. NPDC049637. NCBI lineage: Bacteria > Bacillati > Actinomycetota > Actinomycetes > Streptosporangiales > Streptosporangiaceae > Nonomuraea > Nonomuraea sp. NPDC049637. The sequence goes on from NZ_JBFAOM010000006.1 coordinate 258,619, forward strand.
CGCCAGATCCGCATCGAGGGCACCGTCGCCCGCATCTCCCACCAGGAGTCGGCCGACTACTACAACTCCCGCCCGTACGGCTCCCGCATCGGGGCCTGGGCCTCGCGGCAGTCGGCGGTCGTGCGCTCGCGCGAGGAGCTCGACGAGCGCTACGAGGAGCTGGCCGCCCGCTGGCCGGAGGATCCGCCGGTGCCCGACTTCTGGGGCGGCTTCCGGGTGACCCCGACCGAGGTGGAGTTCTGGCAGGGACAGCTCGACCGGATGCACGACAGGCTGCGCTACCGGCGTACCCGACCCGGTTGGGCTTTGGAGAGACTTGCACCATAAATTGCCTTAGGTGGCATTCGGGGAACTGGTCAAACGTCATCTTGTGGACACAAGGCCGCTGGCCGTGCCCGCGTACCGGCGGATCTGGTCCGGCCAGGCCGTCTCGAACGTGGGCGTCGCCGTCACCGTCGTGGCGGTCGGCCAGCAGGTCTACGACCTGACCCACTCCTCGCTGTGGGTGGGCCTGCTCGGCATGGCCAACCTCGTCCCGCTGCTGGTCTTCGGGCTGTGGGGCGGGGCCGTGGCCGACGCCTTCGACCGGCGCAGGCTGCTCGTCATCGGCTCGCTCATCACCTGGGCGGCCACCCTGGTCATCCTGGCGCAGGCCCTGCTCGGGCTGGGCAACGTCTACCTGATCTTCGCGGCGACGGCGGTCAACGCGACCGGGTTCGCGATCACCGGCCCGACCAGGGGCTCGGTGATCCCGCGCATCCTCGACCCCGAGCTGGTCCCGGCCGCCAACGCGCTCAACTCGCTGGTCTACAGCCTCGGCGCGGTCGTCGGCCCGATGCTCGGCGGCGTGCTGCTGGCCACCGGCGGCGACCACCCGAACTACGCCGCCGCCTACGCGGTGGACGCCCTGCTGTTCAGCGGCGGCCTCTACGCGGCCCTCAGGCTGCCCGCCCTGCCCCCGCTGGGCGAGGTGACACGTCCGGGGGCCCGGGCGGTCTGGGAGGGGCTCAGCTTCATCGCCAGGAGCCCGGTGCTGCTGATGTCCTTCGTCGTGGACATCATCGCGATGGTGTTCGCCATGCCGCGCGCCCTCTACCCCGAACTCGCCGCCGATCGGTTCGGCGGCTCGATGACCGCGCTCGGCTGGGTGACCTCCGCCATGGCGATCGGCTCGGTCGCCGGCGCGCTGTTCTCCGGCTGGGTGGGCCGGATCTCGCGGCAGGGCGTCGCGCTCGTGCTGGCCATCGCCACGTGGGGGCTCGCCGTCGCCGCTGCGGGGCTGGTGCGCGAGTTGTGGCTGGTCGTGGCGTTCATGGCGGTCGGCGGCGTGGCCGACGTCATCTCGTCGGTGTGGCGGCAGTCGATCCTGCAGCTCTACGCCCCCGACGAGATGCGCGGGCGGATGCAGGGCGTGTTCATGGTGGTCGTGGCGGGCGGCCCGCGCCTCGGCGACCTGCGGGCCGGGGCGACCGCGACCGCCTTCGGGCTCACCGGCGCCTGGGCGGGCGGGGGACTGGCGTGCGCGGTCACCGTGCTCGTCGTCGGCCTGTCGGTGGCCGGGTTCCGCAATTACCGCTCCGACACCCGCGCCGCGGCCTTGAGGTCGGAGACGAAGCCCGCGTAGGCCGCGTCCCGGTCGGGCGCGCGCAGCACCGCCGAGGGGTGGATCGTGGCCACCGCGAGCGCGTCGCCGAGCGGCACCGGCTCGCCTCTGTGCTCGGTCAGCCGGAACGTCTTCCCCAGCAGCGACCTGGCCGCCGTCGCGCCGAGCACCACGACCACGTCGGGACGCACCAGTTCCAGCTCCGCGCCGAGCCACGGCCGGCACGCCTCGATCTCGGCGACCGTCGGTTTCTGATGAATCCTTCTCTTCCCCCTGGGAGTGAAGGAGAAATGTTTGACGGCGTTCGTCAGATAAACCGCGTCCCGTTCGATTCCGGCTTCCTCCAGGCCCCGGTCCAGCACGCGCCCAGAGGGCCCCACGAACGGATGCCCCTCGCGGTCCTCGCGATCTCCCGGCTGCTCGCCCACCAGCATGAAACGGGCCTGCTCGGGGCCCTCGCCGAACACCGTCTGGGTGGCCTTCGCGTACAGGTCGCAGCCCTCGCAGCGGGCGGCCGCCGTCCGCAGGGAGCCGAGGTCGCGCCGGGCGGGAAGGAACTCGGCCGCTCCGTTGTTGCCGTCCTTAACCATCGTCGGTCGTTCTCCCAATAGGGTTCCTGAAGACTTCTGTGCCCGTAGCGGACGGGCTCAGTCCCCGCCACGACCGGCGTAGCATTTCAGTTGGGAGGAGCCTTGACCGCACACGGCCTGATCGACACGACGGAGATGTATCTCCGCACGATTTACGAGCTCGAAGAGGAGGGCATCGTCCCCCTTCGCGCCCGCATCGCGGAGCGCCTCCAGCAGAGCGGCCCCACCGTGAGCCAGACCGTCGCCCGCATGGAGCGCGACGGCCTCGTCCGCGTCGAGGGCGACCGGCACCTGTCGATGACCGACCTGGGCCGCACGCTGGCCACCCGCGTGATGCGCAAGCACCGCCTGGCCGAATGCCTGCTCACCCAGGTCATCGGCCTTCCCTGGGAAGAGGTGCACATCGAGGCGTGCCGGTGGGAGCACGTCATGTCCGAGTCGGTCGAGGCGCGGCTGGTGACGCTGCTCGACAACCCCACGGTCTGCCCGCACGGAAACCCCATCCCGGGGCTGGCCGAGTTGGGGGCGCAGGAGGTGACCGAGGGCGCGGCCAACGTCCTGACCTCGATGTCCGAGGCCGCCGGGCCGCGTGACATTCCGGTCGTGGTGCGCCGGATCAGCGAACAAGTGCAAAGCGATCCTGCTGTGATGCTTAAACTCAAGCAAGTTGGGATACAACCCGGACGCGAGGTGACGCTCGCGGCGAGCGACGACGGTGTGCGGGTGACAGGTGACGGTGACGCGAACGACACTCCCGCGGAGCTTCCGCGTGACGTTGCCGCGCACGTTTTTGTCTCCAAGCGCTGACGCGCGCGCAGCCACTTGGTTGAATCCCTCTCGGGAGGCCCTCCACTCTCCCCTGGCCAAGACAGTTGCAGGAGCACCCGTGGTCCGCTGTGCGCACAAGCCACCCCAAGGAGTGGTCTCCGGATGAAGCGATGGGGGGATCTGTCACAAGAAACGGCTGATCACCTTGGTGCCGGGTCCGTTTTGGACCATGCCGAAATGGCAGTGGTCGTGACAGACCGCTTCAGCAATCTCCTCTACTGGAATCCCTTCGCCGAGCAGCTGTTCGGCCGTCCCGGCAACGCGCCGGCGCGTGACGCGTCCGTCCTGTCCCTCGGGATCATGGAGAAGGACCACCCGCTGGCGATCGAGCTGGCCAAGCACGTGCTCAAGGGCGGCGTGTGGGAGGGCACGTTCGACGTCAGGCGCGGCGACGGCACGATCGTCTACGTCCGCGCCCAGGCCGTGCCGCTGCGCCACCCGTCCGGGTCGGTCACCGGCATCGTCATCCTGGCCCGCGAGGCCCTGCGCAGCAACGAACGCGAGAAGGACCGTTTCGGGCTCCTGGAGCGCATCGGCGAGCGGCTGGCCGGCTCCCTCTACGTCGAGGAGACGCTCAAGCGCGTCGCCGAGATGCTCGTGCCGCAGTTCGCCGACCACTGCTTCATCGAGCTCATGGAGGGCGACCGGCTGGTCCGCCGGGTCTCGGAGCACGTCCAGGGCTGGACCCCGCCCGCGGGCACCTGGAAGCCGGTGGGCGCGGAGATCCGCTACCCCTCCGGCCACTACGCCGACACCGCGCTGCGCCGCCAGGAGACCATCCTCGTCGAGGACTTCTCCACCACCAGCTACCCGTCGCCGCACGAGGGCAGCGCGCGCCTGGCCGGCGAGATCGGCATGACCTCGGCCATCGTCGCCCCCCTGCTGGTGCGCGGCGAGACGCTTGGCCTGATGTACCTCGGCCTGTCCAACCTGACCGACCGGCGCAGCCCCCACTACGACGCCTTCGACCGCGACTTCGTGGGCGCCATCGCCACCCGCGTGGCCCTCGCGATCGACAACGCGCTGCTGTTCGAGGAGGAGCGCCACACCGCCGAGTCGTTCCAGAAGCACCTGCTGCCCAGGGCGCTGCCCCAGCTCGACGGCCTCGACATCGCGGTGCGCTACTACCCGGCGGCCCCGCTGGCCTCCCACGGTCAGGGCATCCAGACCCAGGTCGGCGGCGACTGGTACGACGTGATCCCGCTCTCGGCCGGCCGGGTCGGCATCGTGATCGGCGACGTCGAGGGCAGGGGCGCCAAGGCCGCGGCCATCATGGGCCAGCTCAGGGCGGCGCTGCGGGCCTTCGCACAAGACGACAAGTCGCCCGCCGACATCCTGGCCAGGCTCGACGAGTGGACCCGCATCATCGCCACCCCCGAGCAGGACGACAACGGCGCCGACGTCAGCATCCCGCCCATCGTCACCTGCCAGTACCTCGTCTACGACGCCTGGTCCCGGCAGCTGTCCTTCGCCAACGCCGGGCACGCGCCGCCGCTGCTGGTGGTCGACGGCCAGTGCCTGGAGATGGACATCGAGGAGGTCGGCCAGCCGCTCGGCGTCCGCGCCAAGGGCCTGCACGCCGACCTGGTCTACAAGGAGGAGACCCGCACCCTCCCGCCGGGCGCGGCGCTGCTGCTGTACACCGACGGCCTGGTCGACCGGCGTCCGGGCCGCGACGGCAGGATGCCGAGCGAGGAGGAGACGCTCGGCGTGCTGTGCGAGAAGCTCGCCAAGATGGCCGACGCCGACGTCGAGCGCATCGCCGACGCCGCCACCATCGCGGTGCCCGGCGAGATCGACGACGACATGGCGATCCTGGTCGTCCGCTCCAGCGACGTCGACCTCGACGTCGAGGAGCGCACCTTCCCGGCCCAGCCGATCATGGTCGGCGAGGCGCGCCGCATGGCTTCCGAGGCCTTCTCCGGCTGGAACGTGCCCGAGGAGCGCGCCGAGCTGGCCTGCCTGCTGGTCTCCGAGGTCGTCACCAACGTGGTGCTGCACGCCTCCACCGCCAACTCCCCGCGCCGGGAGCTGGTCGTCGAGGGGCCGCCGCTGCCGTTCGAGGAGTCCTGGGACATGCCGGGCTTCGAGGAGGAGCCGGTCGGCGACAAGGAGTTCACGCTGCGGCTGCGCAGGGGCGAGGAGTCGGTCTGGGTCGAGGTGTTCGACCAGGACCTCCGCCTGCCCCGCATCCGCAGCGCCGGGGAGAACGACGAAGGCGGCCGCGGCCTCTACCTGGTCGACCAGCTGGCCAAGCGCTGGGGATCCCGTCCCACCAGGGAAGGCAAAGCGGTCTGGTTCGAGATTCCCACCCGGAGCAGGTGAGTGGTTCACTGGGCCGCATGGAGCTGGCCTTCGAACGCCGGGGCAGCGGCGAGCCGCTGATCCTCGTCCACGGCATCGGACACCACTGGCAGGCGTGGTTGCCGGTGATGGACCGGCTGGCCGCCGACCACACGGTGATCGCCGTCGACCTGCCCGGTTTCGGGGTGTCGCCGCGGCTGCCCACGGGGACCCCGTACACCGCTGAGTCGCTGGCGGACGCGGTCGAGTCGTTCTGCGCGCTGCTCGGCATCCGGGAGCCGCACGTGGTGGGCAACTCGCTCGGCGGCTACATCGCGCTCGAACTGGCCTCGCGCGGCGTCGTGCGCGCGGCGACCGCGTTGTCGCCGGCCGGCTTCTGGTCGCGCTCCGAACTGCTCTACTGCCAGACGACGCTGAAGGCCCTGCGGAGCTCGGCGCGCGCGATGTCGCCGGAGCAGGCGGCCAGGGCGGCCGGCAACCCGTTCATGCGGGCGGTGTCCAGCGGGGTGCTGGTGGCCCGGCCGAGCCGGCTCGACCCCGCCGGGCTGGTCGCGGCCACGCAGGCGCTGGCGGGGGCGGCGGGCTTCGACGAGACGCTGGAGTCGTTCGGCGGCCTGATGCCGCCCGCCCCGCCGAAGTCGCCCATCACGATCGCCTGGGGTGAGCGCGACCGGTTGCTGCCGCGCCGCCAGGCCGTACGCGCGGCGCGCTGGTCGGGGCAGCGGGTCAGGCTGCTCAAGGGCTGCGGGCACGTGCCGATGAGCGACGATCCGGAGCTGGTCGCCCGGGTCGTGCTGGCGGCCGACCGCGCGGCCTCCTAACGCTCGGCGTTGGCCGCCATGCGGCGCAGCACGTCGACGGCGGTCCGGTACTCCTGCGCGCTCACACCCTGCGTGACCTGCTGCCGGAACCGGGTGACGCGCTCGGAGACGGCCGTGTGCACGGCCCGGCCCTCGTCGGTCAGCCGCCCGTCCGCCAGCCATCCCCTCGACGTCAGGCTCTGTACGGCCTGCTCCACCCCCTCGAACGGCGCCAGCGCGGTGGCGCTCTCCCCTTGGGCGGTGGCGTGAAGAAGCTGCCACTCCCTGCGTGAGGCGCCGTACGTGGCCAGGGCCTGACCCATCGCGTTCTCCAGAAGGTTGTCGAGGTGCTTCACCCAATATCCGATAGGTCTGTCCATGCATGTACAATAGCAACTATATGTACGAAGACAAGGAAATTGCCGCGATCGAACGCGCGATGGTCGCGATCAGGCGCAGGCAGAGCAGGCGGGCGCTGGCCCGGCAGCACGGCGCGGCGGGCCCCGAATACGAAGTGCTCGACGTGATCGAGGGCGCCGGCGGACGGCTCACCGTGTCGGCGGTCGCCGAGGCGCTCAACGTCGACCAGCCGCGGGCGAGCCGGCTCGTGACGGCCGCCGTGACGGCGGGGCTGGTACGGCGGGAGGCCGACCAGGCCGACGGGCGGCGGGCGTGGCTCGTGCTGACGGACGCGGGCGCCGCCGCGCTCACGCAGGCCCGGCAGGCCCGGCAGGCGGCCTTCGCGTCGGCCACGGCCGACTGGTCGGCGGCCGAGCGGGCCGAGTTCGCCCGGCTGCTGACCAGGTTCGTGCAGGGGATGCCGGGGTGAGCTTCCCGGCGCTCAGCGCATCGTCTGGCCCCAGACGAGCAGCATGGCGATGATGAACACGATCATCACGCCCGCGTAGCCGACCGGGCCGAGCCGGAACGCCCTGCGCACGCGGTTGAGCCCCCAGGCGAACAGTAATGCCAGGAAAACGAGGAGGATCAGGCCGCCGTCCATGCTGACAGTATGCGGCGCGGCCCGGCCGGGCGCGCGCCCGCCGTCAGAATCCGAAGGACCGGCCGATGATCTCCTTCATGATCTCGGTGGTGCCGCCGTAGATGGTCTGGACGCGGCTGTCCAGCCACGCCTTGGCGACCGGGTACTCCATCATGTAGCCGTAGCCGCCGTGGAGCTGGAGGCAGCGGTCGATGACCTTGTTCTGCAGCTCGGTCGTCCACCACTTGGCCTTGGCGGCGTCCACGACGGTGAGCTGCCGGGCGTTGAGCGCCAGGATGCACTTGTCCACGTAGTGGCGGGCGATCTCCGTCTCGGTGGCCAGCTCGGCCAGAACGAAGCGGGTGTTCTGGAACGAACCGATGTTGCGGCCGAACGCCTGGCGGGTCTTGCAGTACTCGATCGTCTGCTCCAGCACCGTCTCGGCCGCGGCCACCGCCGCCACGGCGATCGACAGGCGTTCCTGGGGCAGGTTGTTCATCAGGTGGAAGAAGCCCTCGCCCTCGTTCGGGCCGAGGCGGTTGGCGACGGGCACGCGCACGTTCTCGAAGAACAGCTCGGCGGTGTCCTGGGCCTTCATGCCGACCTTGTCCAGGTTCCGGCCGCGGTTGAAGCCCTCCATGCCGCGCTCGACCACGATCAGCGTCGTGCCCCTGGCCCCCGCCTCGGGGTCGGTCTTGGCGACCACGACCACGAGGTCGGCGTTGACGCCGTTCGTGATGAACGTCTTCTGGCCGTTGACCACGTAGTGGTCGCCCTCGCGGACGGCGGTGGTCCTGATGCCCTGCAGGTCGCTGCCGGCGCCCGGCTCGGTCATCGCGATCGCGGTGATGAGCTCGCCGGAGGCGAATCCGGGCAGCCAGCGCTGCTTCTGCTCGTCGTCGGTGAGCTCGACGACGTACGGGGCCATGACGTCGTTGTGCAGCGAGAAGCCCAGGCCGGAGGCGCCGGTCCTGATGATCTCCTCGACGATCACCGCGTTGTAGCGGAAGTCGGTGATGCCGGATCCGCCGTACTCCTCGGGGACGCCGAAGCCGAACATGCCGATCTCGCCGGCCTTCTTCCAGACCTCGCGGGGCACGATGCCGTCCTTCTCCCACTGGGCGTGGTGCGGTACGACCTCGCGGGCCATGAACTCGCGCACGGTTTCCCTGAAGAGCAGGTGCTCCTCGTCGAAGAGGTCTCGCTGCATCGATTCGCCTCCAAGCAGGTGTCGTGCACGACAGAATACGATTCTGTTACCCGGAGGTATACCCGCTTTCGCGGTGGGTGAGGCGACGGGGGACACGGCAGGGGACACGGCAGGGGACACGGCAGGGGACACGGCTTCATCACAAGTGCTGGAACTTGGGGGAAACCGCCTGCGTTGCGGGTGTTTTCGACTCTAAGATCTACCCTCGGTCTATTTGTGATGATCGGAGTGTCCCGTGAGTCGGTGGCGCAAGTCGTTGCTCGCCGCGTCGATCGCATCGGTGGCGGCCGTCGGGGTCGTCGCGTTGCCCGGCGTCCCGGCCTCGGCCGCACCGGCCGACCTGGACGTGCAGTACGAATGCGTTCCCTCCGGGGCCGACAGCATCGTGCGGCACGCACCGGTACGTCTGAACACCCATCTCACCTTCGCCACCGACCTGGTGGTCGGCGACCCGCTCAACTTCACCTGGAAGCTCGACTACGCCGACCACGGACGGCTCCAGTCGCCCGGCTACTTCGCCCCGGGCGCCAACGTGCACGCCACCGGCAACGTCGAGCTGACCAGCAGCTGGCAGGGCATCCTGCAGCCGAAGGGCTCGGCCGAGCAGAAGGGCAAGCTTCGCCCCGACGGCGAACTGTCGCTGCCCGAGTCCCTGAACGACCCCGGACTGATCGACAAGGTCGGGACCATCAAGGTCACGCCGAAGGACATCGAGCTCGACTTCACCCCGCCGGACGGCACGGTCGTCGCCAACGACGGCAACGAGAGCGACAACCCGACCGACATGAAGGTCAACTACGGCCCCGGCTGGAGCTCGATCGACGACCGTCCGGGCTCCGAGAACCACGTGCACAACGACCTGCACGAGACCAACGACCTCGGCGCCTGGGCCGAGCTGAGCTTCACGGGCACCGGCGTGGAGTACATCGGGCCGCACGACAAGGACGCCGGCCCGGTGGACATCTACATCGACGGCAGCAAGGTGGCCACGGAGGACCCCTCGCGCTCCGACGACGACCTGCCCGTCAACGACGACCTCGACGGCGGCTTCACGATCTGGAAGTCGCCGGAGCTGAAGTACGGCAAGCACACCATCCGGATCGTGAACGCCTCCAGCAAGCCTGCCTGGCTCGACGCATTCAAGGTGTCCACCAACACCGCCAAGATCCCGACGGGCTACCACGGCGCGAAGTGCAAGCTCGTCGGCGGGCCGGTCTCGGTGACGGTGACCGTACGGGACAAGTCGGGACCGACGAACAGCCAGACCCCCACCACCCCCGACCCGTCGAAGACCCCCACCACGAGCCCCACGCCGACGCGGACCCCGACCGGCACGTCCACCGCCACCAGCACCCCCACGCGTCACCACTCCCAGCCCACGCCGAGCAACGGGCTCGGGCACGTGGTCGTGGTGCCGGCGGTCACGGGGACGAGCACGAGCACGGCCACGCCCACCGCGACCGGCCCGACGGCGACCGCGTACGTCAGGGCGCAGGTGGCCAAGATCCCCAAGGGCGGGGTGGACACCGGTGAGGCGCCCGACGAGCCGGACCGGCCGTACGGGCTGATGGCCAGTGGGGCGATGTTGCTCATGGGCAGCGCGGGCGGCGGGCTCGTCCTGCGCCGCCGCCGGGCCGCGCACGCGGGAGGAACGAAGTGATGGCCGAGCAGAAGACTCCGATGCAGCGGGCGATGCCCGGGCTGCTGATCGCCGGTTCGCTGGCCGGCGTCGGCGCGATCATGGTGGGCCTGCTCTCCGTGGCGCCCAAGGTGGACGACGGCTCCGGCACGCTGGCCGCCGCCGACCGGCCGACCGCCGTGCAGATCGAGAACGCGGGCGCGTTCGTGCTGCCCGCGACCGTCGGACCGGGCGGCAAGGGCGCGACGCTGACCCCGGCCCGACCGGACGCGCCGCCGCCGCTGGCCGCGGCTCCGACCGTGCCGCCGATCCCCAAGGCCAGGACGAAGGCCGCCAAGGCCAAGGCGAAGCCCAGCCGGATCAAGATTCCCAAGATCAAGGTGAACGCCCCCATCGGCGGCGTCACCGTGGACATCAAGGGCAACCTGGGCACTCCGCCGCTGACCCGGCCGAACCAGACCGGCTGGTACCGCTTCTCGCCGGTGCCGGGCGAGCTCGGGCCCGCGATCATCAACGGCCACGTCAGCACCCGCAAGGGCCCCGCCGTCTTCGATCGCCTGCGCGAACTGGCCAAGGGCGATCAGATCTACGTGTACCGGTCGGACGGGAAGGTCACCCGGTTCACGGTGAGCGGGATCGAGCAGGTCAGCAAGTCGGCGTTCCCGACGTCCCGGGTGTACGGGAACACCAAGGACTCGCAGCTCCGGCTGATCACGTGTGGCGGCGTCTTCAACAAGGAGGCGCACAGCTACACGGACAACATCGTGGTGTACGCGACGTTGTCGAAGAAGAAGGGCTGATGGGGTTTTTGGGGCGAATTTTTGGTTTTACGGGAAGTTGACAGGGACAGTTCGTAGGATCTCAACCGAACCGTGACCATCGGCTGGAATTCTGGCACGACTGTTGACACTGCGCTGAAACGGAGATGGACCCGTGCTTACGTCCCAGGCGTGGCGCCGCCTCGCCCACAAGACCTCCGCCTTGGGATTGATGGGCACAGTCACCGTCCTCGCCGGTTCGGTGGTCGGTCTGTCCTCGCCGGCCCAGGCCGCGGTGGCTGAACCCCTGAAGATCACCTACAACTGCACGGGTGGCGCTCTCCAGACCGGTCCCGTGATCGTGACGATCACGCCTCCGGCGTCGGTTGAACCGGCCAAGTCGACGACGATCGACTGGACGTTCCCGGCGATCCCGGTGGCGAAGGCCCTGACCGCCAACGAGACCGTCACCACCGGCGGCGGCGACCTCACGGTGACCGGCGGGACGCCCACCGCGCTCAAGGGCACCGGCACGGGCACGACCACGGCGGTCGCGATGGGCGGGTCGTACACGCCGCCGAAGATGTCGGCGTCGGTCAGCGTGACCGCGACGACGGGCGGAAACCTCGTTCTCACGCCGGTCGCCACGGCGACGGGGACGACGCCGCTGCTGAGCATCAAGATCGGCCAGGACACGACGACCTGCACCTATGGGTCGACCGCTCCCGCCAGCATCTCGATCCCGGTCCAGACCGGCGGCGGTGGCACCGGGACCGAGGTGGTCAAGTACAAGTGTGACCTGGTGGACACGACGATCAACGATCCGGCCTATCCGGCCGACGTGGACATCAAGATCACCCCCGGCACCCTGCCCACCAACGCCAAGGCGAACGAGGAAGTCAGCATCTCGTGGACCAGCACCATCGATACCAGCAGCCTTGACACGCTGAAGGCCCCCACCGGCTTCCCCACGAGCGGCGGCAAGTACTTCCTCAACGTGAAGGCGTCCGGTGCGGGGGTCACCCAGCCGGCGGCGGCCGAGGGCGCGCTGACCAACGTCGTCGTCGGGCAGGACATCACCACGCTGCCCAGCGTCACCCTCAAGGTGAAGCCCACCACGACCGGCACGGTGACGCTCACCCCCGGCGACCTGGTCCTCGGCACCTCGGCCACGGCGACCACCGGCAGCGCGATCAAGTGCGTGGCTCCCACGACGGGCGTCAAGAACCACACCTTCCAGGTGGTCGCGGGCTCGGGAACGACCCCCACGCCGACGCCTACGCCGACCCCCACGCCGACCCCCACCCCCAAGCCGACCAAGACCAGCACCGCCACCGTGACCGTCACCCCGCCCGACAAGTCCAAGACGCCCAAGGCGGGGGCCGACACCGGGGCCGGGGGTATGGCGGGGCCCGACGGGCGGCTGTTCGTTCTCACCGGCACCGTTCTGATCGCGGCCGCGGCGGCCGGTGGGCTGGTGCTGCGCCGGCGTACCGCGGGCAGGGGCTGACCGGCGTGGCCGGGCAGTATCCGTACGGCGGCCCGCCACCGCGGGACCGGGGGAGCACCGCGCTCAGGACCGTGCTGATCGGCGCGGCCATCGCCGGGGTCGTCACGGTCGTGGCGGGCATGCTGATCGTGCTGCAGTCGCCCGAGGAGTACGGCATGGACAGGGACGCCCTGCCCGTGGCCGTGCAGTCGCAGGCGTCCGGGCAGCCGCAGCAGGCGTTGTTCCAGGCGCCGCCGGACCAGCCGCCGCCGCTGCCGGAGATCAAGCCGGCGCCGCCGATGCTGCCCTCGACGCCGATCCGGATCGTGATCAAGCGGCTCGGCGTCAACGCGCCGATCAAGTCGGTGGGGCTGGCCAAGGACGGGACGATCGAGGTGCCGCCGTCGGACAATCCCAACCTGGTCGGGTGGTACCGGAACATGTCCACGCCGGGTCAGGAGGGCCCGGCGGTGCTGCTCGGGCACAAGGACACCCGGACGCGCAGCGCCGTGTTCAGCCGCCTCGGCGAGCTCAAGCACGGCGACACCATCGAGGTCAAGCGCCAGGACAGGACGACCGCCGTGTTCACGGTCGGCGGCGTGGAGCAGGCGAGCAAGAAGACGTTCCCGACCGAGCGCGTCTACGGGAGCCGGGAGAACGCCCAGCTCCACCTCATCACCTGCGGTGGCGCCTACGATCGCACCATCGGTCACTACAACGACAACATCATCGTCTACGCGACGATGACGAGCTCCTATCGAAGCTGATTGGCGGAGGCGGGCATGGGCTGGCTGGCGAAGCGGAAACTGCGTACTGGCCCGACGGCGGCCCTGCCCGCCAGACCGGACCCCGCCGAGTTGTTGCGGATCGTCCGGCTGGCCGATCCCGGCGCGCGGCGCGAGGGCGACGACATCGTGGGGGCCGACGTGCGGGTGTGCGCGCCGGTCGAGGCTGACGCCGAGCTGACCGGCGGGGTGCTGGAGAAGGCGTGGGCCTGCCGGGTCACCGCCGAGGGGCCGCTGCCGTTCGACTTCTTCGACCGCTACCTGGCCGAGGGGCTGGCCTTCCGGCTCAAGGGGCTCGCGGTGTGCCGGGGCGAGGTGAGCGATCCGGCCGACGGCGAGGAGGGCGGTGCCGCCGTCATCCTGCCCGTCCGCCCGTCCGCCGACGACCTGGCGCCGCTGCTGGAGCAGGGGGAGGACGAGTTCACGTACACGTCGGGCGACATCCGGGCCGCGCTGGTGCCGCAGAAGGGGCAGCCGCCGGCGGTGGGGGAGCTGCTGCCGTTCGCCACCGAGCTGACCGCGATCGAGCTGCGCGGCGAGGAGCCCGTCAAGCTCGGAAGTCTGGCGCTGGAGCTGGCAGAATCGCTGAACGGCCTGGTGGTGGACCGGTGGCGGTTCAGGATCGACGCCGCGGAGGACCTTCTGCCCCCGGAGTGACGAGCCACAGAACGTCGTTCTGTTGTAGTCTCTCCTCAATAACCGAATAATGCTCGGTTTCCAGGAGGCACTGTGGCAGAGGCGTACATCGTCGGAGCGGTCCGTACCCCGGTCGGCAAGAAGAAGGGCGGGCTTTCCACCGTCCATCCCACCGACCTGGCCGCCCACACGCTGAAGGCGCTCATCGACCGCACCGGCGTCGATCCGGCGGCGGTCGAGGACGTCATCATGGGCTGCGTCATGCAGTTCGGCCCCCAGAGCATGGACATCGCGCGGAACGCCTGGTTGTCGGCGGGGCTGCCCGAGACGACGGCCGGCGTCACGATCGACCGGCAGTGCGGGTCGTCCCAGCAGTCGATCCACTTCGCCGCCCAGGGCGTCCTGTCGGGCACCCAGGACCTGGTGGTGGCCGCGGGCGTGGAGTCGATGAGCATCGTCCCGATGGGCGCGTCGATCACCGCCGCGCTGGAGAAGGGCATGCCGTTCCCGTTCGGCGACAAGTGGGTCGAGCGGTACGGCAAGCAGGAGATCTCGCAGTTCCGCGGCGCCGAGCTGATGTGCGAGAAGTGGGGCCTCCAGCGTGACGTGCTGGAGCAGTTCGCCTACGAGTCCCACCAGCGGGCCGCCAAGGCCATCGCGAACGGCTACTTCAAGGACCAGATCGCCCCGATCAACGGCGTCGAGGACGACGAGGGCCCGCGGCCCGACACGACGCTGGAGAAGATGGCCGGGCTCAAGACCCTCAAGGAGGGCGGCCGGATCACCGCGGCCACCTCCTCGCAGATCTCCGACGGCTCCGGCGCCGTGCTGATCGCCTCCGAGCAGGCCGTGCGCGAGCACAACCTGACCCCGCGGGCCCGCATCCACCAGCTCGCGCTCATGGGCGACGACCCGGTCTACATGCTGACCGCGCCGATCCCGGCCACGCAGCGGGCGCTGCGCAAGGCGGGCATGTCGATCGACGAGATCGACGTCGTGGAGATCAACGAGGCGTTCGCCCCGGTGCCGCTGGCCTGGATCAAGGAGCTGGACGCCGACCCGGCCAAGGTCAACCCCAACGGCGGCGCCATCGCGCTCGGCCACCCGCTGGGCGGCACGGGAGCGATCCTGATGACCAAGCTGCTGCACGAGCTGGAGCGCACGGGCGGCCGCTACGGCCTGCAGACGATGTGCGAGGGCGGCGGCCAGGCCAACGTCACCATCATCGAGCGGCTCTAGCGGAACCGAAGCGGAAAAGGGTGAGCGCCGCCTCCCGGGCGTACGAGGGGAGGCGGCGCTCGTTAACTACCATCCCGGTAGTTGTCTAGCGGCCCTTGGGCGGGATGATCCGCCGGGGCGGCACGACCGGGCGCTGCGGCGTCTTGGGCAGTTGCCGGGGCGGCACGGGCGTGACGGTCTTCTTCTTGGCTGAGTGAATGGCTGAGCGAACTCGCATGCGAAGCTCCTTTACGCGAACTCAGGACGCGGCTCGGTGAGGGCCGGGCGTCGACGAGCACAGCGTGGCCGCGTCTGTCGGACGATGGACTGAGGTGGCTGCTGTCACAGGTAAAGGCGCATGACCGACAAGCTATGGCCTGTCCGCAACGCCGGGCAACCGAATTAACGCGGCGCCGCGAGCTGCTGCTCGAAGCCCGACACGATGGCCCGCAGGCCGGCGTCGAACCACTGGTCGTAGAAGCGCAGCGCGGCCGGGCCGTGGGTCTCGGCCGTCGAGCCGACCTGGGCCAGGGCGTGGCCGAGCACGTAGACGGCCACCGACTGCACCGCGTTGACGGTGTCGCCCGGGGGCACCCCCGCCGCCTCGAAGCGGGCCAGCAGGCCGGAGATCAGCTCGGTGCCGAGCCGTACGTCCACCGGGTGGGTGGCCAGCAGCGGGACGGCGCGCGGGTGGGCGAGCAGGAAGCGGCGGTAGGCCACGGCGAACCCGGTCAGCGCCCGCGGCCAGTCGGGGACCGGCGTGTAACCGGCCATGGCCTCGGCGAACAGCCGGTCGACGACCAAAGACACGAGCGCGTCCCGGTTGGGCACGTGGCGGTAGAGCGACATGGCGGCCACGCCGAGGTCGGCGCCCAGGCGGCGCATGGTCAGCGCGTCGGGGCCCTCGGCGTCGAGGATGCCGACGGCCGCGGCCACGATGCGCTCGACGGTGAGCACGGCCGGTCGCCCCGCCCGCCTGGGTGCCTGGGTCATGCGGTCAGCGTAACGACGATCGTGGCCGCCAGCATGAGCAGGGACAGCAGCCCCACCACCATGTGCTGGACGTCGATGACCACGGCGTGGCCCGCGGTCGGCAGGATCTTCCAGGTGCGGCTGTACTCGCGCCGGTAGAGCTCGCGCTGCTCGGCCGTGGCGAATCCGAAGTAGGGCAGCCACCAGCTCCGTACGTGCCCGGCCATGACCAGCACGCACAGGACGGTCGCGGCGGTGAGCGACCACGTGCGGTGCAGCGCGACGCCGGCCGCGATGAGCAGCGGGAACGGGTAGTTGATCGCGGCGGCCAGGGCCCGGCCCCTGACGTTCGCGCCGTTGAGGTCGTTGAGCGGGAACATGGGCACCCAGTCGGTGACGACGAGCCAGGCGAGCCATACGAGCGGGACGGCGACGGCGACCGCGGTCATCGGGATCTCCTCGAATTTGCGTACCTTGTAAGCTTACACAGTACACAAACCCGGACGGCGGCCGTCAAGAGCCCGGTGAGAGCCGCGGCGAGCAGGGTGAGCGACAACGACGCCGGGAAGTAGGTGAGCTGCTCCCACGTCACGTACCGCCCGTTCAGCAGCACGGAGACCCAATCCGGGTAGAACGCGAACACCAGGACGGGCAGCAGCACCGGCGCCAGCCGCAGCGCGATCCGCCACCACGGCCGCCCCGACCGCCGGGACGCCCACCGCCGCGCCCGCAGCACGCCCATGACCCCGAGCCCGGCCGCCACGACGGCGAGCAGCCCCAGCACCAGGTCGTAGAGCTGCCGGTCGCCGCCCAGGGCCGCCGGCACGCGGCCCTCGCTCATCGCGGCCAGGCCGCGCATGATGTCGTAGGTGGGGTCGTAGAGCGAGGCGCCGTTGGTCATGACGGCGAAGCCGTAGCCGGTCTTCGGCGAGACGGCCTCGACGGCGTTGTAGGTGAACAGGTTGCCCGAGTGCACGAGCAGGCCGGACTCCTCCTCCAGGCTCCAGCCCATGCCGTAACCGTGCGGGCCGGGCTTGTGCATGGTCTCCATGCTCTGCTTCTTGACCAGCGGGCGGCCGGCGCCGTTCTGGGCGGTCAGCCACTTGCCCATGTCCGCGGCCGTCGTGATGACCGCGCCCGAGCCGCTGCCGTCGAGGAACCCGGACGCCTCCGGCCGGGGCAGCCACATCCCGTAGACCGAGACGAAACCGTCCGCCGGCCGGACGGCCTGGGCGCTCACGGCGCTGCTCGTCATGCCGAGCGGGCCGAAGACGCGGTCCTTCATGTAGGCGTCGAAGGGGCGGCCGCTCGCGGTCTCGACCAGGCGGGCGGCCAGGTCGTAGTTGACGTTGCAGTAGGCGTACCGGCTGCCCGGGTCGGCGGCCAGGCGGCCCCTGGCCAGGCGGGCGGTGTAGTCGGCCAGCGAGCTCGCGGACTCCAGGTCGCCGATGTCCAGCGAGCTGTCGGACAGCCCGGAGGTCTGGTTCAGCAACTGGCGCACGGTGATCTCGGCGAAGCGCGGGTCGGCCATCCGGAAACCGGGCAACTGCCCGGCCACCGGCTCGTCCAGCGCGATCTTCCCCTGCTCCACCAGGGTCATCACGGCCATCGCGGTGAACGACTTGCTCACCGAGGCCACCCGCATCGGCGTGGCCGCGGTGACCGGACGCCCTTCGGAGTCGTTGCCGTACCCGGCGGCGTGCACGACCTTGTCGCCGCGGGTCACCACGACCGACAGGCCCGGCACGCCGGTGGCCTCCAGCGCCTCGCGCAGGTAGGCGTCCACGGCGGCGGGGGTCGGCTCGACGGGGGCCGAGGCCCGGGCAGAGGCCAGGGCCGGGGCCGCAGCGGGGGTGAGGGTCAGGGCCGCGGCCAGCCCGGCGAGGGCGATCTTCAAGCTCATGCAGGCAAACGTACGGAGAACGCCCCCGCCGCCGGATCTGCCGACCGTCCAGAAGCACCCCTGACGAAAGTCAGGTCTCCGTGGGCGACGGCAGCCGCTCCGGCACCGCGTCGTGCACCTGCTGGAAGATCACCGAGGTGCGGAAGCCGACGATCTCCTTGCGCTTGCTCAGCCGGTCGAGCAGGAAGGAGTGGAGGTGGTCGAGGTCCTGGACCGCGACGTGCAGCAGGAAGTCGTCGCCGCCGGCCAGCACGAACACGCTCAGCACCTCGGGCATTCCGGCGGCCGACTGCTTGAAGGCGTTGATCACGGCCCGGCTCAGCGGGCGCACCTGGACCGAGACCATCGCCTGCGTGCTCCGGTTGAGCGCGGCGGGGTCGATGTCGGCGTGGTAGCCGCGGATCACGCCGCGCCGGGTGAGCGCCCTGACCCGTTCCAGGCAGGTCGAGGGGGCGATGCCGAGCCGGCGGGCCAGCTCCCGGTTGGACTGCCGCGCATCCGTTTGGAGCAGGCGGATGATCGCCGAATCAAGTTCGTCCATGACGCGATTCTGCACCCATCTCCGATCGTTCGTTCGGTGGAGCGGTGGCAGGGCCGAACGATCGGGCTACTTTCGCGGGCATGACTGAACACGGCCGGATGGGTGCGGGGCAGGGCGCGGCGTTGCTGGTGGGCGCGGTGCTGGGGCCGGGGATGCTGGTGCTGCCGCAGCTCGCCGCCGCGGCGGCGGGGCCGGCCTCCGTGCTGGCCTGGGCGGGGCTGCTCGCGCTGAGCGTGCCGGTGGCGCTGACGTTCGCGGCGCTCGGCGTCCGGCATCCCGGCGGGGGCGGGGTGGCGAGCTTCGCGGGGCTGGCCTTCGGGCCGCGGGCCGCCGCCGTGGTGGGCTGGTGGTTCTACGGGGCCGTGCCGGTCGGGACCGTCGCGGGCGCGCTGGTGGGCGGCCGGTACGTCGAGGCGTCCCTGGGCGTGGACGGCGCCCTGGCCGGCGTGCTGATCCTGGCCGCGGCGTTCGCCGCCAACGCCGCCGGGCTGCGTACCTCGGGGCGGTTGCAGCTCGTCTCCGTGGCGCTGCTCGTCGCGCTGCTGGCCGTCGCCGTGGTCACCGCCGCCCCGCGGGCCGACCTCGACCACTTCACCCCCTTCGCCCCGTACGGGCTCGCCGGGGTGGCCGGCGCGGCCGGGGTGCTCATGTTCGCCTTCGTGGGCTGGGAGGCGGCCAGCCACCTGTCGGCCGAGTTCGCCCCCGGCCAGCGCGGGCTGACGAGGGCCACGATAATCACCCTCGTCGTGGTCGGCGTCTTGTACCTGGGCGTCAGCGTCACCTCGGTCGGCGTGCTCGGCGCGGACATGCCGGGCGTGCCGCTGAACGCGCTGCTGGAGACCGGCCTCGGGGGAGTGGCGCGGCCGGTGACCGGGGTGCTGGCGGTGCTGCTGACGTTCGGGGCGGTCAACACGTACCTGGCGGGGGCGGCGCGGCTGGGGGTGGCGCTGGCCAGGGACAGGGCCATGCCCGCCTGGCTCGCCGGAGGACGGGGGCCGTACCGGAGCCTCGGGGCGCTGGCCGTGCTGACGGTGCCGGTCGTGGTGTGGGCGGTGGACCTGGACCTGCTGATGCGGGCCACCTCGGCGTGCCTGGCGGCCGTCACGGCGGCGGGCGTGGCGGCGGCGGTGCGGGTGCTGCCCGCCGGCCGGCCGCGGGTCACCGCCCTCGTGGCGACCGGCATGTCGATGGTCGCGCTGGCCTGCTGCGGAGCCTTCCTGGCGGTGCCCGCCGTGCTGGCCGTCGTCGCACTGGGCGTGCTTAAAGCCGCCAGGCGGGCAGTACTCCCAGCACATGACGGCGCACCGTCGGGAGGGTGCCATGAGTGAGCAGACGACGTACGCGGAGAGCAGGCAGGTCGGCGAGCAGGCCAGGGAGCGCGAATGGCGGCTCCCCAGCTTCGCCAAGCAGCTGTTCCTCGGCGATCTCCGGCTGGACCTGGTGCATCCGGCGCCCAGTCTGCCGGCCGAGGCCGCCGAGCGGGGTGAGGAGTTCGTCCGGGCGGTGCGGCGCTTCCTGGAGGCCCACGTCGACCCGGCCCTCATCGAGCGCACCGCGCAGGTGCCCGACGAGGTGGTCAAGGGCCTGGCCGCCCTCGGGGCGTTCGGCATCACGATCGGCACCGAGTACGGCGGCCTGGGCCTGCCTTACCTGTACTACTGCCGCACCCTCACGCTGGTCGGCTCCTACTGCCCCGCCCTGGCCACGCTGCTGTCGGCGCACCAGTCGATCGGCGTGCCGCAGCCGCTCAAGCAGTTCGGCACCGAGGAGCAGAAGCGGGAGTTCCTGCCCCGGTGCGCGGCCGGCGAGATCTCGGCCTTCCTGCTCACCGAGCCGGACGTGGGCTCCGACCCCGCCCGGCTGTCCACGACCGCCGTGCGCGACGGCGACGACTACGTGCTGAACGGCGTCAAGCTCTGGACGACGAACGGCGTCGTCGCCGACCTGCTGGTGGTCATGGCCAGGACCGGTGAGAAGATCAGCGCGTTCGTGGTCGAGGGGAACAGCCCGGGCATCACGGTCAGGCGCCGCAACAGCTTCATGGGCCTGCGCGGCATCGAGAACGGCGTCACCGAGTTCTCCCAGGTCAGAGTGCCCGCCAAGAACCTGATCGGGAAGGAGGGCCAAGGGCTGCGGATCGCGCTCACCACCCTCAACACCGGCCGCCTGTCCCTCCCGGCGACCTGCGCGGGCAGCGT
The DNA here is from genome assembly GCF_040675235.1 of Nonomuraea sp. NPDC049637. Classification (NCBI taxonomy): domain Bacteria; kingdom Bacillati; phylum Actinomycetota; class Actinomycetes; order Streptosporangiales; family Streptosporangiaceae; genus Nonomuraea; species Nonomuraea sp. NPDC049637. The sequence goes on from NZ_JBFAOM010000006.1 coordinate 279,075, forward strand.
CAAGTGGGCCGTGAAGATCGCCCGCGAGTGGGGCAACGCCCGCGAGCAGTGGGGACGCAAGGTGGGCCGGCACGAGGCCGTGGCAACCAAGATCGCCTTCATCGCGGCGACCGCGTACGCGCTGGAGGCCGTCAGCGAGCTCACCGCCCGCCTGGCCGACGACCGGCGCAACGACATCAGGATCGAGGCCGCCCTCGCCAAGCTGTACGCCACCGAGCTGTCGTACCGGGCGCTGGACGAACTGGTCCAGATCAGGGGCGGCCGCGGCTACGAGACCGCCGAGTCGCTGGCCGCCCGCGGCGAGCGCGGCGTGCCCGCCGAGCAGATGCTGCGCGACGCCCGCATCAACCGCATCTTCGAGGGCTCCTCCGAGATCATGCACCTGATGATCACCCGCGAGGCCGTGGACGCGCACCTGACCGCGGCCGGCGAGCTGATCAACCCCGAGGCGTCCCCCCAGGAACGCGCCCGCGCGCTGGGCCGGGCGAGCCGCTTCTACGCCGGGTGGCTGCCCACCCTGGTGGCCGGCGCGGGCAGCCTGCCCACGGGCTACACCGCCTTCGGCCCGCTGGCCCAGCATCTGCGGTTCGTGGAGCGGACCAGCAGGAAGCTGGCCCGGTCCACCTTCTACGGCATGTCCCGGTGGCAGGGGAGGCTGGAGCACAAGCAGTCCTTCCTCGGGCGGATCGTCGACATCGGGGCCGAGCTGTTCGCCATGACAGCCGTCTGCGTGAAGGCCGAGGAGGACGCCGACGACCTCGGGCGCAGGCCGTACGAGCTGGCCGACACCTTCTGCCACCAGGCCCGGCGCCGCGTCCGCACGCTGTTCGACGAGCTCTGGGACAACAGCGACGAGCAGGACGTGCGCCTGGCCCGGTACGTGCTCGACGGCCGCTACGAGTTCCTGGAGGAGGGCATCCTCGACCCGTCCATCGAGGGCCCGTGGATCGGCACTCCGGACGGCGGCGAGAACGTGCGGAGAAAGATCCTGTGACGCCCGGTCTAGACCGGTTGTGAGCTTTTTCTGCCCTGAGTGTTTTCAAACCGATACCAGCCGGTATAGACCGGCTGCTGAACACGGGCTTACTCTGGCGCAAACGCGTTGAGCTGTGGCTCTCGCACCCCTCATCCCTTTGGACGGGGTCAGGTGGCTGGTACGGACCAGCGACCCGTCCGACGAGAAGGCGGTATCACCAGTGAACATGAAGCTTGTGGGCGGCGCCGCTCTCGGCCTTGCCACGATGCTGGTCCTGTCCAGCTGCGGCTCCGACGGCGGTTCGGGTGGCGGTGGGAACAACACCCAGGCCTCGGGCGGCGGCCAGGTCACCCTCAAGATGGTCGCCGCCGACTACGGCGACGGCCCCGGCAAGCCGAACTCGGGCGAGACGTTCTGGAAGGGCGTCGTGGACCAGTTCCAGGCGGCCAACCCCAACATCAAGGTCGACGTCCAGGTCATCAACTGGAACGACATCGACAAGCAGGTCGCCACCATGGTCCAGAACGGCCAGGTGCCCGACATCCTGCAGACCGGCGACTACTCCGGCTTCGTCAAGGACGGCCTGCTCTACAAGGTCGACGAGGTCCTGTCCCCGAACGTCTCCGGCGACATGCTGCAGAAGTTCGCCGACTTCGGCAAGGTGGACGGCACCGGCTACGGCATCCCGTTCGTCTCCTCCGCCCGCGCGCTGTTCTACAACAAGGACCTGTTCACCAAGGCCGGCATCGCCGAGCCGCCCAAGACCTGGGACGAGCTCAAGGCCGCCGCGGAGAAGCTGAAGAAGGCCGGCGTGAGCCAGCCGTTCGGCCTCCCGCTGGGCCAGGAGGAGGCCCAGGGCGAGTCGTTCCTGTGGATGCTGGGCAACGGCGGCGGCTACAAGGACGCCTCCGGCAAGTGGGCCATCAACTCGCCGCAGAACATCGAGACCTTCACCTACATGAAGGGCCTGGTCGACGCCGGCCTCACCACCCCGAACCCGGGCACCAAGGACCGCAAGACGGTCTGGGAGGACTTCGGCGCGGGCAAGGTCGGCATGGTCAACGGCGGACCCATGTCCATCCCGATCTTCGACGCGGCCGGCCTGAAGAACTACGGCGTCACGGCGATCCCCGGCAAGTCCGGTCCGCTCGACACCACTCTCGGCGTCATGGACTGGATCATGGCGTTCAACAAGAACGGCCACGCCGCCGAGATCAAGAAGTTCTTCGACTTCTTCTACACCGGCGACGCGGCGCAGAAGATCTCCGACACCTACAAGCTGCTGCCCGTCACCAACGGCGGCATCAAGAAGCTGTCGGGTGACGAGAAGCTCAAGCCGTTCCTCGACGCGCTGCCCAACGCCAGCTTCTACCCGTTCCAGGACCCGAAGTGGGCCGAGGTGAACCCGGCGATCAAGCAGACCATCGGCGGCGCCGTCAAGGACGACCCGGCCAAGGTCCTCGGCGAGCTGCAGAAGACCGCCGAAGCCAGCTGATCCAGCGGGGGTCTGTGGAGCCGGCGCGCGGGTCGCGTCCCCGCGCCGGCTCCACCGTCATGGAAGGTTCCTCATGAGAAGGTTGCGCGCCCTCGAACCCCTGGCCTGGATCGGGCCGGCCGTGGTGCTGATCGCGCTGGTCGTGCTCTGGCCCGTGATCGAGATGATCCGGTCGTCGTTTCTCAAGATCAGTCGGTTCGGAGTGGTCCAGGGAAACAACTTCCCGGCCAACTACACGAAGCTGTTCGGCGAGAAGGACTTCGCCGACATCATGATCCGCAGTGTGATCTGGGTGGTCGCGGTCGTCGCGCTCACCGTGCTGATCTCGCTCGCCCTCGCCCAGCTGTTCAACCAGCGCTTCCCCGGCCGCAAGATCGCCCGCTGGGCGCTCATCGCGCCCTGGGCGGCCTCGGTGCTGATGACGGCGATCATCTTCAAGTGGATGCTCGACCCCGAGGTCGGCGTGATCAACCAGATCAGGGTCAAGCTCGGGTTCATCGACGCGATGGGCGGCGCCTCCGCCGACCAGCTCGGTGACGCCTCCAGCGCGATGCCGTGGCTGGTGTTCGTGGCGGTCTTCGTCTCGGTGCCGTTCACGACGTACGCGCTGCTGGCCGGGCTCGCGACCATCCCCGCCGACGTCTACGAGGCGGCCAAGATGGACGGCGCCACCAAGTTCCGGACGTACTGGTCGATCACGCTGCCGCTGCTGCGCCCCGCGCTCACCGTCGCCGCGCTGATCAACGTGATGAACGTCTTCAACAGCTTCCCGATCATCTGGGCGATGACCCACGGGCAGCCGGGCTACTCGACGGCCACCTCGACCATCCTCATGTTCATCCTCAAGGGCTCGAACATCGGTGAGTCGGCCGCGATGTCCGTCGTGAACTTCGGCATGGTCATCGTGCTGACCGCGCTCTTCCTGAAGGTGTCGCGCTGGAACAAGGAGGTGGCGTGATGGCCGTGCAGACCATGCCCAAGGCCGGTGCCCGCCACCAGTCCGGACACCGCGGACGGGCGCAGCGCCGCATGCCCAGGCTCAAGACCGTGATCGTGGCGGCCGCGGCCTACATCGTCGCGTTCGTCTTCCTGTTCCCGTACCTCGTCATGTTGCTGACCTCGCTGCGGTCGCAGGAGTCGCTGCGCGAGGTGACGTTCTGGCCCGACGAGTGGGTGTGGTCGAACCTCGCCAACTTCTGGACCAGCGGCCTGGCCGGGAACCTGTGGGTGACGCTCAAGGTCGCCGGCGGCTCGACGATCCTGGTGCTGCTCGTGGCCCTGCCGGCCGCCTACTACTCGGCCCGGCACAAGTTCCGGGGGCGCACCGCGTTCCTGATCCTGGTGCTGATCACCCAGATGTTCCAGCCCACGGCCATGCTCGTCGGCATCTACCGCGAGTTCTACCAGTTCGGCCTGGTGGACTCGATCTGGTCGCTGATCCTGGTCAACGGCGGGTTCAACCTGGCGTTCGCGGTGTGGATCCTGAACGCCTACTTCGCCTCGATCCCGCGTGAGCTGGAGGAGGCCGCCTTCATCGACGGCAACGGCCGCTTCGGCGCGCTGTTCCGGATCACGCTGCCGCTGGCCATGCCGGGCGTGATCACCGCGCTGATCTTCACGTTCATCGCGGCGTGGAACGAGTTCGTGGTCGCCCTGACCCTGACCACGACCCCGGCCAACCAGCCGCTCACGGTCGCGCTGAACTCGTTCATCGGCCAGTACCAGGTGGACTGGCAGAACCTCTTCGCGGGCTCGGTGATCGCCACCATCCCGGTGATCATCCTGTTCGCGCTGATCGAGCGGAAGGTCGTCGGCGGACTGACCGCCGGCTCGATCAAGTAGAAAACGTCCGGCCGCCACCAACCCACCGGGTGGCGGCCGGGCCCTTCTGCGGGCTACTTCTGCGGGACGCGGGCCACGCAGAACACCGTCTGGCCGAACGGCGGGGTGATGAACCGCTCGATCAGCCGCGTGGCCGGGACCACCGTGCGGTCGTAGATCTTGACCAGGCGCGGGTCGGGGTAGCCCACGCCGCCCCGCCGGACCGCCGCCCACCAGGCGATGCCGCCCAGGAAGTTGATCGGCTTGAGCACGTCGATGTCGAGCCCCGCCCTGGCCACCGTGGCGCGCAGGGTCTTGGGCGTGTAGCGCTGGACGTGCCCGACCTTGCGGTCGAAGTCTCCGTAAAGCTGCATGTAGCCGGGCACCCAGATGATGATCCGGCCGCCGGGCAGCGTGACGCGGGCCAGCGAGCGCAGCGCCTCGGCGTCGTCCTCGATGTGCTCCAGCACGTTCATCATGACGACGGTGTCGACCTTGTCCTTCAGCGGGATCTCGGTCGGCAGGCCGAACTGCAGGACGTCGATGTCGTCGCGGCCCTCGAAGCGCTTCTCCAGCTGCTCGACGCAGTAGGGGTCGAAGTCGCTGACGACCAGGCGGTCGAGCCGCGGCAGGAACTGCTCGGCGAAGTGGCCCAGCCCGGAGCCGATCTCCAGCATCGAACGGCCGACGTGCGGGGCGACCATGTCGAACTCGTACTGCCGATAGTTCTTGGCCTCGTCCCCACCCAGGTGGTTCTCCAGGGCCTCGTCACCGGCCGCCGGTTGCACTACACGGTCATACCCAGAAGACATAGTCCCGTTCCTTTGAGGGGCAGACGGATTGCACGAGTCTAATGCCCCCGAGGATGACCTGATGCGTGAAACACCCTTCCCCGGGCGCGGGCCGATGCGATGGAATCTGACACGCCATGGACGACGACGAGGCGATCGCCCGCTCGCTCGACGGTGACCTGGGGGCCTACGAGGCCCTGGTCGCCAGGTACAGCGCGCTCGCCCACCGCACCGCCGCCCTGCTCGGCGCGGGCGACGAGGCCGAGGACGTCGTGCAGGAGGCGTTCGTCAAGGCTTTCCGTCATCTGTCCAAGTTCCGGCGGGACGCGCCTTTCCGTCCCTGGTTGTTGCGGATCGTGGCCAACGAGACGCACAACCTCACCCGGGCCCGCGGGCGCCGCTCCTACCTCGCCGTACGGCTCACCGCCGCCGACCCCGCCGGTGCGGTGGCCCCCGACGACCCCGCGGGCGCGGCCGTCGCCACCGACCGGCGCGCCCGGCTGCTGGCGGCCGTACGCGGGCTGCCCGAGCGGGAACGCCAGGCGGTCGTGTGCCGGTACTTCCTGCAACTGTCGGAGGCGGAGACGGCCCAGGTGCTCGGCTGGCCGGTCGGTACCGTCAAGTCCAGCACCCATCGGGGGCTGGCCCGGCTGAGGGAGGAGGTGGGCGGTGAACTCGCATGACCCCTTCGACGACCTGGAAGCCGAACTGACCGCCCTCGGCCCCCTCCTCGACGCCCCGTCCCCGCCGCCGGACGACGTCGCCGCCGCCGTGCGCGCCCGCCTGGAGCTTCAGCCTCAGAAGCACAGGCGGCGGACACGGCGGACGCAGCGGACACGGCGGGCGCGGTGGCGGATCGTGGCGGCCGTCGTGCTGGCCGTCGTCGCCGTCACGGCCGCCACCCCCCAGGGCCGCGCCGCCGTGGCCCGGGTCCTCCGCCTGGCCGGCGTCGAACTGCAGCTCGGCGACACACCACCCACCCCGGTACGGACCACCGCGAACCTCCCCGGCGAGCACCCGGTGGCCCCGGACGACCTGCCCGACCTGGTGAGGTTCCACGTCAGAACCCCGGCCGAGCTCGGGCCCCCCGCCCGCGCCACCGTCGCCGACCAGGGCCGGCTGGTGTCGATGTTCTGGCCGGATGGCGTCCGGCTCGACCAGTTCCAGGGCGGCGTGGACCCGTTCTTCTTCAAGAAGCTCGGCCCGCCCTGGCCCGACTACGTCGAGGTGGCCGGGACCACGGCCTGGTGGATCCCCGGCGCGCACCCGCTCGGCTACATCCGCCGCCAGGACGGCACCGAGATCCCCCTGCGCCAGGCCGCCCCCACCCTCGTCTGGCAGCGGGACGCGCTCACCTACCGCCTGGAGGGCGCCGGCACCAGGGAACGGGCGGTGCGGATCGCCGGGTCACTCCGGTGAGCCGGTCAGCCAGTCGTCCACGCCCTTGAGCAGCTCCTTGCGCACCGTCTCCGGCGCGGTCGAGGACCGGATCGACTGCCGGGCCAGCTCGGCGATCTCCGCGTCGGAGAACCCGTAGACCTCCCTGGCCAGCTCGTACTGGCGCAGCAGCCGGGTGCCGAACAGCAGCGGGTCGTCGGCGCCCAGCGCGATCGGCACCCCGGCGTCGAACAGCCGCCGCAGCGGCACGTCCGCCGCCCGCTCGGCCACCCCCAGCCCCACGTTGGACGTCGGGCACACCTCGCAGCAGATCTGCCGGTCGGCCAGCCGCTGCATCAGCCACGGGTCCTCGGCCGCCCGCACGCCGTGCCCGACCCGGTCGGCGCCCAGGTCGTCGATGCACTGGCTCACGCTGCGCGGCCCGAGCAGCTCGCCGCCGTGCGGCACGGCCAGCAGCCCGCCGCGCTTGGCGATGCGGAAGGCCCGCTCGAAGTCGCGCGCCGCGCCGCGCCGCTCGTCGTTGGACAGGCCGAAGCCCACCACGCCCCGGCCGGCGTACTGGGTGGCGAGCCTGGCCAGGGTGTTCGCGTCGAGCGGATGCCTGGTCCTGTTGGCCGCCACGATCACCGGCATGTGCACCCCGGCGTGCTCGGCGGCCTGCCGCGCCGCGTCGAGCATCAGTTCCAGCGTGGCCGTGAGCCCGCCGAACCGCGCGGCGAACCCGGACGGGTCCACCTGGATCTCCAGCCAACGGGAACCGGCCGCCGCCTCGTCCTCGGCCGTCTCGCGCAGCAGCCGGTAGACGTGCTCGGGACGGCTCAGCACGGACCTGGCGATGTCGTACAGCCGCTGGAACCTGAACCAGCCGCGCTCGTCGGTGGCCCGCAGCCGCGGCGGCCAGTCCTGCTCCAGCGCGTCGGGCAGGTGCAGCCCCTGCTCCCTGGCCAGCTCGATCAGCGTCGAGTGCCGCATGGAGCCGGTGAAGTGCAGGTGGAGATGGGCTTTGGGCAGCGTGTGCAGGGGCCGGTGCATTTCCATATTTTGCCACTGGCCCCAGGTGCGGACTCGCATGTCGCCCAAGGCTGCGGGACCGGCATCGGCACGGTAGAGATCGCCCGGATCGGGGGATCAACCGTCCATGATCCCTGAGGGTGCCGGCGTCGCGGGGCAGGGCCGGCGCGCGCTGCTCGCCGGACTGGCGTTCGCGGTGACCGCTCTCGCCATCTACGCCCTGTTCCACTCGGGTTTCGGCCGTCCGCACCCGCCTTCGGCGGGCTCGTCGTACGTGCCCCCGCCGCCACTGAAGGCGCCGTCGCGCCCCGGCGCGGCGGCGCGGGCCGAGCCCCCGCTGGCGGTCGTCTCCGACGACCTCTGGCTCACCTACCTGCCCCGCGGCCTGCGCCGCAGCGGCGGCGGCCCGGTCGTCCCCGACGGCGTCCGGGCCAGGTACGGCACCGCCAAGCGTTACGTGGAGGCCCAGGTCGAGCACGGCACGATGGCCGCCGACTGGGACACCTACCGCGCGCACGCCGGCGTGCTGGACCCCGCCGAGACCACGATCAGGGGCCGGCCCGCGGTCGTCGGCGCGCATCCGGGCGGCGGCAGGGTGATCGCCTGGCTGGAACGCCCGGGCACGGGCGCCTGGATCCGGGTGAGCGACTCCCTCGGCGGCGAGCTGCTGCCTATTGCCGCCTCGGCCCGTGCTCCTGTAGGAGACTAGGAGCCTTTACCCTGGTTGATCCCACGAGTCATGGGGGGACGATGCGGCGCCCGGCAGCGGTGTTCATCACGTTCGCGCTGGCCGCAGGCACGGGCGGGTGCGGCGGCGACCCGCCCCGACCGCCCAGCACCACCCCGCCGCCGCCGTCGGCGAGCGAGCCGGCGACCGGGAAGCCCGTCAGGCTGGCCTGCGGGTCGACCAGGCTGGAGATCCCCGGCGCGCCCCCGCCGCTGTCCCGCGCCGGCACCTTCGGCCGCCTGGGCGGGCTCGCCAGGCGGCTCACGGTCAAGGGCGTGATGTGGCGCGACGACGAGGACGAGCAACTGCGGGTGGGCGTGGTGTGCGGCGTGCGGACGGCCGAGCACTTCGCCACGCTGGTGGCCCGCTCGACCCTGACCGCCTACCGCGGCAAACCCGCGCTGCGCTGGACGAGCCGCGACGGCCTGCGCAACTTCATGTGGCTGGAGAGCCCCGGCACGGCCGTCTACCTCGCCGCCACGCCCGGCATGACCGCCCAGCTCCGCCAGACCGCCGCCGCCGTCAGACCCGCCGCCTCCTGACCCGCCTCCTGACCCGTTTCCCGAGCCGTTTCCCGAGCTGCTTCCTGAGCCGTTTCCTGAGCCGTTTCCTGAGCCGTTTCCCGAGCCGTTTCCCGAGCCGTTTCCCGAGCCGTTTCCCGAGCTGCTTCCTGAGCCGGCGTCGGCGCCCCGCCGTGGCCTCGGAAGGCCGGCAGGGCGCCGCGTAGGCCGCTCAGCGAGCCTCGGACAGCAGCTTGGCCATCCGGCTGACGCCCTCGACCAGGTCGTCGTCACCGAGGGCGTAGGACAGCCGGAAGTAGCCGGGGGTGCCGAACGCCTCGCCCGGCACGACCGCCACCTCGGCCTCCTCCAGGATCAGCTCGGCCAGCTCCGCCGACGACCCGGGCCGCCGGCCGCGCAGCTCCTTGCCCAGCAGCCCCTTGACCGACGGGTACGCGTAGAACGCCCCCTTCGGTTCCGGACAGAACACGCCCGGGATCTCGTTGAGCATCCGCACCATGGTCTGGCGCCGCCGGTCGAAGGCCGACCGCATCTCGGCCACGGCCGACAGGTCGCCGGAGACCGCGGCCAGCGCCGCCCTCTGCGACACGTTGGCCACGTTGGAGGTGGCGTGCGACTGCAGGTTGGAGGCGGCCTTGACCACGTCGGACGGGCCGATCAGCCAGCCCACCCGCCAGCCGGTCATCGCGTACGTCTTGGCCACGCCGTTGAGGATCACGACCCGGTCGCCCAGCTCGGGCACGGCCGTGGCGATGCTGGTGAACTCGGCGCCGCCGTAGACCAGGTGCTCGTAGATCTCGTCGGTGATCACCCACAGCCCGTGCTCGGCCGCCCACCGGCCGATCGCCACGGTCTCCTCGCGCGAGTAGACCGCGCCCGTCGGGTTGGACGGCGAGACGAACAGCAGCGCCTTCGTGCGCTCGGTGCGGGCCGCCTCGAGCTGCTCGACGCTCGCCAGGTAGCCCGTGGACTCGTCGGTCACCACGTCGACCTGCACGCCCCCGGCCAGCTTGATCGCCTCGGGGTAGGTCGTCCAGTAGGGGGCGACCACGACGACCTCGTCGCCCGGGTCGAGCAGCGTGGCGAACGCCTCGTAGACGGCCTGCTTGCCGCCGTTGGTGACGAGCACCTGGGACGGCTCGACGGAGTAGCCGGAGTCGCGCCGCGTCTTGTCGGCGATGGCCTGCTTCAGCTCGGGAAGGCCGCCCGCCGGCGTGTACTTGTGGTTGCGCGGGTCGCGGGCCGCCTCGACCGCCGCCTCGACGATGTAGCCGGGCGTCGGGAAGTCGGGCTCGCCGGCGCCGAAGCCGATGACCGGACGGCCGGCCGCCTTCATCGCCTTCGCCTTGGCGTCCACCGCGAGCGTGGCGGACTCGGAAATCGCGGAGATTCTTGCGGAGATACGGGGTCGCGTGGACATGCCTCCCATGCTCCCACGCGGGCGTGACCTGGGCGATCAGGTTTGGGTTCGACGTACCGGGCAATCCCCCGTATGCTTTCGCCTGGTCCTTCCGCCGCATGTCGGCGAGCGGTTCGGTCCAGGCAGTGAGTCAATCAGGGTAGTGTGGTTGACGACATAGGGCACTGGCGCAATTGGTAGCGCACCGGTCTCCAAAACCGGCGGTTGGGGGTTCGAGTCCCTCGTGCCCTGCGAGTGCGGTCCGCGCAATAATGGCGTGTAAGCGCGCCGCAAAACTGCGTTGGATACGACAGATTCAGGTGAGGACTGTGGCGATCGACACGCGCGGCGAGACCGCAGGCAAGCCCAGTGGCGAGAAGAAGACACGCACTTCACCTGCCCTTTTCTACCGGCAGGTCGTCAACGAGCTCCGCAAGGTCATCTGGCCGACACGCAAGGATCTCATCACCTACACCACGGTCGTTCTGGTATTCGTTCTGATCATGGTGGCGATCGTTTATGGGCTCGACGCCGCTCTGGGCTGGGCCGTCCTCCGCGTCTTCGGCGGGGAGTGATCCCGCCTAGCTCGACACCGTGTGGTGTCGGCTGACGGCGACACCATTCGATTCGAGGAAATGAGGAAAGGTCACGTGTCCGAGTCTTCTGTTCCGGCCGAGGAACCCCGCGACGAGCGGGGCGACGACGAGCTGGGAGAGGCCACCGACGAATGGGGCGACGAGCTGGGTGAGGCTCGCGACGAAGGCGTCGAGGCGGCTCTCCAGGAGGCCGACGAGACCGACGAGGTCGAAGAGTCGGAGGAGGCCCCCGCCGACGCGGAGGCCGAGATCCTGCCCGACGTCGACCCGGTCGAGGAGTTCAAGAGCTCCCTGCGCGGGCTTCCCGGCGAGTGGTACGTGATCCACTCCTACGCCGGCTACGAGAACCGCGTGAAGTCCAACATCGAGAGCCGCAACGTGTCGCTCAACATGGAGGACTACATCTACCAGGTCGAGGTGCCCACGCACACCGTCCAGGAGTTCAAGAGCGGCAAGAAGGTCCCGGTCAAGGAGCGCGTGCTGCCCGGCTACGTCCTGGTGCGCATGGAGCTGACCGACGAGTCCTGGGCCGCCGTGCGCAACACGCCCGGCGTGACCGGTTTCGTCGGCCTGTCCAACAAGCCGAGCCCGCTCAGCCTCGACGAGGTCGCCAAGCTGCTGGCGCCCGAGCCGTCCGAGGAGAGCAAGAAGGCCACCACCAAGGCGGCCTCCGGCCCCACGGTCGAGTTCGAGATCGGCGAGTCCGTCACGGTCATGGACGGCCCCTTCGCCACTCTGCCCGCCTCGGTCAGCGAGATCAGCCCCGAGTCGCAGAAGCTCAAGGTGCTCGTCTCGATCTTCGGTCGTGAGACCCCGGTCGAGCTCTCGTTCAACCAGGTCTCGAAGATCTAAGACGATCACCTACACTTAGACGTTCGGTCGGCCGCCTTTCGCGAAGGGTGGCCTTCCGACATGTCCGGGCGCATCCGCGTCCGGACGGCATCACGATCAGGACCCGGAGAAGGACTCATGCCTCCGAAGAAGAAGATCGCGGCGCTCGTCAAGGTCCAGCTCCCCGCTGGCCAGGCCACGCCCGCTCCGCCGGTCGGTACCGCCCTCGGTCCCCACGGCGTCAACATCATGGACTTCGTCAAGCAGTACAACGCTGCGACGGAGTCCCAGCGGGGCAACATCATCCCCGTTGAGATCACCATTTTCGAAGACCGCAGCTTCACCTTCATCACGAAGACGCCCCCGGCGCCTGAGCTGATCAAGAAGGCCCTCGGTCTCGACAAGGGCAGCGCCGTCCCCCACAAGGACAAGGTCGGCCGGCTGACGCGCGAGCAGCTGCGCAGCATCGCCGAGACCAAGATGCCCGACCTCAACGCCAACGACGTCGAGGCTGCAGAGAAGATCATCGCCGGCACCGCCCGGTCGATGGGCATCACGATCGCCGACTAAGACCTTTTCCCAGATCCGTGGGAGGGCCGGGTCCCGGCCCGCGTACCACAAGGAGACAGACATGAAGCGCAGCAAGGCGCACAAGGACGCGGCGGCCAAGGTCGACCGCGACAAGCTCTACACGCCCGCCGACGCCGCGAAGCTGGCCAAGGAGACGTCGACCACCAAGTTCGACGCCACCGTGGAAGTGGCGCTGCGGCTGGGTGTCGACCCTCGCAAGGCCGACCAGATCGTGCGCGGCACGGTCAACCTCCCGCACGGCACCGGTAAGACCGCCCGGGTCCTGGTCTTCGCGACCGGTGACCGTGCCGAGGCAGCCCGCGAGGCGGGCGCCGACATCGTCGGCGCCGACGAGCTGATCGACGAGATCGCCAAGGGCAACCGGCTCAACGAGTTCGACGCCGTGGTCGCCACCCCCGACCTCATGGGCAAGGTCGGCCGTCTGGGCCGCGTGCTCGGCCCGCGCGGTCTCATGCCCAACCCCAAGACCGGCACCGTGACGCCCGACGTCGCCAAGGCCGTGACGGAGATCAAGGGCGGCAAGATCGAGTTCCGCACCGACCGGCAGGCCAACCTGCACTTCATCATCGGCAAGACGTCGTTCCCCGAGCGTCAGCTCATCGAGAACTACGCCGCCGCCCTTGACGAGGTGCTGCGTCTCAAGCCGTCGGCGGCCAAGGGGCGTTACCTGAAGAAGGTCACCTTCTCCACCACCATGGGCCCCGGCGTCCCCGTCGACCCCAACCTCACCCGTGGCCTGACCGCCGAGCTCGACGCGTAACGGCCGCACGTTCTTCGAAGGGCCCCCGCCTGTCCCAGGCGGGGGCCTTTCGCTTTGCCCGGGTGCCGGCGAGCGTCGGGTCCCGGCTCGCCCGGGTGCCGCCGAGCGTCGGCTTCTGGTTCGCCTGCGTGCCGACGAGCGTCGGGTCGAGCCCGAATTTTCGGCGGGGATGATCTCTCCAGGTGAGCGGGGATGTGCAGAAATCGTGCACAGCCTGTGGGGGAGAACCCTGGGTTTTCCCCGAATTATGCGGGGAAGTCGCCACGATGGGACAAGCCAACCGTAGGGTCAAAACATGCTGAAGCGCAGGATAAGTCTCGCCACCGCCGTGGCCGGAGCTGCTCTCATCGCGGCCTCGGTCGCCGGGTGCGGTACGAACGTGCAGCCCATCCAGGTCAACCTGGCCGCCTCAGAGGTGCTCGCGCAGGCCGCGCAGAAGACCGCAGAGGTCACCAGCTACACGGTGGACGCCGTCGCGAACGTGACACACCCCCAAGAAGGCAACGGCAAGGTGCAGGGACGCATGCTCTACCAGAGCAAGCCCCAGCTCGCCGTCGACCTGACCCTCGACACCGTCGACATGGGCGGCCGGAACCTGCCGGGCGGCGTGCGCGCCGTCCTGCAGGGTGACACCGTCTATGTGAAGGTCGAGGCCCTCAAGCAGCTCGTCGGCGCCACCAAGCCGTGGATCAAGGTCGCGCTCAACGAAGTGGGCGACCAGAACCAGGTCAACCAGTACCTCAGCCAGATCCAGCAGTTCGACCTCGCCAACGTGACCAAGCTGGTCACCGTGTCCAAGGACGTGAAGCAGGTCGGCACCGAGAGCGTCAACGGCGCGGACACCACCCACTACAGCGGCACGTTCCCCGTGGACGCCGCCGTCGGCCAGCTGCCCGCCGACAAGCAGCAGCAGGCCAGGACGAACCTCGCCGAGCTCAAGGACGTCAAGTTCGACATCTGGGTGGCCGGCGACGGCCTGCCCCGCAAGCTCACCCTGAACGGCTCCAAGGAGGGCGCCACGCTGGACGCCACCCTGCTGTTCAAGGGCTTCAACGAGCCCGTCAAGGTCGAGGCCCCGCCCGCGGACCAGGTCGGTGAGCTGCCGAAGACGACCGTCAACTGAGAACCGATTTGGAAACTCGGCGACCAGCACGTACTCTGGTCGTTGCCGAAGACCGCCGGTCGTCGTCAGGTGCATCAGTCCTGGCGACCGAAGGATCCACGTTCTGTGGACGGCCCGCGCAGGTGTGATGCGAGTTTCCCATATGGTGCAGTTCCATATGTGAGCCCCGTGCGCCCCTGCGCCCGGGGCTGTTCTCATTTCCAGGGGCCTTCGCCGGCGGCACACCTGGAAGGAGGCCCATGGCGAGGGCGGATAAGGCGACAGCCGTTGCCGAGCTCAAGAGCGAGTTCGAAGGCAGCAGCGCCGCCGTTCTGACCGAGTACCGCGGTCTCACCGTCGCTCAGCTCAAGCAGCTGCGCGTTGCTCTTGGTGAGAATGCGAAGTTCGCCGTGGCGAAGAACACCCTGACCAAGATCGCGGCTAACGAGGCCGGTCTGTCGTTCCCCGACGACCTGCTCACGGGCCCGACCGCGATCGCCTTCGTCAACGGCGACGTTGTCGAGGCGGCCAAGGGTCTGCGTGACTTCGCCAAGGCCAATCCCCTTCTGGTGATCAAGGGTGGTGTGCTCGACGGTAAGACGCTCGACGCCACCGAGATCACCAAGCTCGCCGACCTCGAGTCCCGCGAGGTCCTCCTCGCTAAGCTCGCCGGTGCTCTCAAGGCGAAGCAGAGCGCTGCCGCCGCGGTTTTCGCCGCGCTGCCCACGCAGATGGCTCAGCTGGCCGACGCCCTTCGTGCCAAGCGCGAAGAAGCGGGCGAGTAACACGGGGGTTGCCGCAACTTCCGCGGTCCCGTTCCTAGTTTTCTGCAAGTCCTAAACGTAAGGAAAAGCATCATGGCGAAGCTCAGCACCGACGAGCTGCTCGACGCGTTCAAGGAGATGACCCTCCTCGAGCTGTCCGAGTTCGTTAAGCACTTCGAAGAGGTCTTCGACGTCAAGGCCGCCGCCCCCGTCGCGGTCGCCGCCGCCCCCGCCGCCGCTGGTGGTGGCGAGGCCGCCGCCGTTGAGGAGCAGGACGAGTTCGACGTCATCCTCGAGGCCGCCGGCGACAAGAAGATCCAGGTCATCAAGGAGATCCGCGCCCTCACGTCTCTGGGCCTCAAGGAGGCCAAGGACCTGGTGGACGGCGCTCCCAAGCCGGTCTTCGACGGCAAGGTCAACAAGGAGCAGGCGGAGAAGGCCAAGGCTGCCCTCGAGGGCGCCGGCGCCACCGTGACCGTGAAGTAACTTCCCACTTCACACAGCTCTTCGGAAGAGGCGGACACACCCTGGTGCCGGGTGTGACCGCCTCTTTTCGCATGTACGGGGACGGCACCGGCCCTGCGCGGGGACACCCTCGGCGGCATCACCCGGAAGTGGCTCCGGCTTCGCGGGCCGCCTCCCGGACCCTGGCGATGGCGCTCGCGTCCATGAAGTCCTTGCAGTGGACGATCCGCCCGCCCCTGATCCGCAGCATCAGCAGCCCCGGGACGGTAATCGCCCGCTCGCCCACCTTGACGTGCGCGTTCTGCTCGACGACCACCACCTCCGGATCGTCCGTACGGTGCAACGCGATCCGCTCCACCTTCTGCGGCACGGCGGGGGAGACGCCCCAGGACGCCCGGTACCCGGCCCGCACCGCCTCCCGCCCCTCGTACGGCGGCAGCCCGCCGAACGGGAACTCGTGCCTGCCGTCCTCCGCGTACAGGTCGGCCAGTTCGTCGGCCGACTTGCGCAGCATCGCGCCGTGGAAGGCGCCGACGATCTCCTCGACGGTCATGACCACCACTCCTCACATCTCGCTCAACACCCGTTGACTCAACGAGCGTAGAGCGAATCCGGACGAACGGTCAACACAGGTAGAGTCGGACTGTGAGCGAGCGAGTGCTTCCCCGTGCCGAACGACGGCGCAGAACCGAGGGAAGGATCCTCGACGCGGCCAGGGCGCTGTTCGCCGAAGTCGGCTACGAGCGCGCCACGATCAGGGCGGTCGCGAAGTCCGCCGCGGTCGACCCGGCCCTGGTCATGCAGTACTTCGGCAACAAGCAGGAGCTCTTCAGGGCCGCCCTGCGCGCCACGCCCGCCCCCGAGGCCGCCACCACCCCCGAGGAGCTGGTCGAGCACCTGCTCGGCACCCTCGACGTGAAGATGGGCGAGCTGCCCCAGGGTTCGCTGGCGATGATGCGTTCGATGCTCACCCACCCCGAGGCGGGCACGGCGGCCCGCGAGGCGCTCGCCCGGCAGGTCGACAGGCTCGCCGCGTCGATCCCCGGCGAGGACGCCCGCCTGCGCGCGGCGCTGATGACCACGATCCTGCTCGGCGTGACCGTCGGCCACCAGCTGCTCGAGCTGCCCGAACTGCGCGACGCCCCGCCGGAGCGCATCGCCCGGCTGCTGCGCCCGAGCCTGCGCGCCCTTACTGGACCCGAAGTCTGATAACCGCCGGGTAACAAGTTATTGGAATCGGTTCCAATTCCTCGGTTCGCCGCTACCGTGAGGGCATTCTGGAAGTAAAGTGTGCGGCACGTTATCCCCTGAGTGCTCCCTGTGATCGGGAAGGTGGCCAGTGGGCGTCGAGGTCGTGGTCGAGGGGTTGACCAAGTCGTTCGGTCGGCAGGTCATCTGGGAGGATGTCTCGCTCACACTGCCCGCGGGTGAGATCTCGGTGCTGCTCGGCCCGTCGGGCACCGGCAAGTCCGTCTTCCTCAAGACACTGGTCGGCCTGCTGCGTCCCGACCGCGGCCACATCTGGATCGACGGCCACGACCTGGCGAGCTGCCCCGAGCGCACGCTCTACGAGCTGCGCCGGCTGTTCGGCGTGCTGTTCCAGGACGGCGCCCTGTTCGGCTCGCTCAACCTCTACGACAACATCGCCTTCCCGCTGCGCGAGCACACCAGGAAGACCGAGGCCGAGATCCGCAGGATCGTGATGGACAAGATCGACCTGGTCGGGCTGGTCGGCGCCGAGGGCAAGCTGCCCGGTGAGATCTCCGGCGGCATGCGCAAACGGGCCGGCCTGGCCAGGGCGCTGGTGCTCGACCCCGAGATCATCCTGTTCGACGAGCCCGACTCCGGCCTCGACCCGGTCCGCACCGCCTTCCTCAACCAGACGATTGTCGACATCAACGCCGACATTGAGGCCACGTTCCTGATCGTCACCCACGACATCAACACCGCCCGCACGGTCCCCGACAACATCGGGCTGCTGTTCCGCCGCGAGCTGGTCATGTTCGGGCCGCGCGAGATGCTGCTGTCCAGCGACGAGCCGGTGGTGCGGCAGTTCCTCAACGCCCGCAGGCACGGCCCGATCGGCATGTCGGAGGAGAAGGACATCTCCGAGCTGGAGGCCGAGGCCCAGATGGGCCACGACCCCGGCGGGCTGCCGCCGATCCCGCCGCAGCTCATGCCGAGCGGCAACGTGCTGCGCCGCTCGCAGCAGCCGCCCGGCCGGTGGCTGGCGGCCCACGGCGTGATCCCGCCGCAGGGTTCGTTCGTGGACGAACGGGGCCGCAACTGGCTGGAGGAGTACCCCCGGCTGATCGACGCCCACGCCGACGGCGTCGCCTAGACCATGAATCCGACCGAGAAGTGCCTCCTCGCGGCCCACGAAGGTTACTGTCAGCATTCGATCGGCCGCACATGGTGACGGCGGAGGTCGGGCGGTTCGTCGCCATGTCGCTCGACACCGCCAGGGCCGCCGCGCGACGGCCGTTCCAGGTGCGCGAGCTCGTCCGGCAGGCGTGGTTCATCGTCAGCGTGAGCGCCCTGCCCACCGCCCTGGTCGCCATTCCTTTCGGGGCCGTGCTCGCCATGCAGACCGGCAACCTCATCCGCCAGTTCGGCGCCCAGTCCTTCACCGGGGCCACCGCCGTGCTCGGCATCGTCCGCGAGGCGGGCCCGGTGGTGACCGCGCTGATGATCGCGGGCGCGGCCGGCAGCGCGATCTGCGCCGACCTCGGCGCCCGCCGGATCAGGGACGAGATCGACGCCATGGAGGTGCTCGCGGTCGACCCGCTCCACCGGCTCGTCGTGCCCAGGGTGGCCGCGTGCGCGCTGGTCGCGCCGCTGCTCAACGGCCTGGTCGTCACGGTCGGGCTGGTCGCCGGCTACCTGTTCAACGTGGTCGTCCAGGGCGGCTCGCCCGGCGCGTACCTGCAGTCGTTCAACGCTCTGGCCGAGGTCTCCGACCTGTGGGTCTCGGAGGGCAAGGCGCTGGTATTCGGGGTCACGACGGGGCTCGTCGCCGCGTACAAGGGGCTGGGCGCGGCGGGCGGGCCCAAGGGCGTGGGGGAGGCGGTCAACCAGGCCGTGGTGTTCGCCGCCCTGCTGCTGTTCGCCGAGAACTTCCTGATCAGCGCGGTCTACAACGAGCTGGTGCGGTCATGAGGGCGCTCGACCGGCAGGGCGCGTTCTACGCCAGGGCGATCAGGGCTCTTCCGGCCGGCGCGCGCTACCGCCGGGAGGTGCTCAGGCTGCTGGCCGAGGTCGGGCTGGGCAGCGGCGGCCTGGCGGTGATCGGCGGCACGATGACGATCGTCGCCTTCATGACCTTCTTCACCGGCACCGAGGTCGGCCTGCAGGGCTACACCGGCCTCGACCGCATCGGCGGCTCGGCCTTCACCGGCTTCCTGTCCAGCTACGTCAACACCCGCGAGATCGCCCCGCTGGTGGCCGCCATCGGCCTGTCGGCCACCGTGGGCTGCGGGTTCACCGCCCAGCTCGGCGCGATGCGGGTCGGCGAGGAGATCGACGCGCTGGAGGTCATGGCGGTCCCGCCGGTGCCGTTCCTGGTCACCACGCGGCTGTTCGCCGGCTTCGCCGCCGTCATGCCGCTGTACGTGCTCGGCCTGCTCGCCTCCTACGTCGCCACCCGCCTGATCGTGACCGTGCTGCACGACCAGTCCACGGGCACCTACGACCACTACTTCGAGCTGTTCCTGTCGCCCTACGACGTGTTGTGGTCCTTCGGCAAGGCGATGGTCTTCGCCGTCCTGGTGATCCTCATCCACTGCTACCACGGCTTCCACGCCACCGGCGGGCCGGCCGGGGTCGGGGTGGCGGTCGGGCGGGCCGTGCGCGCGGTGCTGGTGACGGTCAACGTCGCCAACCTCCTGCTCGGCCTGGCCATCTGGGGCACGACCACGACGGTGAGGCTGGCCGGTTGAGACACGGCGCCGCGCTCCTGGCGATCATCGCCGCCTTCACGGCCCTGACGCTGGCCGTCTACTCGAAGGCGTTCTCCACCGCCCGGCACGTCACGCTGCTGCTGCCCGCCGCCGGGCTGCAGCTCGACCGCCGGGCCGACGTCAAGGTCAACGGGGTCGTGGTCGGCGAGGTGACCGAGGTGGCGCCCGCCGACCACGGCGCCCGCCTCACCCTGGCCCTCGACCACGACGTCGACCGCGCCTCCACCGCAGAGCTGCGCGCCAAGACCCTGTTCGGCGAGAAGTACGTCGCCCTGATCCCGCCCGGCTCGCCGCGCGGCCCGCTGCGCGACGGCGACGTGATCAGGGCCTCGTCCGCCGCCGTCGAGATCACCGAGATCCTCGACCGCCTGCTGGCCCACCTGCGCGCCGTCCATCCCGAACGCCTGAACGCCGTCCTGAACGCCCTGGCCACCGCTCTTGACGGCCGCGGCGCCCGGCTCGGCACGACCCTGGACAGAACCGACGCCTACCTGCGCCGCCTCCAGCCCCACCTGCCCGCGCTGAAGCGGGACATCGCCAAGCTCGCCGACGTCACCGCCCGGTACGGCCAGGCCGCCCCCGACCTGCTGCGCACCCTGGCCAACAGCGCCGCGATCGGCCGCACCCTCACCGCCGCCCCCATCGGCCCGGCCACCGCGGCCGTCACCCGGGCCGCCACCGCCGCCGACCGCCTGCTGAGCACGGACGAGCCCGGGATCGTCGGCCTGCCGCACGTCGTCCGGCCGGCCCTCGACGTGGCCGCCCACCACGCGCCCGTCATCCCGTGCGTCCTGCGCGGCCTCGACCGCCTGCGGCCGTTGCTGGACAACGCCTTCGGCCACGGCAGCGCGAAGGCGGTGCTGGAGATCGTCCGGCCGGCGCACCCGTACGAACCGGGCAAGGACACCCCGCGTTACGCCGACCGCAGAGGCCCGGCCTGCTACGGCCTGCCCGACCACGCGCCCGTGCCCTTCCCGGGGGTGCGCTTCGACGACGGCACCGCCGACCTGGCACGGCTGATGCTGCGATGACCACGCTCGGGCCGGCGCTCAAGCTGGCCGTCTTCGCCCTCGTCACCACCCTGTGCGTGGCCACCCTCGCGATCACGATCTCGGGCGCCCGCTTCACCGCCGCGGTCGTCTACCACGCCCTGTTCACCGACGCCTCCGGGCTGCGCGAGGGCGACGAGGTGCGCATCGCCGGCGTGCGGGTCGGCCGGGTCGAGAGCGTCACGCTGGCGGGCGTCCAGGCCGAGGTCGCCTTCTCCGTACGGCGCACCACCGCGCTGCCCCGCGGGGTCGTGGCCGCCGTCCGCTGGCGCAACCTCGTCGGCGACCGCTACCTGACGCTGTCCACCGGCCCCGGCGGCCCCGGCCTGCTCCCGCCGGGCGCCCGGGTGACCGACACCCGCCCGGCCCTCGACGTGACGGCCCTGTTCAACGGCTTCAGGCCGCTGCTCAACGCCATCCGCCCCCAGGACGTCAACAAGCTGAGCTGGCAGATCGTCCAGGTGCTGCAGGGCGAGGGCGGCACGGTCGAGGCCCTGCTCGGCCACATCGCCTCCCTCACCGGCACGCTCGCCGACCGCGACGCCGTGATCGGCCGCGTGATCACCAACCTCGGCGCGGTGCTCGGCGAGATCGCCGGCCGGGAGCACGACTACGACCGCCTGCTGATCGACCTGCGCGCCCTGATCGGCGGCCTGGCCGGCGACCGCGAGGCCATCGGCGACTCGCTGGCCACCCTCGACCGCCTCACCGTCGTCACCGGCGATCTCGTCCGCAGGGCCCGGCCCGACCTGCGGGCGAGCGTCCGGCACGCGGACGGGCTGCTCAAGGCGCTCAACGCCAGGAGCGCCCTGGTCCAGGACACCCTCGCCCGCGCGCCCGACCGTCTCGGCCGGCTCGTCCGGGCCTCCTCCTACGGGTCGTGGTTCAACTTCTACCTCTGCTCGCTCACGGTCAGGAGCGGCGGCGTGCGCACTCCGAAGATCGTCAACGGGAGCCCGCGATGCCGCTGACCCCCTTCAGGAGACACGATCCCGTGCCGCTGGGCGTCGGCGGCATCGTCGTGGCCATCGCGCTGGTCGTGGCGGCCCTGGCGGTCGGCGGCCTGCCGCGCGGCAGCGCGTACTCGGCCGCGTTCGCCGACTCGGCGGGCCTGCGCGAGCACGACGACGTGATGATCGCCGGGGTCAAGGTCGGGGAGGTCACCGGCGTCGATCTCGAAGGCGACCACGTCCGCGTCGATCTGCGGGTGGCCGACGACGTCCGGCTCGGCTCGCTGACCAGGGCGGACATCCGGATCAAGACCCTGCTCGGCGCCCACTTCGTCATGCTCGTCCCCGAGGGCGGCGGCCGGCTCCAGGGGCAGATCCCGCTGTCGCGCACGAGCGTTCCCTACGAGGTCGCGCCCGCCGTCGCCGACCTGGGCGCGGCCGCGGGACGCGTCGACGAGCGGGCCCTGGCCAAGGCCATGACGGTGTTGTCGCAGACCATGGAAGGCTCCTCGACGGAGATCAGGGCCTCCCTCCGGGGGCTCGGCAGGCTCTCGCGTACCGTCGCCGCCCGCGACGCCCGCCTGCACGACCTGGTCAGCCACGCCCGTACCGTCACCGGCCTGCTGGCCCGCCGCAACGCTGACCTGCACGGCCTGGTCACCGACGGCGACCTGCTGCTGCGCGAGGTCTCCGCGCGGCGGGCCGTCGTCCACGGGCTGCTGGTCAACACGGTGGCGCTGGCCGGGCAGGTCGACGGGCTGGTCGCCGACAACAGGACCACGTTGAGGCCCGCACTGGAACGGCTGCGCTCCTTCGTCGCCGTGCTGCGCCGCCAGGAGGAGAGCCTCGACCGGTCGCTGGCCCTGCTCGGGCCGTTCGCCCGCCAGCTCGCCGACGCGACCGGCAACGGACGCTGGTTCGACACGATCATCCAGAACCTGGTCCCGCTGCCCGCCTCCGTCCAGCCGCCCCACCCCCTGCCGGAAGGACCCGTGCGATGAGAGGCCCGCTCGTCCTGGCGCTGCTGCTCCCGACCCTGGCCGGCTGCGGCTTCGAGGGGGTGGCCTCGCTGCCGCTGCCCGGCGGCGCCGACCTGGGCGAGCGGCCGTACGCGGTGACCATCCGGTTCGCCGACGCGCTCGACCTGGTGCCGCGCTCGCCGTGCAAGGTCGACGACGTCACCGTGGGCGAGGTCACCGGCGTGGAGCTGGGCGACGACTGGCGGGCCGACGTCGTCTGCGAGGTGCGCGGCGACGTCGCCCTGCCCGACCGCACGTCGGCGGCGATCTCCCAGACGAGCCTGCTGGGCGAGAAGTTCGTCAAGCTGCTGCCCGCCGGAGGCGGGCGGTTGAGCGGCCCGATCCCGGCGGCCAGGACGAGCACGACGGCCGAGGTCGAGGAGGTGTTGTCGGCCGCGTCGCTGCTGGTCGACGGCGGCGGCCTCGACCAGGTCGCGACCGTCGACCGCGAGCTGGCCGCCGTGCTCGACGGCCGCTCGGCCCGGCTGAAGGACCTGCTGCGCAGGCTCGGCGCGTTCGCCGCGGGGCTCGACGGCTCCAAGAAGCAGATCGTCCGGCTGATCGACGCCCTCGACGGCCTCACCGGCACCCTGGCCGCCCAGCGCGCCACGATCAGGGCCACCGCCACCGAGATCGGCCCGGCCGTCACCCTGCTCAAGGACCAGCGCGCCGGCCTGACCGCCATGCTCGCCGCCCTCGACCGGCTCGGCCGCACCGCCACCCGCGTCGTCGAGCGTTCCCAGGCCGACACCCTGGCCGACCTGCGCCATCTGCGCGAGCTCCTGCTCAACCTCGACCGGGCGCGCGACAGCGTCGCGTCGGGGCTGGCGACGGCGATCACGTTCCCGTTCCCGGGGTCGGCCTCGTCCATGCTGCGCGGCGACTACGCCAACACCGACCTGACCGTCGACGCCTCGCCCGGCGCCACGCTGCGCAACCTGCTCGGCGGTGCGCGATGACCGTCAGGCTGCTGGCGTTCGCGCTGATCGGGGTGGTGGCGGTGGCGTACACGCTGGTCAGGTACGCCTGGGTGGGCGCCGACCTGTTCGACCCCGCCTACCGGGTCACCGTCGAGCTGGCCGACGCGGGCGGGCTGTTCGACGGCTCGGAGGTGACCTACCGAGGGGTGCCGATCGGCCGGGTGGTGTCGCTGGCGGTGGCGGGCGACGGCGCGCGGGCCGTGGTCAGGCTCGGGTCCGGCGACCCCGTCCCGGCCCGCGGCCTGCTGGCGGTGGTGGCCAACCGGTCGGGCGTGGGGGAGCAGTACCTGGACCTGCGGCCCGCCGGGGGCGCGGGGCCGTACCTGCGGGAGGGGGACGTGATCGACCGCGCGCACACGCGGCTGCCGGTCCCCACGGCCCGGCTGCTCGGCGACACCGACCGGCTGCTGGCCTCGGTCGACCCGCGCGACCTGGAGACGGTCGTCACCGAGCTGGACAAGGGGCTCGGCGGCAACGGGGCCGCCCTGCGACGGCTGGCCGACGCGGGCGAGAAGCTGCTCGGACAGGCCGAGAGCGTGCTTCCCGAGACGGTCGCGGTCCTGCACGACGGGGAGACCGTGCTCGACGCTCAGCGAGCCTCTGGGGGCCACCTGAAGGCATTTGCCGGGAATCTGGCGAGCTTGACGGATTCGCTCCGCGACGGTCGCGGCGACCTCGCCCACCTGATCGGCCGCACCCCGCGCGCGGCCGGGTCGCTCGAACGGCTGACCGACGGCGTCGCGCCGCACCTGCGCCCGCTCCTGACCCACCTGGTGATCGGCGGCCGTACGGTCTCCGCCCGGGTCACCGCCCTCCGGCAGCTCCTGATCGGCTACCCGGCCGCCGTCGCGGGCGCCTTCTCCGTGGTCGACCGGGACGGCCTGCACTTCGGCCTCGACCTCGACCTCAACGTGCCCAGGCCGTGCACCCGCGGCTACGAGCGTGTACGCAGGCGACAGCCCCACGACGTCAGCACCCGGCCGCCCGACCCGAAGGCGTTCTGCAGGGAGCCGCGCGGCAGCGCGACCGGCGTGCGCGGCGCCCGCAACGCCCCCGCTCCCCAACCGCCTCCGTCGATTCCAGGGCTTGAAGACTGGCTCGCGGGTTATGATCCGGCGACCGGCCGGAAGGGGTGAGCACAGGTGGGAGCACTTCCCGCGCGCCCGGCACGCATCCTGGTGGCCGCCCTCAGCGTGACGCTGGCGGCGCTCGTCGCCGCCGGCGTGTGGATCTCCCTCCAGGCGCGTGACGCGCAGGCCCTGGCCGACGACCGGCAGGCCGCGCTGCTCGCGGCCGGCACCCACGCCAAGAACCTGGTCTCGCTCGACTACAAGACCGTCGACGCCGACGTGCAGCGCATCCTCGACACCTGCACGGGCGGGGCCAGAACCGGCTACCAGGCCATCGCGGGCAAGCTCAAGAGCACCACGGTCGCGAACAAGGTCGTCCAGCACGGCGTCCTGCGCGCCACCGGCCTGGTGTCGATGTCCGGCGGCACGGCGAAGGTGCTGGTGGTGGCCGACGCCGAGATCCGCTGGGACGGCTCCAAGAGCCCGCCCCAGGAGCGCTTCTACCGCTGGACGATGGACGTGACCAAGGTCGGCGGCGTGTGGCTGGTGTCGAAGGTGGTGCAGGTGGTGTGAGAACCGTCACTGTGGTGCTGCTCGGCGTCCTGGTGATCGTCGCGGGTGTGCTGGTGCCCAGGATGTGGTTCGACCTGCGTGACCTGCGGGGGGCCGAAGGAGCCGGGGCCGAGGCGATGGCGACGGCCCGCCAGGTCGCCCCCGACATGTTCTCCTACGACTACCGCTCGGTGGAGGCCGACCTGGCCCGGGCCGGGGCGTACACGACGGGCGAGCTGACCAGGCATTACAAGGAGCTCACCACGTCGCTGGTGTCCAAGGCCAAGGCCGAGAAGACCGTCCGCACCGCGGCCGTGGTGGACGCCGGCGTCGAGCGCGCCACGCCGGACAGGGTCGAGGTCCTGTTGTTCGTGAACATGGTTACGGTAAAAGTAGTGCCGAACCAGGACAGGCCCCAGCAACAGGTGACCCAGAACCGGGCCCGGTTCGTCATGGTCAGGCAAGACGGGCGATGGCTGGTCGAGGGGCTGTCCACGCTGCTGGGAACGGCCTGAGCCGCCGGGCGTGCCGCTACCTTCAATTGTTACCAAAAATCAGGTTTGGCGAAGCCCTTGATAGGGGTACTCCAGTCACAGCTACATCGGTGGTCGGCATGGGTTCGACCCCCGGGGTGACGGAGCGTTAACCGCCCACGATCGCGGGTATCGTCTTGGGCCTGGCGGTAGGCGCCCGATCACACTGGGGAGAAAACCCAGCGTCCGAGCCTCTAGGCGGCTAAAAGTCGGGCTTGCGGGCTTGACGTTTGCGGCTGAACGGGCGATGCTGCGACCAACGTGGAGCATGCAGCGAGAGCGAAGTGGACAGGCGTGTGCCGTTCGGCTACACTGCCCCTTTGCGCTGCCCTTTGACGACCCGTGATGCTTGCTCACGTTGCGAGGTTGTCTGGCGTGCGTGTAGTCAGTCCGCCGCGAGCCCTCGGAAGGACATCTGTTGGCAGCCTCGCGCAACGCCTCCGCCGTACCCGCTGGTCCCCGTCGCGTCTCTTTCGCGCGCATCCAGGAGCCCCTCGAAGTTCCTGACCTCCTCGCCCTGCAGACCGAGTCGTTCGACTGGTTGCTGGGCAACGAGAAGTGGAAGGGCCGGGTAGAGGCGGCTCGTCAGGCCGGGCGCAGGGACGTCCCGACCCAGTCGGGCCTCGAAGAGATC